>DASYLL010000269.1:0-15163 GCA_036009605.1 Thermoanaerobaculia bacterium | reverse complement strand
GCCCGCCCCACTCCACACTACTCCTCTGCCAGGATCGTGTGCAGCGCGAGCGTCACCGTCATCGACGCCAACACGAACAGAATCGTGAAGAACGACATCGACATCGATTCCGTGCGCGTCACCATCGACGTCACGATTCCGCTCGGCGTGAATCCACGCAGCCAACCTTCGACCGCGCCCCATCGCCACGTCAGCAGCGCCGCCCAACCGCCTGCAACGACGATGTAAGCCGCGATCTGCGCCATGTCGAGCGGACGTGAAACGCGGTCGGCGTCGACGGTGCCCTGCAGCAGTTTCGCTTTCAGCCAGACCACCGAGGGATCGGGGAGGATGTGCTCTCGATCGCTGATGCGCGAGAAGCTCTCCATCCACGGCGCGACGGACGCGGTCGCGATACATTCATCGCACGCCGTCAGATGGTCTCGCAGCGAATCCGTCCAGCGATCCTCTTCGGCGGCGCGGAGGACATCGCGCTCGAAGCGGCAGGCTTCGCTCATCGCTTCACCTCCGGGGCCAGACCCTTCCTCGTCAACAACTCGCCGAGGCGTTTGCGTGCGCGGAAGAGCAGGACCTTGACGCTCTTCGGCTTCACGCCGAGCGCTTCGCTGATGTCTTCGTGATCGGCCTCTTCGACGTGTGCGAGCCACAACAGCGCGCGCTCGCGCGGCTTGAGCTCGCCGAACGTTTTCATCATGTCGTGGCGCAGCACTTCGCGCGGCTCCATCGACGGACCCGCTTCGCTGCGCGCGCTCGCTTCATCGCGTGTGCGCTCGCGTTTCGTTTCGCGGAAATGATCGAACGCGAGATTCGTCGCCGTGCGGAAAATCCAGCGGCGCGTGTGCTCTTCGCTCGCCAGCGTCGGATTCGCGCGCAGGTAACGGAAGAACGATTTCTGCAACAGATCGTCCGCGATCGCGGCGTCGCCGGTCAGACGGAAGAGGTACGACCAGAGGCCGCCTGCCATGCGGCGATAGAGCAGCTCGAATCGCGCCTCGTCCATCGGGCTCGGCTTACCGGTGCGGCTCCGCGTTTCCGGAAAAACCGGAACCGGCGCGTGCAGTGACATCGCGGCGAACATGAGAGTCATGAGTCAGACAATTCACGGATTGACGATGTCACGCGACGGGGCCAGCTCGCCCGCATGCACTTTCGCAGACAGTTTGTACGAGATGAGCGTGGCGATGAAGTAGCCGATGCCGAGGGAGAAGACGATGAAGGCAGGGACGGCCCAGTCGTCGTCGTACATGAACGTGAGGCAGATGAACGCCAGTCCGAGACACGACAGCACGACCGCGCGTGTGAAGCCGGACATGATGCGCTCGCGCGTCAGCACTTCCGGCGCGCTCTGCACGCCCGAGATGAACTGCCGACCCGCCGGCGAATGCAGGAACGAGATGAGCTCCGGCGCCGTTCCGAATCGATCGATCAGCCGCGCTTGCATCTCCACCTGCGCTTCCGCGCGACGTTGGCGTGCGCGCGTGACGAAATAAACCACCAGGACCACCATCGTCGATGAAGACAGCATGCCGATGATTGGAATCCAGACCATTGTTGCTTCCATGGAACGTGACCTCCGCTTTCTGGACCTACTACGGAGGAAAGAGGCCGCGGGTTAACAACCGCTCTGTTTCCTTAAGGAATCGCACCGGGGCGATCCGTGCAAGGATGCAGATCTCAAACACAGTCCGCGGTTGCCGAATCAGCAACGGCAATCTCCGTTTCATCCGGAAAATTTGCGAGGGTCTGCATGAATCTTGTCGTTCGTGGTGTGCTCGTTTTCTGTCTCGCGCTTCTGATTGCCAACCCTGCCGTCGCGGCCACACTGATTGTCGACGACGACGGTGCGCAATGCGCGGGAGCGCCATTCACCACGATCACGGCTGCGCTCGCGGCCGCGAATCCGACGGGCGACACGATTCAGGTCTGCGACGGCACGTATGCCGAGGGGACCATCTTCGTGGCAAAAGAAGTGATCATCGACGGAGTCGACCGCGATGCCACGCTGATCAACGTCATCGCGTCTTCGACCTACGGGTTTCACGTCCAGGCTGACAACGTGACCATCTCCGATCTCATCATCCAGGAGATCGGTGGAGCCGGGGTGTCGAGTGCCGCAGGCATCCGTTACGACTTTGCCTCGCCGCTCGACAACGAGAACATTTCGAACGTCATCATCCGCGACTTCCTGGACGGCTCGGCGCGCGGCATCAACATCGAGACGACGGTCAACGACCTCACCATCACCAACAGCACGTTCTCGAACAATCTCTACAGCATTCGCATGGCCTCGAACTCCCATGTCGACGGCCTGGTCCTGACCGGTTCGACGTTCTCGTCCACCACGAACGCGAACGACTCCACCCGCGTCGGCATCTATGGACCGAACGATGGCAACACGTCCACGCTGCGTGACCTGCAGGCCACCGGCAACACCTTCACGAACCTCTCTCTCGCGGCGTTCTATCTCGAAGAATTGCAGGACTCTCTGATCGCCTCGAACCAGTTCACCGGCAACTACCTCGGCGTCCTGATCGACAAGAGATATGTGAATTCCGGCACGGACTTTAGCGACGTGGAGATCTCCGGGAACACGTTCACGAATCAGACCGGCCCGGCCGTCTCCCTCACCGCCCTCACGCTCGGCCTTGGCCCGGACGTCGTCATCTCGGACAACATCATCAACGTGAACGTCGGCGTCCTCTTCGGCCCGACCAATCGCGGCGCGATCGTGACCGCCTTCCAGAGCACGCTCACGCACGCACCGCTCACCATCAGCAACAACGACCTTACGTTCTCCGGGACATTCGGCACAGCCACGTCGACGTGGGGTATTCATCTCGCGGGCGACGGACCCGTGGTGATCAGCGGAAACACGTTCGACGGGAACGACGTCGTTTCCACCGGCACGCCGCCATTCGCGGCCATTTACCTGCAGACCAACTCCGCGACACGCGGTCCCAGAAACGACGCCGTCACGATCACCTGCAATGAGTTCACCGACTTCGTCCACGGCATCACCGTGTACGACCCTGTCACGGCTCAGAGCGGAAATCTTCTCGCCGGTACCGCGGTGGACGTACACACGAACAACTTCGTCGGCAACAGTGCCTACGGGATTTTCAATGGAGCGACTGCCGGCACGAGCGAGACCATCGACGCGAACGGCAACTGGTGGGGCACGCCGTCCGGACCTTCGGGCGAAGGTCCGGGGACCGGCGACGCAATCTCCGAGAACGTCGACGCCACGACGTTCCTCGGCGGACCGCAGACGAATTGCACCGCGCTCTCCATCACCAAATCGGATGCGCCGGATCCCGTCGCTCCCGGCCAGCAGCTGACGTATACGATCACCGTGACGAACAGCGGCGTCGGACCGACGTCGGGCGTCGTCGTTAACGACACGCTGCCCGCAGCGCTCACCAACGTGGTGACCGCGGGCTGCGTCGAAGACCCGTCCGGCGGCGCGACCTGCACCCTCGGCACGATCGCAGGAGGAGCGAGCGCCGCGTACACGATCAGCGGCACCGTGTCCCCGAGCGCTCCGGCCTCGATCACGAACACCGCCACGTTGTCCGCGACCGGGATTCCGCCGGATGCATTCGATGACACGGCGACGACACAGACCACCGTCAGCATCGCTGCCGATCTCGACATCGAGAAGACGCTCGTGACGGCGGGGGCAATCACCACCGGACAGATCATCGAGTTCCGTCTCGAAGTGACGAACAACGGCCCGAGCGATGCCACCGGCGTCGAAGCCACGGACGTTCTCCCTGCAGGATTGCAGTTTGTCGACAGCGCCTGTGCAAGCGCGGCTGGAAACACCGTGACCTGGACGATTGGCGCTCTTCCCGTCGGCACGACGGTGAGCTGTCAGTTCCGCGCGATGACCACGGACGAAGGCTCCATTGCGAACACGGCTACGGTCTCCGGCTCGCCCGCCGATCCGAGCGGAGCCGACTCCGACACGGTCACGGTCGTCGTCGGTGCAGTACCCGCAGGAGTCCCGACGATTGGATCTGTGGGGCTGTTGTTGATGGCCGCGCTTCTGGCGATGGTTGGAGCATGGGTAGCAATGCGCGCGGCATAGAGGCCTACACTTCCCGTCATGCGTTTCTCGGTCTCTGAATACGTTCGATGGGAAGACATCGACGCCGCGGGCATCATCAATTACCAGGCGTATCTCCGCTTCTTCGGCCTCGCCGAAGTCGAGTTGTTCCGCTCCTGCGGCCTCGCGTACAAGACACTCATCGACGAGATGGGCATCTGGTTGCCGCGCGTGCACGTGGAGTGCGATTTCTTTCATCCGGTAACGCTCGACGAGCTGTTGATCGTCGATGCGTACTTCGGCCGCATCGGTGAAACGTCGATTCGCATCCAGTTCGAAGTGCGGCGCTCGCAGGATCCGGACACGATCGTCGCGACCGGTCAGTACGTCCTCGTCTGCGTGCGCCGCGGTGAGTTCAAGCCGGTTCCGGTGCCTGATGTAATTCGGGAGAAGCTCGCTCCTTACGTCAAAAATGGGTAGAATCCGACAGATCCCGCCATGACCATCGAAGTCGTCGAGCTGCGCAAAAGCGACCGGTTTATCGCCACCGAGCCGATCAGCGGAACGTTCGGTCCCGCCGAAATTGTGATCCTCGATTTCAGCCTCGGCGGCGCAAAACTCTCGCATCCACAGCCTCTGCGCATCGGGACGCGCGGCCGCATCGCATTCAAACGTGGCGACATTGCGGTCTCGACATCCGCGCATGTCGTCTGGAGCCATCTCGCGCGGACGGACAAGGGAATGGTCTATCAGTCCGGCATCAAGCTCGACGAAACGGATCCGCATTACGCGATGGCGATCAACTCGCTGCTGCGCGCGGGTCTGCTGCGCAAGGATGTCGACTCGCTCGAACGCAAACGCGAGCGCCTGCTCGAACGCGAGCAGATCCGGAAGACGCTGTCGAAGCCGATTCCGACGAGCAGCGGCGTCGAGTGAATCTGTTGCTGGTTGCTAGTTGCTGGTTCCGGGTGCCTCAGCGCGAGAGCAACCTGTCTGGCGATGCGGCACCTTGAACAAGCAACCAGGAACCAGCAACAGATTCATTCGAATCCAATGAAATTCGGCTCCGGATGCAACTCCACACCGAACTTCTCTCGCACCTGATCCTGAATCATCCCCACGAGCGCCAGCACTTCGGCCGCGGTTCCGTGTCCGCGATTCACGACGGCGAGCGTGTGTTTCGTCGACAGTCCGACGTTGCCGTGTATGAACCCCTTCTGGAATCCCGCGTGTTCGATAAGCCACGCGGCGGAGAGCTTCACCTCATCGCCTGAGGGATAGTGCGGCGCATCCGGTGCGCGTTCTGCGAACGCCGCGTACTGCTCCGCGGTGAGCACCGGATTCATGAAGAACGAGCCGTCGCTGCGCGTGTCGGGATCCTTCTTATCGAGCACCATGCCCTTGCGTTTGCGAATGGCGATGACTGATTCACGCACGCCCGAAAGATCATCGAGCGAGACGCCGCGCTCTTCGACGTACGTCTGCAGCTCGGGATACTTCACCGTCGCGGGTCCGCCGGGACGCAAGCGGAACGTCACGGAGAGCACGACATAGCGATCGCGCTCGGTGCTCTTGAAAATGCTGGAGCGATATCCGAAACGGCACTCTTCGTTCGTGAACCAGGTCACGCGGCCGGTCGTGCGATCGAGCGCTTCGACGCGCGCGATGGTCTCGCTCACATCCTGCCCGTACGCGCCGACGTTCTGAATCGGCGTCGCGCCGGTCGAGCCGGGAATCCCGGAGAGGCATTCGATGCCCGCCCATTCGCGTCGCACCGCGTATTTCACGAAGCGATCCCACGGCTCCCCTGCCGCAACTTTCACCATCGCGGATCCGCCGGTGTCTTTCTCGACCGTGATGCCGTGCAGATCGAGATGAACGACGAGACCGCGGAAGCCGTCATCGGAGATCAATAGATTGCTGCCGCCGCCGAGGAAGAAGACGGGCTGCTCGTGCTCGCGCGCCCACTGCAGCGCGTCGAGCACGTCATCGACAGTCTTCGCGCGAAAAAAGAATCGCGCCGGACCACCAATACCAATGGTGGTCAACGGCGCGAGAGAAACGTTCTCCTGAAGTTGCATCAAACTCCGGGCATGGCTTTCTTCAAAGGACGGAGCAGCAGGAACAGCACTACCGCCATCAGGAACGCCAGGCCGGCGAGGAAGATGAAGAAATGAGCGTGGCTCCAGAGATCCCAGTACTTGCCGATGCCGGTGAGCCAGTTGCCGATCGCGGTTGCCGCGAACCAGCCGCCCATCATCAGGCCGCGCATGCGGATCGGCGCGACCTTCGACACGAGCGCCAGTCCCATCGGACTGAGCATCAGCTCTCCGAGGGAGATCACGCCGTACATGAGGATCAGCCACCAGAGTGAAGCCTTCGTCGTCGGCCCCGCCACGATCTGCGTCGCGTCGTGACTCTCCAGTCGAACGAAGTCGCCCGGCTGCGGCGTCGTGCCGCTGTTGTTCACGCGCCACAGGTCGAGCGTCAGAGTCTGCTCGCCCTTCTGCACTGGAGTCGGCGTCGCCGGAATGGTGATCTTCAGGTGTTCGCGCGCTTCTTTCGCGATCGAGACCCACGTACCGCGCTCATCGACTTTCTCGACTCGGAACGCTGGTTTGTCGAAGCCGTGTTTCGTCGCGGCGAAGTAGAGGATGACCATCGAGAGACCGGTGAGCATCATGCCGTACATGATCTTCGTCGGCGTCGACGGTTCGAGTCCGCGCTTGTCGAGCCAGCCCCAGAACCACGCCAGCGGCAGCGACAACCCGACGATCCAGATCGCGTTGATGGCGTTCGACAGAATGCCGCCCGCTTTGATGAACGTCCACTGCGTGTGATCTTCGGCCCAGAACGTGAGCGTCAGGCTGTTCTGGTGGAAGATCATCCAGAACACGATCACGATCAGGAAGATCACGATCAGCGCGACGATGCGCTTCCACTCCGGCACGGCCATCATCAGCCGCGCTTCTTCGTTCAGCACCGGCGGCAGGTCTTCGGTCACCGCGACCGCTCCCTGATTGCCCTTCGATCCATCTGCGCGCGCGAAGTCGCTCTTGCCGCGGATGCGATCGGCGTGGCGCACGTGCTTCTGGTTCAGGCTGAAGATGATCACGGAGATCACCATGCCGATGGCGCCCATGAAGAACGCGGGATGGAAGCCCCACCTCGGCTGAATGAATCCGGCCACGATCGGTGCGATCGCCGCGCCGACGTTGATGCCCATGTAGAAGATCAAATACGCCTTGTCCTTGAGATGGCTCCCCTCGGAGTAGAGGTTGCCGACCATCGACGAGACGTTGGGCTTGAAGAAGCCGTTGCCCACGACCAGACACGCCAGCGCAGCGTAGACGACCATGAGGTTGTTCGGTACCGCCAGCAACGCATGGCCGGCGATGAAGAACACGGCGCCGATCAAGATCGCTTTGCGGAACCCGAGGAAGAGATCGGCCAGCAACCCGCCGAGGAGCGGCGTGAAGTAGACGAACATCAGGTACCACGACTGGACCCGGGCTGCTTCGGCGTTGGTGAAACTGAAACCCTGAACGGTGTCTCTGAGGTACAGCGCCAGCATGGCGTTGACGGTGTAGAAGCTGAAGCGCTCCCACATCTCGCTGCCGAAGAGAACGTATAGGCCTCTCGGGTGTTTTTCAGTCGCGGCTTCTGCCATATCTCTCCCTTTCCGACGAACGATCGCGGGACGATACAAGATCTTTACCAGACGCGGCTAAAAAAAGGCCCCAACGGTCTTGTGAAAGTCATCAGCGGCGTCGCCGATGGAGGTCGCGAGCGTCCTCATTGGTTGTCAGTCGTCGGTGGTCGGTTGTCTGCGCCGTTCCGCGACCCCGTACAGACAACCGAGAACCGAAAACCGACAACGCCGCGCGCCAGCACGGCTCAAAACGTCTTGAATTGCGCTTCCTCGAATGCGTCGCCGACGAACATCTTCGAGATGCCGGAATCGCAGAACGCCCAGTCATGACTCACGCCCGTGACCATCAGCGACTCGTCGGGACAGAGCTCGCCCAACGCGAGGCCGAGCGTGTTCACGTCGGTGCGCATGTGCGTGGCGTAGAGCGACTGGATCACGAACGTCGACTCGAACGGCAACGGCACGACCGTGCCGAGGCGATCGAGTGCGTTGTGCAATTCGGAGTAGTCGGCGCCCGGTGTGAGGCTGTGACGCACGAGCAGAAAATCGCGCGCGGTCGTGAACTGCGTGCACGCGACGAGCAGTCGCGAATCGGCCGCCGTCTGCGCACGCAGATACCGAACGAGCGGCGCCGCATGACGCCCCTCGGGCAGAAACACCTGCCAGCTCTGATCGAAATTGGGTTCCGCACCGAGACGCCGCATCACGTGAGAAACCTCGACCGTGAGCTCGCCCTCATAGCAGATCTGGAACAGCCTGACCTCGCCCATCACACCCTCCCGAGCCGTTCGCGTAACGCAGGACGGTAACGATCTTAAATTGAAAATTGAAAATTGAGAATTGAAAAATCGGAACGGACACAACCGATGTCCGATCTTTCAATTTTCAATTTTCAATTTTCAATTCGAGATCACGCCGACAGAAACACCCGATGCTTCGTCTGCTTCACGATCGACGGCACATCGAGCGGCGCATCACCCAGCGAGGCCGTGACGAGCGCGCGCAGATCATCGAGCGCGATCGGCTTGTACAACGCCGCGGTCACGAGTCCGCGATCGGCCGCGCTGAAATCCTGATCGCGAAATCCGGTGATGATGAACAGACGTCGCGGCCGCGCTTCCCAATGCGAGCGGAGGAAGTCGAGCACTTCCCATCCGCTGAGGTGCGGCATGTTGAGGTCCATCAGCGTGACGTCGTAACGCCGCGCTTTCATCGCGTTGATGGCTTCGCGTCCCGATGCAACGACATCGGCGTCGACACCAACCTTCGCAGCCGCGAGCTGGAACAGCGCGCGGAACGCGGGATCGTCATCCGCGGCGAGAATGCGTCGACCCGGAAACGCATCGCGCATCTGCACGCGCTCGAGCGCCTCACGCAACATCGACGGCGACGCGTAACGCTCGCCGGGATCGGTGGCGAGGCAACGCAGGATGATTGCAGCGAGCGCGCGCGGAACGTTCGCGGGTACCGGCAACGGCGCGTCCGTGCATGCGGACATCATGATCGACGCCGCGGTCTCGCCGCGAAACGCCGAGTGACCGGCGACAGCGTGAAAGAGGATCGTACCGATCGAGAAGACGTCGCCCGCGAGCGATGGACCGGAGCCGAGAATGCGCTCAGGCGCGGAGTACGGTCCGTACTGCGAGCGTTCCGCGCGACCCGGAGGGTCGATCAGCACGCCGTCGGGCGAGACGGTGATCGCAAGCGGAAAGAGCTCGCCGTGTACTTTCGTGAGTGAGCTGGCGATGTCGCGACCGATGCGCACGACCTCTTCCACCGGCAGGGGGCCAGCCGCTATCAAAAGCGAAAGTGGTTCTGTGAGCATCGATGCGGACGTTCCGGACGTGGACCCGGGCCGCCGTGAGGGCGGCCCGGGATCCGGAGAAACACTACTTTACGCCAAGCTGGCCGAGAAGCCATGCATAGTCGTGTGCATCTTCCCTAAGCTTGTCATAGCGGCCGGAGGCTCCGCCGTGACCCGCGCCCATGTTCACTTTGAGCAGAAGCTCGTTTTCATCCGTCTTCATCGAGCGCAAACGGGCCACCCACTTCGCGGCCTCCCAGTACCCGACCTGGCTGTCATTGAGCGACGTGCGCACGAGCATCGTCGGATACGCCTTCTTCTCGACGTTGCCGTACGGGTCGTAGCTCTTCATGTAGAAATAGGCGTCCTTCTCGTTCGGATTGCCCCACTCCATGTACTCCTGCGTCGTGAGCGGGAGCGACGAGTCGAGCATCGTGTTGATCACGTCGACGAACGGAACGTATGCCATCACGGCCTTGAAGAGATCGGGACGCATGTTGACAACGGCACCCATCAACAACCCGCCGGCGCTGCCGCCGGAGATCGCGAGCTTGTCCTTCGAGGTGTAGCCTTCCTTGACAAGGTAATCGGCAACGTCGATGAAGTCCGTGAAGGTGTTCTTCTTGGTCATCATCCGACCCTGCTCGTGCCACTCCTTGCCCATCTCGCCGCCGCCGCGGATGTGCGCGAGCGCGAAGATCATGCCGCGGTCGAGGAGGGAGAAGCGGTTGAAGCTGAAGCCGTCCGGCTGCGAGGAACCGTACGAGCCGTACGCGTAGAGCAGCAGCGGATTCTTTTTCTTCGGGTCGATGTCTTTGCGATAGACCATCGCCACCGGCACCTTCGCACCATCGGTCGCCGTGACGAAGAAACGCTCGACTTTGTACTTCGCCGGGTCATAGCCGCCGAGGACTTCGGTGCGCTTGAGCAGGGTCTGCTTCTTCGAGTCGAGATCGTAGTCGTACACCGAAGACGGCGTGATGAACGACTGGTAGGTGTAGCGGTACGTGTTCGTGTCGAATTCAGCGTTTGCGTTCGGGAACACGGCGTATGCCGGCTCCGGGAAGCTCACGCGATGCGACTTCAATGTGTCACTGCGCAGATCGTAAATCTCGAGCTGGCTGAGGCCGCCCTCGCGCAGGCGCAGGACCATGTGGTCCTTGAACAGATCGACTGCTTCGATGCGCACCGGCTTGCGGTACGCCACGAGCTCTTTCCAGTTCGCCTGCGCGTAGTCGTCGACCTTCGCGGTCACGACGCGGTAGTTGATGCCGGCGTCGTTGGTCATGATGTAGAAGAGATTGCCGCGATGGTCGGGGTAGTACTTGAGATCGAACTTGCGGGCGATCATCACCACCGGCGCAGCCTCGGGCTTCGAAGCCGGGATGAGCTGCACTTCGTTGGTCCGCTTACTGTCCGACGTGAGGTAGATGTAGTCGCCGCTGCGCGAGCGCTCGACGTAAATGTCGAATAGCTCATCCTTCTCTTCGTAGAGAAGGGTGTGGTCCGCGCTGCCGACAACGTGGCGGAAGATCTTGTTGGATCGCTTCGCGTCGTTCTCGGTGCTGTAGAAAATGGTCTTGTTGTCTTTCGCCCATTCGACGCTGTCGACACGCTCGGCGAGCATCGGCGAGACCTTGCCGGTGCGCAGGTCTTTGAGGAAGAGCTTGTACTGGCGATAGCCGTTGTCGTCGATCGCGTACGCGAGCTGGTTCGTGTCATCCGAGACGGAGAACGAGCTGACGGACATGAACTTCTTGCCTTCGGCGAGGTGATTCACATCGAGGAGGACCTCCTCGGCGGCGTCGGCGTTGCCCTTCTTGCGCGCGAAGATCGGGTACTGCTTTCCTTCGACCGTGCGCGTGTAATAGAGGAAGCCGTCCTTGCGGTACGGCACCTGAATGTCGGTCTGCTTGATGCGGCCGAGCATCTCGTCGTAGAGCTTCTTCTGCAGCTCTTCGGTCGGCTTCATCTTCGACTCGGCGTACGCGTTCTCCGCTTCGAGATACGCGATCGTCTCGGGACTCTTCTTGTCCTTGAGCCAGGCGTACTCGTCGACGCGCTCGTCGCCGTGAAGCGTGAGGGTCTGCGGAACCTTCTTTGCCACCGGCGGTTTGGCCGGTTCGGCGATGGTGCTGACTGCCAATGTGGTCATGATCAGAAACGGGAAGATGGACTTCTTCACCGGGTGAGTCACCTCCGTCATTTAGTAAAAATGCGTCGCGTGGACAACTGAGGAAGGGTACGGAAGATTTCGAGGAAGGTTCAGGCTTGTGCGCCAAAAACGGACCGATCGGCAGCCGTACGTGCATCGGCGCAGCAACCAGCGCAGCCGGCCGTGCCGGCTAGGCGGTGCGGCCGTAGAAGGTTTGTGTGTTGCCGCATTCGACGCACTGGAAGTGCAGCGAATCGCGGCGCTTCCACGGATTCGCGGCATCGCAGACCGTGCACTCGGTCTCGTGTGGGAGGAAGGGACGCTCGCAGTGATCGCACGCGAGCGGCTTGCCCTGCGCGTTCACATCGTCTTCACAGCTGACTTCTTTGCAACGGGGGCACCGCCAGCAAACTGCCATTGCGCTAAATCTTCCCCTTAATTGGGAGAAGAATAGCACACGATTTTGTTGACGGAGTTGTGTCTACTGCACGACGCGCAGGATCTGCATCCGATGCTTCTCCGGCTCCGTCGCATCGCGCAGGCGCACGTCGTATCCGCGCAGCTTGACCGGATCGATCGCCATCAATGCCGCGTCGTGCTCATCGAGCGCGGTGAGATCGCTCATGAAGTACCAGACCATGTGCGTGTAATCGCCGCGCATGTCCTGCGTGGAGAAGCCCCACGGTCCGAACTTCCCTTTCGCCGCGACCGCGGTGAAGAGCGGCTTCGTCCACTCATTGAACAGCGCGTCGACGTCGCCGCTGCGGCCCGGCTTCACGACGTACGTATCGATGCCGATGTACTTCGGCTTCGCCGCCGGCGGCACTTCGGAATGTGCGATGTTCCGCAGGATCACATCGCGCACGGAGCCCGGCTGCACCGGTCCCGCCGCGAAGCGCGACTCGCTCGGCGCGATCGCTTTCGCGAGCTCTTCTGCCGCGGCCCAGTCGGCGAGTCCGACGAAAACGATGTGCGTCCACGGCTCGCCGGTGTGCGTCAGCGGGACGGCGACGCCCCAGGCCAAGGCCTTCTTGTCGGCGACGAGCTTGTCGAGCACCGGCTTCAGGCTGTCATTCACGAGCCAGAGCAGATCCCCGTCTTTTCCGGCAGCAGCCTGGTAATAGCGCAGCCACGTCAAACGCGGCATTTGCTGCGCGAACGCGCTCGCGGTGAAGATCAGAGACAACAGGACGAGGACAAGACGGCGCATAGGCCCTCCGATTCGGGCGATCTGGAATCGGAAGACTATACGCGGTTACCCCGCGATCTTCGCCCAGCTGTCCTTCAGCGTCGCCGTGCGATTGAAGACCATCCGCTCGTCGCTCGATTCGCGATCGACGCTGAAGTATCCGAGACGCTCGAACTGATAGCGCGTCAACGCGGGGGCGCTGGCGACGGAGGGCTCGAGCTTCGCGTGAGAGATCACCTCGAGTGAATTCGGATTCAGATGCGCGAGAAAATCACCGCCCTCTTCCGGATCCTCGACGCTGAACAGTCGATCGTAAAGCCGCACTTCGCAATCGAGCGCGTGCTCGGCCGAGACCCAGTGCAGCGTCGCTTTCGGGCGACGTCCATCCGGCGAATCGCCACCGCGCGTCGCGGGATCGTACGTCGCACGCAGCTCGACGATCTCGCCGTTCTCGTCCTTGATCACTTCGGTACAGGTGATGAAGTACGCGGAACGCAGACGCACTTCGCGCCCCGGAGAGAGGCGAAAGAACTTCTTCGGCGGCTCTTCCATGAAGTCATCGCGCTCGATGTACAGAACCTTCGAAAACGGCACCCGCCGCGTCCCCAGCGAAGCATCCTCGGGATGCACCGGCGTCTCCAGCTCTTCGCTCTGCCCGTCCGGATAGTTCTCGATCACGACGCGCAGCGGACGCAGCACGCCCATCACGCGCGGCGCAATTTTGTTCAGATCTTCGCGAATGGAAAACTCGAGCAGCCCGACGTCGATCACGTTCTCGCGTCGCGCCACGCCAACGCGTTCCGCGAAATTGCGCAGCGACGCTGGCGTGTAGCCGCGACGCCGCAGTCCGGCGATCGTCGGCATGCGCGGATCATCCCAGCCGCTGACGAATGCTTCCTGCACGAGACGCAGGAGCTTGCGCTTCGACATCACGGTGTAGTTGAGGTTGAGCCGCGCGAACTCGATCTGCCGCGGCTTCGACGGCACCGGCAGCGTGTTGATCAGCCAGTCGTACAGCGGACGATGGTCCTCGAACTCGAGCGTGCAGAGGGAATGCGTCACGCCCTCGATCGCATCCGACGGCGGATGCGCGTAGTCGTACATCGGATAGATCGACCACTTGCCGCCGGTGCGGTGATGGTCCTCGTGCCGGATGCGATAGAGCACGGGGTCGCGCATGTTCATGTTCGGCGAGGCCATGTCGATCTTCGCGCGCAACACGTGCGCGCCATCAGGGAACTCACCCGCGCGCATGCGGCGCAAGAGGTCGAGGTTCTCCTCGGCGCTGCGATTGCGATACGGCGACTCTTTTCCCGGCTCGGTCAATGTTCCGCGGTACTGCCGCATCTCATCGGCCGAGAGGCTGTCGACGTATGCCTTGCCTTCGTTCACCAGCAGCTCAGCCCATTCGTAGAGCTGATCGAAGTAGTCCGACGCGTGCAATGGCTCGCTGCCGAACCCGAAGCCGAGCCAGTGGATGTCATCGACGATCGCGCGTGCGTACTCCGCCTCTTCCTTCTCTGGATTCGTGTCGTCGAAGCGAAGATTGCAGCGGCCGCCGTACTCCCCCGCGACACCGAAGTTGAGGCAGATCGACTTCACGTGGCCGATGTGCAGGTAGCCGTTCGGCTCGGGCGGAAAACGCGTCACAACGGTTGCGTGTTTTCCGTTGCGCAGGTCGTCCTCGACGATCTCGCGGATGAAATCGAGCGAGCGGGGCGGAGCTTCGGTGGTCGTCATACGGAGTCGTTATATACCGTGACGAGTGTCGGGCATTCCCGTTACGGAACCGCGCCAATGGTCCTGCGCGTCTTGACCACCCACGCCACGGCCGTTAGGTTCGAATCGTGAGATCCCGATCCCTGCTGCTCGCGGTTGCGCTCCTCACGTTCGCCGTCACGATGCGCGCCGATGACACGGACGAGCTCGCGCGCCTGGACAAGGAAAGAAGCGTCGCCCTCTGGACCGCGGACACGCAGTGGTTCGCCGAGAACCTCGCCGACGATTACGTGCTCATCACCCCCGGCGGCACGCCGAGCACGAAGCGCGACGTGATCAGCGAGCTGGCAACACCCGGGATGAAGATGGATCCGTTCGACGCGGTCGAAGTGAGGATCCGCGTCTACGGCGACACCGCCATCGTCAACGGCCGCATGCTCCAGCACTACACCCTCGGCCGCACCCGCCACGCGAACGACCTGCGCTACACAGATGTGTACGTGAAGAAAAAGGGGCGCTGGATTCTGGTGAGCGGCCACACGTCGAACGTGGGGGTGAAGCGGTAGTTTGGAGTGCGGCAGCCGCAGCTGCCGCTT
>DASYLL010000268.1:0-5325 GCA_036009605.1 Thermoanaerobaculia bacterium | reverse complement strand
CGACGTGCGGAAGGTCTCGAATTACTTCTACGACGAGCTCGTCCGCATCCTCGCAGACGGCAACCCGGACGCCCTCGGGCTGTAAGTAGTTCTCGGTTCTCGGTTGTCAGTGATCGGCATCTGCAGACCGAGCGATACGTCGCAGAACCGACAACCGACAACTGAGAACCTTTCTCGGCACGCCACACGCACTAAGCTCCCTCCGTGCGGAAGCGTGTCCTGTTTGCGGTGGTCGTGGTGGTTCTCGCCGGCGCATGCGTCGCCGCGTTTTACGTTCTGCGCGACCGCATCTCGATCTCTGGATCCCAGAACGGGACTGTCGATCCCGAGGCACCGCCGGATCTGGAGAAGTTACGCGGCGCGTACTCCGCGGGTGTGCAGGCATTGCAACGCGACGATGGTGTCGAGGCAGTGCGACAACTGTCGTCATTCACGTTCGGAAAACGCGCAGTCGAGGAGTACAGGCTCTACTACCTCGCGAATGCGCACCAGCTCACCGGCGACGCCGTGGCCGCGCGAACCACGCTCGCGCGATTGTGGAATCGCGCGCCGAAACTCCTCCTCGCCAACGACGCCGGATTCAATCTCGCGAATCTCTACGCGGCCGCGGGAGATGCGCCGCGGAGCGCGGACGTCTACGTCTCCCTCGCACGCCGTTCCGACGTCCCCGCCGTAGCCGCCTCGGCACGATGGAACGCCGCGGGACAGTTCCTCCGCGCAGGCGATCTCGCGGGCGCGTTGTTCTGCGCGCGCAACATCCTCATCCATCATCCGCGCTCCCCGCAGGCTCCCGACGCGGCCGCGCTCACGCGGTCTCTGCTCGGGCTCGATGAGAAAGCGACGGTGCCGCTCCTGCCTTCCGAGCGTCTCGACCGCGCGATCGCGTTGATGAACTCGAACGACGCGCAGACCGCGTTCGAAGAGCTCACCGCGCTCGAAAGCTCGACGTCGAATCTTCGCGACGAGATTCGCCTGCAACGCGGCATCGCGCTTCAGCGGCTGCGCCGCTACGAAGACTCGAGCAAAACGCTCGAGCCGCTCACCTCGGGCGCGTTCAAGGTCGCGATCCCCGCATTGCGCGCGACCGCGAGGAACTACGCGGTCCTCGCGTCGTCGATCAATCCGGAGGTGATCAAGAACGTGAAGGAGCGGAAGAAGGTCGGCACGACGAAGACGCGCGTCGGCAAAGGGAAGAAGCGGCGCACCGTGACGAAGCCGAAGTACCAGACCGTGACGCGTCAGGTGAAGCTCGTCGATCTCGCGAAGAAAGCGAAGAAGGACGAGTACGAACGGCTGGCGAGCGAGCGTCTCAAGGATCTCCTCTCACTGAAGGAGCTCGACGAGGACGTGCGGCTGGAGACGCTCAACACGCTCATCGCGCGCGCCGAGGCGAAGAGTCAGGATGAGTATCTGCAGGAGCTCGTGCCGCAGGCGATCAAAATCGAGCCGAGCGCCGATCCCGCGCTGCAGCACTTCTGGGACAAAGCCTGGGCGGCGTACACGCGCGGCGATCTTGCGAGTGCACGCAAGCTGTTCCAGTTCATCGCCGAAACGTACACGCATCCGAACGTGCGGCGGCAGTCGGAGTACTGGCTCGCGCGCACGCTCGATCGCCAGAACGACAAAGCCACCGCGCAGAAGATCTATCAAAAACTCGCCTCGGCACCGTACGCCGATCTCTACACGATGCACGCGGTCACGCTGCGCGGTGCGAAGCGCGTCGAGGCGCGCACGAATCCACTCGAAGCGGACAACGTGCGCGACTGGACCGAGATCGCGGCGGCCGAAATGCCGCCCGAGTTGCAGCTCGCATACGAGCTCACGGCACTCGCGTCGATGCGCGAAGCCACGCTCGAGATCCGCAGGAACACGAGACGGCAGAACGCGAAATACGCAGAAGCGCTCATGGCCGACATCCATCACTCGCAGGGCGATGAGGTATTGATGTATCGCTCGCTGCGTCGTGCCTATCCGCAGATCGCGACGGTCGAGCAGGACTCGGCGCCGACGTACTTTCTGCGCATGTACTACCCGCAGAAGTATGGCGACGAGATCGAGAAATACGCAAAGGAGCGAGCGCTCGATCCGAATCTCGTGCGCGCGCTGATCCTGCAGGAGAGCTTCTACAACCCGACCGTGAAATCGCGCGTCGGCGCCACGGGACTCATGCAGCTGATGCCACCAACCGCGAAGGAACACGCCAATCGACTGAGCATCCCGTTCGCGGTGTCACGACTCGAGAATCCCGAGGTGAACGTGCGGCTCGGAACGTACCACCTGAAGATGCTCGTGAACATGTTCGGCGGCAACACGTACCTGGCCGTCGCCTCGTACAACGCCGGCCAGGGGAACGTGATGAAGTGGCGCCGCGCCGCGCCGAAGAAACCGATCGACGAGTTCCTGGAGTCGATCCCATTTCCGGAGACGCGGAACTACGTGAAGAGGGTGACGATGTTGAGGTCGTCTTATTCACGACTCACGTCGTGAATTTGTTGCTGGTTGCTAGTTGCTGGTTCAAGGTGCCTCGGAGCGAGAGCGTCAATCTCTCGCGCTGAATGACCTTGAACCAGCAACCGACAACCAGTAACGCTGAGGCGCTTCGCGCCTCAGCTCTTCCACTTGATCGTGCAGCCGAACGCGCGCGTGTCCGCGTTCGCAACCTCGCGTCCATCGAGCAGCAGGTTCAGCGCATCCGTGAGTCCAGTGGTCTTGCGCTTGTCGGCTTTCGCGTCGTCATCGACATACCCGCGATAGCGAACCACGCCCGTGCCGTCGACGATGAACACGTGCGGCGTCACGCGCGCGCCGTACGCCTTCGCGATGCTGCTGTCGCCGTCCTTCAGATACGGGAACGGATACTCCTTCTCATCCGCGCGCGCCTTCATGGCCGCCAGTGATTCGCCCGGATGCTTCGAATCGTCGTTCGGGTCGAGCGCGTAGAACGACACGCCCTTGTGTCCGTAGCGATTGGCGATCTCGATGATGCGCGGCTCGAACGCCTTCGCATACGGGCATTCATTGCACGTGAACACGACCACTTTCACGCGACCATCGTCCGGCTTCATCGCCACGGTCTTTCCATCCGTCGCATTCACGAGCGAAAACTGCGGCGCTTTCGCACCAACCGCGAGCTGCTCCTGCGCGCACGCGATCGTCGCCACGAGCACGGTCATCAACGCCAATCCAAATGCCTTCTTCATTTCATCCTCCTGAGGGTGTCGCGCAACTGCGCAATCGTTTTCTCTCGGTCGAGCCGGCCCCGATGGCGCCACAGCTCTTTGCCTTTGCGGTCGAACACGATCGTCACCGGGATCTCGCCATCGAACTTCAGCAGCTCGCCGAGCTCGTCGGCGTTGCCGGTGTAGAACACGTTCGGGAACCTGATCTTCTGCTGATCGAGAAACTTCACCGTCTGCTCCGGCTTCGCATCCGGAATCATGTCGTCGAGCGACACGCCGACAATCGCTACCTCCGCACCGAACAGATCGTCGATCGCACGCAGGTCGGGCATCTCGGCGACACATGGGACGCACCAGATCGCCCAGACATTGAGCACGCGCACCTTCGCGGTGGCGGGAAACACACTCGTGACCTTCGCCGGATCGCTCATCGAGCGAAGATCCGCGGCCATCAACGGCAGTGCGAGAAAACTAAGGAATGAAACCGCGAATCGTGCGGACTTTGACATTGGGGCGGTCCACC
Source organism: Thermoanaerobaculia bacterium (assembly GCA_036009605.1). Lineage (GTDB taxonomy): Bacteria > Acidobacteriota > Thermoanaerobaculia > Gp7-AA8 > Gp7-AA8 > QHVT01. The sequence continues at coordinate 1,623 of DASYLL010000268.1, read as the reverse complement.
TTCACTTCGACCGCGCGATACGCGCGATCCTTCTTCGTACTTTCCGTGTGATAGCTGAGCATGTACTGCGAGCGGAGATCCTGCTCGATTGCCTTGTAAGCATCGGGAAGCTCTTTCGTATTGCGGATCATGTACGCCACGCCGCCGGTCTCTGCCGCGAGCGAGCGCATCTTGCCGGGACCGCCGAGGGAGCCGGGGCCGAAACCGAAACCAATGCCGATGAAGTAGAGCGGGACGCGCGCCGCGCGTGCATACGTCAGCATGTCGTCGTACGAAAGACGCGACGTCGTGTCCTCGCCGTCCGTGATCACGATCAGCGCCTTGCGTCCCTGCAGATTGCGGAAGCGATAGAGGCCGGTGACGATCGCGTCGTACAGCGAGGTGCCGCCGCCCGCATTCGGGATCGCATTCACTTGCGCTTCGAGCGTACCGACGTCGAACACGAACGGCGCGTTGCGCGACGGATCGGACGCGAACGGCGCAATGAACGCGCGGTCGTCTTTGCGCACGATGCTCTTGAAGAAGTCGATGGCCGCTTTCTTCGCGTCCTCCATCCGCTTCTCCATGCTGCCCGAGTGATCGAGCAGCACGCCGACCGAGATCGGCAGGTTCGCCGCGAAATTGAAGCTCGAGATCTTCTGCGCTTTGTTGTTCTCGGAAACCGTGAAGTTGCCTTCCTTCAGATCGCTGACCGGCATTCCGCCCGCGTCCGTCACCGTGACCGGCAGCTCGACGAGATTCACTTCGAGCTCTTCGATGAAACGGTCGCCGGTGAGGAACAGCAGATCGCTCGCTTCGTAGCCGGTGCTATCGAATGCGGACGCGCGCACGAACTCCTGTCCCGCGAGGCGCGCCGTCGGAATGCTGATCGCGTACGGCGGACGCGTCCACTCGTGCAGCTTCTGATCGCCCGCGTAGAGAATCACGTTCTTGATGCTCGTCCCTTTCGGGTTCTGCAGGCTGAGCTTGAAGTGCGAGACGCCGTCCGGCGTGATCGTGCGCGTGATCTTCAGTTCGAGCGGCGTATCGCGCTCGTTGACGACGAACGCATCCGCGTCGACATACCGACCCTGCGCGTCGTAGCCGACCGCGCGGACTTCGACGCGCTTCGGCAGAGTGCCCAGATCGAGCTCCGCTTTGTACGGCGGACTGTTGCGGGCGAGGACCTTCTTGCCCTCGACCCAGAACTCGACGCGCTTCACCGGCGGCAACACATCCACGTCCACGATGAACAGGTTCGGTGCAACGTCGCGACGCGGCGCTTTGATCTTCACCGCGCCCACCGTCTCCGGCAACACGCCCTCGGCCATCAACGCCTCGGCGCCGTCGTCGGTACCGGCGATGTACGGCTGATTCGTTTTCGCGATCGTGAACTTCTCCGTGACCTTCGCGATCATCACCGGCGCGCCCTCGTCGAGCGGCATCACGAGACGCACTTCGATCTCGACCTCGCCCGCGGCGAACGACTGCACGGTCGTGATCGCGCTACCGGTCTCGGACGTGACGGGATAGCGGAAATTGCGGATGACCTGGCCGCCCTGCATGAACGAGCCCTGCAGGAACATCTCCGCGCCCGGCGGCACCTCAGGTGGCTGCGCGAAGCGGAACGACAGTCGCGCGGCG
>DASYLL010000267.1:0-12897 GCA_036009605.1 Thermoanaerobaculia bacterium | reverse complement strand
ACCGTACAGACAACCGAGAACCGAGAACCGACAACGTGGCGCGAGCACAGCGAGAGCCGCTAGCGCGATCCGATGCGCGGCGTGATGAACTCCGCGCCGTTGTCGGCGTTGCGGATCACCGACGCGTAGACGTGCGTCTGGCGGTACGGCGTTTCGATGACGACGGAGAATCCGTTGCCTTCGCCGATCATCGGGAAGAGCTGTTGAATCGGTACGTGGCGCAGCTGGCCGGGGCCGACGCGCAGGTACGTGATCGCGAGATTGCGTCCGGGCACGCGTTGCAGCGCGACGAGAAAATCCGCTTCCTGTTCGCCGAGATTGAGCAGGCCGATGTTCGTGCGGATCTCGTCGTTGAATCCGAGGCCGTCGAGGACGCGGATCGGGAACCAGGTCAGGGCTCCGTAGACGATGATGCGTTGCAGCGGCGAGACTTCGTTCGATTTCACCGCGTATGCGTGCGCACGGACCGTGATCGGGCGACGGCCACCCGTTGTGACGCGCAGTGGCGAAAGCGCGGACTCGAGTCCGAACGCCTGCCCGACGATGTCGGTGAAGCGTTGCGATTGTCCCGGTGCGAGCGTCGTGATGAAGACCGGCGCGTCGGGAACCGCGGCGAGCTCGATGGCGACGTCGGCGGGGAAGCCGGTGTCGTTGATCAGCTCGACGTCGGTGAGCCACCGCGCCATCGACACGCCGAACGTGCTCCCGACCACGGGAACGACCGTCGTGGACATCGGAGCATCCTGCGCGGTGGCAGCGGCCGCGAGGAAGAACAGGGCAATGGCGAGCGAACGAGACATCAAGCGGAGTCGAACCTTCGACGTACGAGATTATGTGTGAGTTTCAGACGAAGTGCGGACGAAGGACGCGGGTCCCGATCACGAGGAGCTTCTGGAACCGCGAAAGCGACAGCCTGCTGCGCACTGCCAGCAGCGGATCTTCGCGCAGTTTTGCGAGCACCGTCGCGTAGACGCCGCCCATGAGCAGGGTGGGGAAGCGCGCATCGAAATCGAGCTCGCGGAGCAGCGGCTCGGCATCGTGAAAGTAGCGCTCGGCGCGCGCGATCTGGAACTCGACGAGCTTTTGGACGCGATCGTTCTCCGCGCGTGACTTCAGTTCGTGCTCCTCGACGCCGAACTGCTGCAGCTCGACGGCGGGGATGTAGATGCGATCGCGCGTGACGTCGTCGCCGATGTCGCGCGTCACGTTCGTGAGCTGCAGCGCGGTCGAGAGGCTGCGTCCGTAGCCGAGCGCTTTTTCGGAGTGATAGCCGAAGATCGAGAGCGAGATGTCGGAGATCGACGTCGCGACGAGCTCGCAGTAGTGCAGCAGTTCGTCGAAGGTCGCATAGCGCGTTTTCACCATGTCCTGACGGCAGCCGTCGATCAAGGCGAGGAACGCGCTCTTCGGGATCGCGAAGTGTTTCAGCGCATCGGCGAGCGCGATCGTGATCGGTTGCTTGGGCGTGCCGTCGTACGCGGCGTCGAGCTCGCGCTGCCATTCATCGAGTGCGATGAGTTTCTGCTCAACGCTGTCGGTGCCTTCGTCCGCGATGTCATCGGCAACGCGGCAGAACGCATACGCCGCGTACACCGCGCGACGTTTCACGGCGGGGAGAAATCGGAAACCGACGGAGAAGTTTCCGCCGTGCTTGTGAGTGATGGCGCGGCAGTGATCGTAGGCTTCGTCGACCGTCAACGAACCACCTCACCCAACGGCGGCACTTTCATTTCGGTATCGCGCGAGCGGCACCAGTGCACGCCCGGCTTGTGCAGGCAGCGGCCGCGGTGATGCCAGATGCGGCGCACCAGCGGCGACAGCATCACCTTCCACCACGTCGACGCATGCCAGCCGCTGAGGTAGCGATGAAAGTCCTTGGCACGAGCGGCCTGCCAGACGAACATCGACAAGCCCGCATTGCCGCCTGCCTCATACAGAAAGCGATTCACGAGACTGGTCTTCTGCTTCACGCCGAGCTCGCGCGTCCACATCTCATCGAAGTCGCGCTTCTGCAGAATGCTCTGCGCCGCGAGCCAGCCGCTCGTGAGCGCGTAGCGGATGCCGAGGCCGAAGAGATAGTCCTGAAATCCGGCGGCCTCGCCGACCCACGGGACGCCGCTTTTCGTCGCGGTCGTCTTCAGATGGAAGTTCATGTACGAGTAGCCGGTGCGCGTTTCCTCCGGCACGACGAATGGATTCGCGCGCTGCGCGGACGCGAGCGAATGTTCGAAATACTCGTCGATCTTTTTGAAGTCCGCGACGATCGCGCAGCCGAACGTGGCCAGCCCGTCGAGGATGAACAGATACGAATAGCCGCCGGGCGAGAGGTGATGATTGAAGTACACCTCGACGCGCTCCGGATCGGACGTGTGCCACGTCATCTCGCGCGCCAGTCCATCCGGCGCAGCAGGGCCGGTCGCGACGATGTCTGCATCCTCGGGCTTGAGCCGCGTATTGAACTTCACATCGACGCCGAGCTTGCGAGCCTGTGCGAGCAGCCCGCGATCGAGCGTGTTTTCCTCGGGACCGCGGCGGATGAAAAATCCGTACGGCGCGTTGCTGTGGATCGCGCGCGCGACGTTGCGATGATCGTAGAACTTCGCGTCGGTGACGGGACGAAAGTAGAAGTTGCGTTCGATGCCGATGCGATCGAGAAACTCCGGCACCGGCTCGCGTTCGGATGCGGCTTCGATGATCTGCAGGTCGCCGATGAAGCGGCTGCCGACGTCGGATTTGGCCTCGTAAACTTCAACAGCGCGGCCGGCGCGGGCGAGAGTGATGGCGGCGGCGAGACCGGATGGTCCCGCACCTGCAATGCGGATCGGTGTCATAAGGGTCGCGTGCTCAAGGCGCGGTATCTTATCGCGCCAGATCAGTCGATGAATCCCGCTCAACCTGCTCCCAAACGTTTCGGCGGATACGCCGCGCTCGTCGCCGCCGGCATCATGCTCAGCCGCGTCGCCGGCCTCGTCCGCACCAGCGTCTTCGCCCACTATCTCGGCACGAGCGGCGCCGCCGACGCCTTCAACGTCGCCCTCAAGATCCCGAATTTTCTGCAGAACCTCCTCGGCGAAGGCGTGCTCTCCGCGGCCTTCATCCCGGTCTACTCGCGCTTGCTGGGGAAAGGCGAGCAGAAGACCGCGGATCGCGTCGCGGGCGTCTTCGTGTCGTTCCTGTTGCTCATCGTCATCGTGATCGTGATCGGCGGCGTGATCCTGACGCCGTTCATCCTCAGCATCACGGTGCCCGGCCTCGCCCCCGACGTGAGGGCGATGGCGATCAAGTTCACGCGCATCATTTTTCCCGGCGTCGGACTGCTCGTGCTCTACGCGTGGGCGCTCGGGATCCTCAACGCACATCGCCAGTTCTTCATCTCGTACGTCGCGCCCGTGTTGTGGAGCGTGACGATGATCATCACGCTCGTCGTCTTCGGCCTGCGCATGAGCGGCGCGGAGCTCGCGACGGCGCTGGCGTGGGGCTGTCTGATCGGGATGGCGCTGCAGTTCGCGATCGAGATCCCGTTCGTGCTGAAACACGCGAAGCATCTCTCTTTCGGCTTCGATCGTTCGCTCGAGCCGGTTCGAACGATCTTCCGCAACATTCTTCCTGTGGTTGGCGGACGCGGCGTCGTGCAGATCAGCGCATACGTCGACACGTTCATCGCATCACTGCTGCCGACCGGCTCCGTCACGATCCTCGGATACGCGCAAGCGCTCTACATGCTTCCGATCTCTGTCTTCGGGATGTCCGTCGCTGCTGCGGAACTTCCGCAGATGGCGAGCGAGCTTGGATCGGAAGAAGAGATTCACGGAGCGCTGCGTCGTCGTCTCGATCGCGGCGTACGGCAGATGGCGTTCTTCGTGATCCCGACGACCATCGCATTTCTTTTGATCGGACGCCTGCTCGTCGCGGCGCTGTTTCAGCGCGGCAGATTCACGCCGGAAGACACGCTGCTCGTCTGGTACGTCCTCTGCGGCTCCGCGATTGGACTGCTCGTCTCGACGCTCGGACGTCTCTACTCATCCGCGTTCTACGCATTGCACGACACGAAAACTCCGGTGCGCATCGCGATGGTGCGCGTCTTCCTCGGCACCGCGCTCGCCGCGCTCTTCGCGATTGCGATGCGGCCTGTGTTCATCTCGATCTTCACCCATCTCGGTCTGCCCGTTCCCGCGACCAGCACGACCAAGCTCGGCGTCGTCGGCATCTCGACCGCGTCCGCGATCGCGGCGTGGGTCGAGTTCCTCCTGCTGCGCAGCCGCATGAATAAGCGGATCGGAGAAGGCGACTCGAAGATGGCGTACATGATCAAGCTCTGGATCGCCGCGATCATCGGCGGCATCGTCGCCGTGATCGCGGACATCTACGTCTTTCATGGCGCGGCAGCGAGACTTCCGCTGCCGCGCATCAGTGAAGCGATTCTGGCGAGCATGACCTTCGGGATCGTCTACTTCGCATCCGCGGCCATGCTCGGCGTGCCCGAGGTACGTGCGTTCCTCGGGCGATTCATCAAACGATGACCGCCTTGTCACTCTTCTTGCTACCATCCGCGCCGTGACGGAAATACCGGTCCAGCAGCCGGTTGGGTTGACGGGCGCACGGGTGGCGGACATCGACGTCAATCCGGCCGAGGCGCTGCTCGAGGTGAAGAACCTCCGCACGTCGTTCGGGAACGTGCATGCGGTCGACAACGTGTCGTTCAACGTCCGCCGCGGCGAGGCCGTTGCGCTGGTCGGCGAGTCGGGCTGCGGCAAAAGCGTGACCGCGATGTCGATCATGCGACTCGTCGCGCCGCCCGGAAAGATCACGTCGGGCGAGGTCCGGTTCAAGGGCCGCAATCTCGCGACGATCTCCGAGCGCGACATGCGCAATGTGCGCGGCAACGACATCGCCATGGTGTTTCAGGAGCCGATGACGTCGCTGAATCCGGTGTTCAAGATCGGCGCGCAGGTCGCCGAGGCGATTCGGATTCATCGGAAAGTCGGGAAGAAAGAGGCTTGGAAAGAGGCGGGCGACATGCTCGAACTGGTGTCGATTCCCGATCCGCACAAACGCCTGCACGACTATCCGCATCAACTCTCGGGCGGCATGCGGCAGCGCGTGATGATCGCCATCGCGCTTTCGTGCGATCCGGAACTGCTCATCGCGGACGAGCCGACGACGGCGCTCGACGTGACGATTCAGGCGCAGATCATGGAGCTCCTCGCATCGCTGCAGAAGCGCCTTGGATTGGCGGTGCTGCTCATCACGCACGATCTCGGCGTTGTCGCCGAGTTCTGCGAGCGCGTCATCGTCATGTACACGGGCCGCGTTGTTGAGGAGGCTCCGGTCGAACAGCTCTTCGCCACACCCGCGCATCCGTACACGCGCGGCTTGCTCAAGTCATTGCCCGGTGCCGCGCTCGTCGCGGGGACGCCGATCAATCGGCTGCCGACGATCAGCGGCATGGTTCCGTCGATCTCGTCGCTGCCGAAAGGGTGCAAGTTCCATCCGCGCTGTCCCGACGTGATGGACATCTGCCGCGGCAACGAGCCCGCGCTGATGCCGGTGGGGCAGGGGCAGAGCGCGCGTTGCTATCTGCACGGCGATGACGCGGATCCGGAGAGGCTCGAACAGTGACGACGCACGAAGAATCTGCGCCGCAACAGACGCCCAAGCTTCCAGTCGGCACGGGCGAGCCGCTGCTCGTCGTGCGCGATCTGCGCAAATACTTTCCGGTGAAACGCGGCGTGCTTGCGCGCGTCGTTGCGAACGTCAAAGCGGTCGACGGCGTCAGTTTCGGCGTATCGCGTGGTGAGACGCTCGGACTCGTTGGCGAATCGGGATCGGGCAAGACCACGGTCGGTCGCTGCATCCTGCGATTGATCGAGCCGACCGACGGCTCGGTCTCATTCGACGGCACCGACGTCCTCGGGCTCGACTCCGGCGACATGCGCCGCATGCGGCGTCACATGCAGATCGTATTTCAGGATCCGTACGCGTCGCTGAATCCGCGGATGACGGTCGGCACGATCGTCGCCGAGCCGCTCATCATTCATGGCGGTCTCAATTCATCCGAGCGCGCCGATCGAGTCGCGGAGCTGCTGCTGAAGGTGGGCTTGAGCTCCGACTATCGCAAACGCTACCCGCACGAGTTCTCCGGCGGACAGCGACAGCGCATCGGCGTTGCACGGGCACTGGCGACGAATCCCAAATTTCTCGTGCTCGATGAACCGGTGTCGGCGCTCGACGTTTCGGTGCAGGCGCAGGTCGTCAATCTCCTGCAGGATCTGCAGGACGAGCTCGGGCTGACCTATCTCTTCATCGCGCACGATCTCTCGGTCGTCGAGCACATCTCGACGCGCGTCGCCGTCATGTACCTCGGCAAGATCATGGAGCTCGCGGAGCGTCGCGCGCTCTACGACGACGCGCTGCATCCGTATACGAAGGCGCTCCTCTCCGCGGTTCCGATTCCCGATCCGACGGTGAAGAAGACGCGCATTCTGCTGAAGGGCGACATCCCCTCGCCGCTCAACCCGCCGAGCGGCTGCGTGTTCCACACGCGTTGCCCGATCGCACAGTTCCCGATCTGCAAGACGGAAGTGCCGCCGCTGATCGAGCACAAGCCGGGACAGTTCGCCGCATGTCACTTCGCAGGGGAGCCGTTGCCGGTTTCGTAAGTCTGGAGTGCGGCAGCCGCCGCTGCCGCTTTGTATGCCGCTGGCGGCACTCGAACATACGAAAGCGGCAGCCGCCGCTGCCGCACTCCAAACTGGTCATGGCTGATCACGTCAAAGTGGCTATTGCCGCATACCACTCGCGCAGACGAAATTGATCGCGTGATCAGAACCACTCTCCTCTGCATCCTCCTCATCGCATTGACGGCATCCGCGCAGGAGCGCGATGGCCAACGCGACTTCGACTTCGAAGTCGGCACCTGGAAAACGCACGTGAAGCGACGCCTGCGTCCGCTTACCGGCTCCAACACCTGGGTCGAGATGAACGGCACCACCGTCGTACGCAAAGTGTGGAACGGCAACGCGATCCTGGTCGAGCTCGAGACCGACGGCTTTCAGGGACTCAGCCTCCGTCTCTATAACCCGACGACGAAGCAGTGGAGTCTCAACTTCGCGAACGCCAGCGACGGGGTCATGACCCCGCCGACGATCGGCAGTTTCAAGAATGGTCGCGGTGAGTTTTTCGCGGAAGAGACGCTCAACGGGCGACCGGTCCTCGTCCGCTTCGTCATCTTCGACATCACGAAGAGCTCCTGCCGCTTCGAGCAGGCCTTCTCGGACGACGGCGGCAAGACGTGGGAAGTGAACTGGATGGCGACCGACACACGCATCGGAGAATGACCGCGAGCACCGGCATGGTTCACACCGGGCAACGTGCTCGGTGACCTCTTCCAATGCGACCCCGACATCCGTCTCGCGGGCAGCGAGATCTACTTCGATCCGGCGGAGTCGCGGAAGATCGGGATCATCTCGCACGGCCACGCCGATCACATCGGACGACACGAGCACTTCATCGCCACGCCGCCGACCGCCGCGTTTCTGCGCACACGCAGCGGACACGACCTGCGCGGCACCGAGCTCGCGTATCGGCAACCGCATCGCGTCGATGATCGATGGACGGTCGAGCTCTTTCCCGCCGGCCACGTCCTCGGCTCCGCGATGATCCGTGTCTCCGACGCGAACGGCTCGCTCGCATACACGGGCGACTTCCGACTCGCGCCTTCGTACACCGCCGAGGCCGCGGAAATCCCGCAAGCCGATGCGGTCATCATGGAGTCGACGTACGGCAGCGGACCCGAATGGGCGTTTCCACCCCGTGAAGAATTGCGCGACCGGCTGGTCGCGCTCGTCCATCAGATCCTGAAGCGCGATCGCACGCCCGTCCTCCTCGCATACTCCCTCGGCAAGGCGCAGGAAACCGCGGCGATGCTGCGCGATTTCGACATCCCGCTGGTCATGCATCCGGTCGTCGCGCAAATTTCCGGCATCTACGAAGCAAACGGCGTCGCCCTTGGACCGTATGAGGTATGGGGGAGACAGTCATCGCTCTTCGGACATCGCTTCACGACCGATCTGCGCGGCAAAGCCGTGCTCGTGCCGCCGCACATGACCCGGGAGGTGCGCCGCATCCCCAACGCCGAAACGATCGCGTTGACGGGGTGGGCACTCCGCGGCACGCGCGACGCCGATCACGGCATCCCGCTTTCCGATCACGCCGACTTCGCCGAGCTGCTACGGTTCGCCGAGCATTCGCGCGCCGGCATCGTCTACGTGACCCACGGCTCGCGACGCTTCGCCGAAGAGCTCCGCCGCCGCGGCATCCGTGCCGAGTTTCTGAAGGGGAAGACGCAGATGCGCTTGTTCTGATTGGTTGTCGGTTCTCGGTTGTCGGTTGTCTGTGAAACAGACGCCGTGCCGCACAGAGAACCGAGAACCGACAACCGACAACGCCGGCAACGCAGAACCGAAGGTTAGAATGCGCAGCCTGGCAGTGCCGGCCGAAACCATCGCCGCAGCCTTACGTACTAGAGCCGTGTCTGGGAGGAATTGCATGACCGCTGTTCGCCGGTTGATCACCATCATCGTGTTGTCGCTCGCTGCGACGACGCTTCTCGCGCAGGAGACTCCTGCCGCGACCCCGTCCGCGCGCGCGACCGATCCGGTCACCGCCGAGACGGATCAGGACCTCGAGAATCCGCGTGCGCTGCGTCTGTCGCTCGACGAAGCCATCCGCACATCCATGGAGAAGAACCTCGGCGTGCAGCTGCAGGCCATCGAGTATCAGGAGGCCGGCTACAGCCTCCGTTCTTCTTATGGCATCTATGACGCGCTGGCCACTGCGCTGCTGCAGGAAAGCAGCGAAGAGCGCGCCGTCAGCTCGACGATCGAAGCAAGCGCGGGTCGCACGCACACGCTCAATCTCGGCGTGCAGCAGAACCTGCCGACCGGCGGCGGGTACTCGGTCGGCGTGGACAACAGCCGCTCCACCACGTCAGGCGGTGTCAGCACGGTCAGCCCGCGCTACTCGCCGAACGTCAACTTCGCGCTCAATCAGCCGCTGCTTCGCGACTTCGGCATCGACATCAATCGCCGAGGGATTACGTTTGCGCGGAACACGCTCGGCATCAACCATGAGACGTTCCGCACGCGGCTGATGGACACGGCGGTCTCGGTCGAACAGGCGTATCTCGATCTCGCGTATGCCCGTCGCGCGGTCGACGTCGTCAAAGACTCGCTGTTCCTGGCGCGCGATCAGGCGCGCATCACGCAGATCCGCATCGACGTCGGCGCGGCCGCACCGCTCGAGATCCTCGAGCCGCGCGTCACCATCGCCACGAGTGAAGAGCAGCTCATCATCGCCACCGCGAACGTGCGCACGGCGGAAGACACGCTGCGCCAGTTGCTGAACCTCGATCCCGCGGAATGGGATCGCCCGATCATCCCCACCGATCCTGTCGAGTACGAGCCGGTCACGATCAACGTCGATGACTCCGTCGGCCGCGCGATGACGCTGCGCCCGGAACTGCGCCAGGACGTGCTGACCACCGACACGCGCCGCGTGCAGTATCTCTACTCGCGCAATCAGACCCTGCCGCAGGTCGACTTCGACCTTCGCTACGGCCTGGCCGGCCTCGCGGGCAACGCCGAAGAGATCGATCCGGCCACGGGTCAGGGCACGGGACGCCTGCAGCGTATTCCGTACGGCCGCGGCCTCCGCCAGATCTTCGAAGGCGACTTCCCGAGCTGGACGATCGGATTCAACGTCGGCGTGCCGATCACGAACATCGGTGCGCGCGCCGAATCGAAGCGCGCCGAGCTCGACTACCGCCAGTCGCAGCTACAGCAGGTGGAGACGCGGCAGACGATCGCGATCGATGTCCGCTCCGCCGCCCGCGACGTCGACACCGCCGCACGCTCCATCGTCGCGACGCGCGCCGCGCGTGACGCGGCCGAGCGCAACGTCGAAGCAGAACGCCGCCGCTACGAGAACGGCATGACCACGAACTTCCAGGTGCTGACCATTCAGCAGCGCCTGTCGGATGCACGCATCCGCGAGCTGAACGCGCTCGTCGGCTACAACCGCGCCGTCGCGATCTACCACCGCGCCGTCGGTGACGTGCTCGACGTCCACGGCATTACCGTCAATTCGCCCGAGCTTCCGGAGGAACCGCGTATCTTCAGCACACTCGACAAAAAGTACAATTGGCTGCATTACGGCAGCCGAGTGAAGCTGGAGGAAGAGCAGAAATGACGGACGTTCATCAACCGCCGCCGGGACCGACACCACCAGCAGAACCCAAAAAGAACGTATTCGCACGAATCGCGGGGGTGTTGTTCGCCCCCGCGGAAACGTTTCAGGACATCGCCAAACGGCCCGACATCGTCGGGCCGTTGCTCGTGATCGTCATCCTCGGATACATCACGACCGCGCTGGTCATGCCGAAGTTCGACTTCGCCGCCGTCAGCGCCGCGCAGCAGGAAGAGATGCGCAAGAAGAATCCCGACATGAGCGCGGAGCAGATGGCGCAGATGGACAGCATCACCCAGGCCGCGACGAAAGTCTTCGCCTGGGTCGGGCCGATCCTCTTCATCGTCTGGTACGTGATCGTCGCCGGCGTACTGCTGCTCGCGTTCCGCCTCTTCGGCGGTGAGGGCACGTTCCCGCAGGCGTTCTCCGTCACGCTTTTCGCATGGATGCCGATGGTTCTGCTGGGCCTCATCAGTACGATTGTCATCATGGCGCGCGGGAGCTTTGATCCCACGACCGCTGCCACGCTCGTGAAATCGAATCCGGCGTTTCTCGTCGACATGAAAGAGCAGCCGGTGCTCTATTCGCTGTTCTCGTCGTTCGACCTCTTCACGATCTGGACGATCGCGCTGCTTTCGATCGGTTTCGCGACGGTCTCGCGGAAATCGAAAGCGATGGGTGCGGCAATCGTGGTTTCGCTGTGGCTCTGCCTGGTCGTCGTCAAGGTCGGCTTCGCGGCGTTCACCGCATCACGGATGAACGGATGAAGCGTTGGCTCCTGATCGGCGGCGCGGCCATCGTCGTCGCCGTGATCATCTTCGCCAGCGTGCGCAGCACGGGGCCGAAGGGGGAGAAGGTCTACACGGAGAAAGCGTCGACGCGGACCATCGAGTCCGTCGTCACCGCACCCGGTCAGATCGATCCCAAGGTCAAGGTGAACATCAGCGCGCACATCGTCGGCAAGATCGAGAAGCTCTACTTCAAAGAAGGCGACAGCGTGCAACGCGGCCAGAAACTGGTCGAGCTCGAGAAGCGCGTCTACATCGCTCAGCGTGATGGGTTGCGCGCGGAGCTGGCCTCGCGCCGCGTCGAAGTCCAACGCGCACGCGCCGCGCTGCGCACGTCTCAGGCGGCGTATGAGCGCGCGCAGAATCTGAGCAAGCAAGGCATTCAGGCGCAGGAGCTGTTCGATCAGGCGCGACTCAACTACGACAACTCCAACGCTGCCTTGCTCGCGGCCGACCAGGGTGTGAAGCAGTCGGAAGCGGGGTTGCGTCAGGCGGACGAGGATCTCTCGCGCACGACCATCGTCTCGCCGCTCGATGGCAAAGTCGTGCAGCTCGACGCGCGCGAAGGCGAAGTCGTCGTCACCGGCACGATGAATAATCCCGGTTCGGTGATCGCGGTCATCGCCGATCTTTCGCAGATTCTCGCGGAAGCGGAAGTCGGCGAGACCGAAGTCGACAGCGTGAAGATCGAGCAGCCTGCGCGCATCAAGGTCGATGCGGTCGTCGATCGCGAATACAACGGCCACGTTGTGGAGATCGGCAGCTCCGCCGCGGTACGGCAGGGCGCCGGCGCAGGCATTCGCTACTTCAAAGTGAAAGTCGCGATCGACGACGCCGATGAGCGTCTGCGTCCCGGAATGAGCGCGCAGATCTCGATCGTCACCAGCCGCGCGGTGAATGTCGTCGCGGTTCCGATTCAGTCCGTCGTCGAGCGCATACCGGGCGAGAAGGTCACGACCGCGGCGCAGGACGACGAGAAACCGAAGAAGAAGTACGTCTTCCTCGTCAAAGACGGCAAAGCGAAACAGACCGAAGTCGCGACCGGAATCAGCGACGCGACGCATGTAGCGATCCTCTCGGGAGTGAAGGTCGGCGACGAAATCATCACCGGCCCGTTCCGCACGCTGAAGAAACTGAATGCCGGCGATTCCGTAGAGGTGACCAGAGAAGTGAAAGCTACGTCGAAAGACGAGGACGAATCATGACCGCACTCCCGAACCACGAAACCGCCCGCCTGATCGAGATGCACGAGCTCACGCGCGTCTACGACCTCGGCCCGCAGCAGATCTTCGCGCTCAACGGCGTGAACCTCACCATCGACCCGGGCGAGTACGTGGCCATCATGGGACCGTCGGGCTCCGGCAAATCGACGCTGATGAACATCATCGGCTGCCTCGACACGCCGTCCTCGGGCTCGTATCTGCTCGACGGCGTCGCGGTCGAAACCCTCAACGACGACGAACTGGCCGCGATCCGCAACAAGAAGATCGGCTTCGTTTTTCAGACCTTCAACCTTCTCGCGCGTACGACCGCTCTGCAGAACGTCGAGCTCCCGCTCGTCTACGCGAAGATTTCGCGCGTCGAACGCCGCCAGCTCGCCGAAGAAGCGCTCGTGTCGGTCGGACTCGGGGATCGCATGGGCCATCAGCCGAACGAGCTCTCCGGCGGTCAGCGCCAGCGCGTCGCAATCGCACGTGCGCTCGTCAACAAGCCGTCGCTGCTGCTCGCCGACGAGCCGACGGGCAACCTCGACTCACAAACGGGCCGCGAGATTCTCGACCTCTTCCAGGAGCTTCACGCGAACGGCAACTCGATCATCATGGTCACGCACGAAGATGACGTCGCGCGCGAAGCAAAGCGCGTG
>DASYLL010000266.1:0-7174 GCA_036009605.1 Thermoanaerobaculia bacterium | reverse complement strand
GCATCATCCACAACTTCAAACTCGATCGACGCGATGCGATCGACTATCTGCGCGCGATCATTGATGTAGAAGATGCGTTGATCGACTCGGGGATGTTGCCGAGCGATTTCATGTTGCTCGTGGGGACGCGGCGATAGCCGGCTGAGATGGTTTGGAGTGCGGCTGCCGCACTCCAAACGATCCACCGGGTCTACCTACGTTCGGATCGCCGCGAGAAACGCCGCGCGTTGTCGGCGCGAGATCGGAACGCGCGCGCCGGATGTGAGAATCGCGACACCGTCCGCCTGCACGGTGCGAACGCACGCGATCCGCACCAGCGCGCTGCGATGCGCGCGCAGGAATCCATGCTCGTGTACGCGCTCCTCGAGATCGCGCAACGACTCGCGTACGAGATGACTGCGCGTCCCGACCCACAGCTGCGCGTAATTCCCTGCCGCTTCGATCCAGTCGATCTCGGACAGCGGCAGGAACGTGATGCCGCGCGAGGTCGTCACCGGGATGCACTCCGGCCGTGGCGCGGATGATCCGATTGAAAGCTGTTTCGCAAGACGGTGCATCGTCGCGGCGAATCGCTGTTCCGTGACCGGCTTCAACAGATAGTCGAGCGCCTGCGCCTCGAATGCCTGAATCGCGAACTGGTCGTACGCCGTGAGAAACACGACCTCCGCCATGCGCTCGGACGTTCGGCGGCGGATGACTTCGAATCCATCCATGCCGGGCATCTGGATGTCGAGAAACACGACGTGCGGCTGCACACGATCGAGCGCTGCAAGCACTTCCTCCCCGGTGCGGCACTCTGCCACGATCGTGAACTCGGGAAATGAGGCGAGCAACTGGCGAACGCCGCGACGTGCGGCGGGCTCGTCATCCGCGACGAGGACTCTCCACTCAACGCTCGTCGTCATGTTCCGGCTCCGGAATCATCTCGCGATACGGAATGCGCAGCGTGGCCATCGTTCCGCGCGGCTCGATCGGCACAACGGTGAGTGAAGCGTCCGTTCCATACAACGCGCGCAATCGCTCGCGCGTGTTCTCCAATCCATGACCGGCGAGGTGCGGATCGGACACGACGCCGGCACCGTCGTCGAGAACCGACAGTTCGAGCACGTCGCCATCGCGGCGCGCGCCCACGATCACTTCACCCGAATCGGAGGTCGTCGCAATGCCGTGACGAATGGCATTCTCCACGAGATGCTGCAACGCGAACGTCGGCACCGCCGCGGCGAGCAGCGCGTCGTCGATCGAAAGCTGCGGGCGAAGGCGATCGGAGAAACGCGCCTGTTCGATGGCGAGGTATTGGCTGACGAGATCGAGCTCGAACTCCAGCGGGACTTCGTTCGTCGTCGCACGACGAAGGCTTTGCCGCAGAACGTCGCTGAGCTGCTC
Organism: Thermoanaerobaculia bacterium; assembly: GCA_036009605.1. Classification (GTDB taxonomy): domain Bacteria; phylum Acidobacteriota; class Thermoanaerobaculia; order Gp7-AA8; family Gp7-AA8; genus QHVT01. The sequence continues at coordinate 5,788 of DASYLL010000266.1, read as the reverse complement.
GATGATGCGCGTGGCGGCGACGCGCTCGCCGTCGCGCACCAGCACGATCACGGTGTTGAGCGTGTTGAAGAGAAAGTGTGGATGAACGGAAGCCTGCAGCGCGGACAGTCGCGCGCTGGAAAGTTGCTCCGCGAGCTTCGCCATCTGCAACTCGCGGTCGCGCGCCTCGACGAAGTAGCGGATGGCGTGCTCCGTTCCGACGACGCCGAGGTAGACGCTGACGCCGAAGGGAAAGGTGACGAAGAGCCAGCGCAGGAAATGCTCCCACGGCGTGCCCCACAACGCTTTCGGCATCAACGCGACCTTCAGCAGCGTCCCCGCTCCGGCCCATGCCACGCAGAACACCAGCGAGATCGCGAGATGCAGCGCCAGATGCTTTCCGATGTGCGGTCGTGCGAGAGGCCAGCGGCGCGCGGTCCAGAACACGCCCGGCGTCAACAGCGCGTACAACAGCCAGTCGCCGCTGCCGAAGAGGATGGCGGCGAGGTCGATCGCGGGCTCGCCGTTGATCGAACGCTGGGCAATCTCATTGAGCGCACCGAAGAACGCCGGCACGATCCAGACGGCGGAGACGAGCAACCACGGATACCGCGCGAATCGCACGACGGCACGCTAACGCGTCCCTGCAATCGCGCGCAATGGCCGTTGGTGCCGCTTGCGTCAGAACGAGCGCCGCTCGTGGATTCGACGTTGCCGACACGCGGACGCTCGTCGCATGTTGCAGGCATGCGAAACAAAAAACATGCTCTTCTCGCCCTCGCTCTTTTCGCCGCGTTGCCTCTGTTGGCGCAGACCGCCGCCAAACGAACACCGGAACAAATGGACGCCTCGTACCAGGCGCACAAGAACGATTTCGACTATCTCCTCGGCGACTGGGAGTTCACCGCGGACAGCAAGCAGTGGGGCAAGCACATCGGACGCTGGAGCGCGGTCAGACTCGACGACGGTCAGATCCTCGACGAATACCGCGTCCTCGGCGACAAAGGCGAGACGTATCACGTCACGACGACGCTGCGGAACTACAACAAGTTTCTCGGGCACTGGGAACTGATCGGCGCGGACGGCGGATCGGGACTGCGCGACCTCGGCACCGCCACACGCAACGGCGATGAAGTTCACATCGAACAGACCTTCGGCGCGTCGACCGATACGCCTTCGCTCTGGCGCATTCGCTATTCGGGAATCCGGCCCGATCGTTTTTCGTGGAGTGCGGATGTTTCGAAGGACGGCGGGAAGACGTGGACAGAGAAGCATCTCGTGATCGAAGCGAAACGCATCGGTCCCGCGCGATCGATGCCACAGCTCACACCGAAGAAATAGTTCGGGAAGTGGCGACGCCTTTGATGAGGAACCAAAGCGCGATCGCCACTTCAAACACGAGCATCGGCAATCAGACGATCAGGTCGCCGATGAAGCCCATCCCGTCGGACCGCCGAGCAATCCCGCGCGCTGCATCGGAAGAATCACCGCAAGCAGTACGGACGCAAACACGCCAAGCCACGCCATCCAGACAGGAATCAGCCGTCCGCGCAGGAGCAGCCACGAGAACAACGCACTTCCACAGCAAAGAAGATCGTGCCTTCGCCCGGCACCGCTTCAACGACGCGACATGTCAACGCCAGCAACGCGATCTCAGGACCATGCTCGCGCGTGATTGCGTAGAGCGTCATGCCGAGTCGCATTCGTCATCATGGGATGTGTACGGGGTTTCGGGGTTGCGGTTCTCTTTCGTCACAACGCGCCGAGAATGTCCGCGATCTTCACACTCGCCATTCCATCCCCGAACACATCGCTCGGTCGACTCATCCTCTTGCGATGGGCATCGTCGCGAAGCAGGAGAGTCGCTTCCGCGACGATCGACTCGCGGCGCGTTCCGATGATGCGAGAGTTCCCACTGCGCACGGCTTCCGCGCGCTCCGTGTTTTCGCGCATGACCAGCACCGGTTTGCCGAGGGTGGAGGCTTCTTCCTGCACGCCGCCGGAGTCGGTGAGGATGAACTCGCAGCGCGTCATGAGATAGACGAACCCGAGATAGTCGATCGGCGCGATGAGATGAACGCCCTCGGTATTGCCAAGGATGCGATGCACCGGCTCCTGAACGTTGGGATTGAGGTGCACGGGATAGACGATCTCGACATCGGGATGATCGCGCGCGATGTCGGCGAGCGCGTGGCACATCACTTCGAACGGAGCACCGAAGCTCTCGCGGCGATGGCCGGTGACGAGGATCAGACGACGGCTGCGATCGAGATACGAAAACTCGGCGTCGAGTCGCGCGTGCAGTTCCGCGTCCGTCGCGATCGACGCGGTCGTTTTCTTCAGCGCATCGATGACGGTGTTGCCAGTGACGAAGACGTTCGTGGGTTTGATGCCTTCGCGTACAAGGTGATCGCGCGCACTCGCAGTCGGCGCGAAATGAAAGCGCGTGACGATGCTGAGCAGGCGGCGGTTCACCTCTTCCGGCCATGGCGACGACAGATCGCCGCTGCGCAATCCTGCTTCGACATGTGCGACGTCGATTCCGGCGTAGAACGCGGCCAGTCCCGCGGCGAATGCGCTCGTCGTGTCGCCCTGCACGATCACGACGCGCGGACGCATCGTGCGCAGCAGCTCGCCGACTTTGCCGACGATGGCCGCGGTGACCGAGGCCAGATCCTGATCGGCTTGCATGATGTCGAGATCGACGTCGGGGACGATGCCGAAGAGCTGCAGAACCTGCGCGAGCATCTCGCGATGCTGGCCGGTGACGCAGACGCGGACATCGATTCCGCGACGCTGCAGCTCCTCGATGAGCGGCGCGAGCTTGATGGCTTCCGGGCGGGTTCCGAAGACGAAGAGGATCATGCGGATTGCACCAGCGCGGCTCCCGTCTCGGCGCGCAGCACCTCGAAGCGATGCTGCCACGTCTCCCCTCTCGCGAACGCGCGCCGTTCTTCGGATGCGTCGACATCGTGCAGCAACGCGGCGGTGATCTCGCGCTCGAACTCCGCGACATTCGACGCGAGACGAACGAGCGGAGCGAGCGCCGCGACTTCAGGAATCGGAACCGAGACGATCGGCTTGCCGGCAGCGAGCATCTCGTAGATCTTCACAGGATTTGTGGCCTCCGTGAGCGGTGTTCGTTTGAACGGAATGATCGCCACGTCGAAGCGGCCGAGCCATTCGGGAAGCGTTTCGTACGCTTCTTCGCCCGGCAGCGAAACATTGTCGAGGTGTGCGAGACGGGAGAGGTCGCCGTTGTACGTCGAGCCGACGAGCACGAAATCCCAATCGGCCCTGCGCTCTGCGAGATCGGCAACGAGCGCTGCGTCGAACCAGTCCGCGATCGCGCCGTAGTAGCCGATCACGGGACGCGCGTTATTCGCGCGCGGCGTCTTCGCGAAATGCTCGAAGTCGCAGCCGTTGCGCAGCACGAGCACGTTGTCGCGTTTGCGGCGCGCCTGTTGTTCGAGAGCCGCCGAGCTGACGATGACGACGTCCGCGCCGGACAGCATCTCGTCTTCCTGCGCCACCATCGCCTGACGCACGGTCGCGAAGCCGGTGTGAAGATCCATGCAGTCGTAGAGCACGGGCCAGCCGAAACGCTCGCGTGCTTCACGCGCCAGCGGCCACCAGAACGGCAGATGCACGAACATCGCCGCGACATTGATTGTCGCCTTGCGACGCAGCGCATCGAGTCCTTCGAACAGCGCATCGCGCGCGGAATCGCGAAGCGCGTGCGCATAGACATCGAGGCGCGGTCCGCGCAGCGTGACTTCGTACACGTTCTCGCGCTTTGCCACGATCAACGATGACGGACCGTCATCGCGGAACTGCTGGCTGATGTAGAACACGCGATGGCCCGCTTCCGCGAAGCGCAGCATCAGTTGCTGCGGGCGTTGAAAGCGCTCGTCCCAATCACACGTCGAAAAGCAGACGATGTCGTACGTTTTGGCCGGCGGAATGATCGCCGGCGTTGCGGGCGCGACGACCGCGGCGCGGCGGCGCGGCCAGGTGATGCCGAAGAATCCGAGGATCGGATCGAAGGAGTGTTGCTTGAGTGTGCGAAGTCGCTGAACGAAGCCCCATGCGCGCGACGCGTGAATGGCGCGGACTTCGCGCTCTTTCGTCGCCAGGCGCAGACGCGTTTGCGCCAGCTCTGACTCGAGCGATTCGATTTTCTGGCGAAGCTCGGCCAGTTCGGGGTCAGTAGGGCTCACGCGGGCGTGCAGTTTAAGCGCTTTGCGCACCTTCTCCCCTCGCACGAGGGGAGAAGGTCGAGCAAATGTCAGGCTTCCGCGGTGACCAGCATCCCTTCCCCCTGCTGTCGCAGCGCGCCCTGATTCACGATCGGGCTCAATCGCTTCGTCTTGCGCTGCTCCTCCAGAATCGCGTCGAGGCGCGGGCGGGCTTTGAGCGACTCCGCGGTTTCCTGGCCCGGCCAGGCGAGATTCGTGACCTCGGTCGGATCGTTGTGGAGCTTGTACTGTTCGTACTGATCCTCGACGCTCGTGTACGCCTGCTGGATCTGCGTGATGTTCGGGTTGGTGATGTTCGCGTAGTTGATGACTTCCTGCGAGTAGCGCACGTACTTCCACACCACGCCGTCGAGCTCCACGATGATCGCCTCGACCTGATTCGGCGGCAGCACGTTCTTCCACTGTCGCTGGCCTGTGATCTGGCTGAGTCCCTGCGCCACGTCGTCGAGCGTCATGAAGTAGATCGGCTCGGGCGGGACGTCCGATTCGCCGCGAACGGCGGACGAGAGATCACGTCCGACGAGGCGTCGCGTCTCACCATGCGACTTCGCTACTTCGCGTGCGGTTTCTTCCGCGTCGATGCCGGCGAGTCCGAGGAGCGTTGGAAGAAGGTCGGCGTGTGATGTGAAGCCATCGACGCTGCGTGCGGATTCCGTCACCGGCCTGCCGGTGATGATCAGCGGCACATGGATCGTCTCCTCGTATGCCTGATACCACTTCTGATGCATGCCGCCGTGTGCCCCGAGCATCTCGCCGTGATCCGACGTGAAGACGATGATCGTGTCGTCGGCGAAGCGCGACTTCATCAGGCGCTCGTACACCGCGAGGACGTGATTCTCCGCCTCGACCTGCAGGAAATAGTAGAACTGGCGATAGAGATCGACCTGCGGCTGCGGGAAGAACATCTGCGGATACGTGTCGACGTAACTCTGCTGGGCGCGCGGCTTCGTCGACAGATCTTCGTTCTGCGTCGGCGGCGGCGGGATCGAGGGCACGTCCCCGTTCGTCGGATACGGCAGTCCCCACATCTTCCAGATCAGGCCGAAGAACACGATGTCGTGCGGGTTGACGAACGAGTTCACGATCAACCACGGCTCCTCGTCTTCTCCGTTATCGAGACCATCCAGCAGTCCGAGCGCCTCGCGCGCGTAGAGCGGATCGCGCACCCAGCCGCAGTTCGCCTGATTGGCGCCGTGCGGCTCCGGCCCGATCCAGCCGTCGAAGCCGAACTTGTCGAGTCGATTCGCTCGGCGATACAGATCGGTGTTCTCGATGATCGATGTGCCGTCGGTCGTGTTGGAGAGCAGCGAGTTGTGCGTGCCGGGAATCTCGATGTCTTCGTGCGAGATGTGCCACTTGCCGCGATAGTGCGTGTGATAGCCGGCGGCGCGGAAGTAGTCGCCGAGGGTCGGGACCATGTCCGGGTCGAGCCAGAACATGCCGGGATCCCAGGTGGTCTTGCCGATGCCGTCGGTCTGCGTCACGCCGTGCAGCGACGGATACTGCCCGGTGAAGATCGACGTGCGGCTCGGCGCGCATGCCGCCGACTG
>DASYLL010000265.1:0-3073 GCA_036009605.1 Thermoanaerobaculia bacterium | reverse complement strand
AGGCACAAACACCTAGCCGGCTCCGCCCGCTGCACGTACGGCCGCCTTGTCGTTCTTGCGACTGTCAGAGCGAGATCGATGTTCAACCTCGATCATCGATGGACGACACCTATCTCCGTCTATGGTGTCCATAGTGGCGAGGAAGAACAATGACCCGCCAACTCGCACTCGCCTGCACTCTGGCTATTGCCGTTTCCGCGAATCTATCCGCGAAAGAGGTCTATCTTCCCGTTGCTGGAAGCGTCGGCGTATTTCGCAGCGACGTTCGCATCTTCAACCCGTCGCAGACCAGGAACATCCAGGTTCAGGCGTACTACCTTCCCGCCGGCAACGTCAGCAATGCGGCTGTCCAGTCCACGACGATCACCATTCCGAAACGGCAAATGGCGATCTACAACGACGTCGTTTCATCGCTTTTCCATTCCACCGGCCTTGGTGGTGTTCGATTGACCTCGGCCGATGAATTTGTTGCGACTGAACGTGTGTATGCAACGTCGTTCTCCGTATGTGCCGGTCTGGTCAATCCATGTACTCTTGGCCAGTTTGTTCCCGGTGTCGATTCGGGAAGCGCACTGACAAGCGGCGTCCTCATTCAACTCAACTCGCCCTCCGGCACAACTCCGGCAAGTCGCACGAACATCGGCGTGCAGAACCCCACCAACCTTACTGCGAATGTGGTCTGGCGGGCGTACGACCGAAATAACGCGCTCGTCGGGGCGGCAAAGACGATCACGATGCCTCCTTACGCCGTCATCGCGCCCGGCGATATCCGAACGTTTGGAACGGCGATCCCGGCCGGAGCGGACCTGTCCGAAGCATGGGCTTCTTTTACTTCGGATCGGGCCATCGTGGCGTACGCTTCGGTCGTTGACAACGGCTCGACTGACCAGACGTTCATTCCGGCAGTCCGGGACCCGCCGGCCGGGCGAGGCTGACGATCTCGAGCACAGGCGGCACCGGCGACGTCGATCTCTATGTGAAGCGGGGCTCGCAGCCGACGGTAAGTTCGTACGATCATCGTTCTACCGGAGCCAGCAACAGCGAGACAGTGACGATTACCCGTGGCATTTACGACCTCGATGACGTCATCGCCGGCGACTGGTATGTCACTCTGCAAGGTTATTCTGCCGCGGCCGGTGTTTCTTTGACCGCCAGCTATCAATGACCCCGGCCGTCATCGAAAGTACGCTCGATCCAGCGCCCGGTACTGCACCGCCTCCGCCACGTGTGCGGCGTTCAAATGCTCCTCCCCCGCGAGATCCGCAATCGTTCTCGCGACTTTCAGAATGCGATCGTGTGCACGCGCGGAGAGCCCGAGTCGCTCGATCGCGGTGACGAGGAGCTTGCGCGATGACGGATCGAGCTCGCACGCGCGACGCATGTGGCGCGTCGTCATTTCGGCGTTGCATTGGATGCTCGCGCGACGATAGCGATCGCGCTGGATCTGACGCGCGGCCTCGACGCGTTCACGGATCGACGCACTCGATTCTGCGGGCTCGATCGATGTGATCTCTTCCGTCGTCAGCGCCGCGACTTCGACCTGAAGATCGATGCGATCGAGCAGCGGTCCTGAGATCTTCGCGAGGTAACGCACGATCTCGTGATGGGTGCAGATGCATTCACGTCGACCGTGGTTGAAATAGCCGCAAGGACACGGGTTCAAGGCGGCAGCCAAAGTGAAACGCGCCGGGTACGCAACGGTGCGAGCCGCGCGAGCGATCGTGACCGCGCCGTCTTCGATCGGCTGTCGCATCACTTCGAGCGTCTCGCGACGAAACTCCGGCAGCTCATCGAGGAACAGCACGCCGTTATGCGCGAGGCTGACTTCACCCGGCCGCGGCGGCGTGCTGCCACCCGCCATTCCCGCGGTCGAGATCGTGTGATGCGGCGAGCGGAATGGTCGGCGCATCAACAATCCGCTTCCGACCGGCAGGACACCCGCGACCGAATGAATCTTCGTCGTGATGAGCGCCTCGTCCTGCGTCATCCGCGGCAGGATCGTCGCGAGGCGTTTCGCGAGCATCGTCTTTCCCGATCCCGGCGGGCCGATCATCATCACGTTGTGACCGCCCGCAGCCGTGACTTCGAGCGCACGTTTCGCCTGCGTCTGTCCGCGCACTTCCGCGAAGTCCGCGGCATCGACGATAGGTTCGCCGTTCGACGTCGAGATCGCGGGCGCGAGTACACGCTCGCCGCGCAGATGCGGCAGCAACGCCAGCAGATGTGGCACGCCGATGACACGCAATCGCTCGACCGCCGCCGCTTCATTTGCATTCGCCGCGGGCACGATCAGCTCGCGCACGGAACTGTCATTCGCGAGCGCCGCGGAAATGGCGAGCGTCCCGCGTACCGCGGTCACGGTACCGTCGAGCGACAACTCGCCGACGAACACACGACCAGCGACATCCTCTTCGCGCAGCAGCTCGAGCGCGTGCAGGATGCCGATCGCGATCGGCAGGTCGAAGCTCGACCCTTCTTTGCGCACGTCGGCCGGCGCGAGATTCACCGTGATCCGGCGAACAGGAAACGAGAAACCGCAGTTGATGATCGCCGCGCGAACGCGCGCGTACGACTCGCGCACCGCGGAATCCGGCAAGCCAACCAGCGCGAAGCCCGGCTGCTCGCCGTGCCGCGCGTCGACTTCGATGATGATGCGAACTGCTTCAATTCCGAGGGTGGCGGCGCTCCATACTTTCGATAGCATGGGGGTGCGACCCTGCGGAAGTCCCACGCCGAGTATCCCTCGGCACACCACAACCGTCAACGAGTGCCAGGCACGCCACGCGCACAGCAGTCATCGAAGCGGAGGAAGAAGATGCGCATCGCAATTCCACATCACACGACGAAAGAGAAAGCACGCAAAGTCATCGACGAGAAGCTGACCGCGCTGCTGAACCAGTTCGGCGGTCAGGCCGACGATGTCCAGCACAGTTGGAGCGGCGACACGCTGACCTTCAAGGGGAAAGCGAAAGGGTTCTCGGTGGAGGGAACAATGGAGGTCACGGACGACCAGGCCATTCTCGAAGCGAAGCTGCCGTTCATGGCCAGGCCGTTCGAGCCCAAGATCAGCGCG
>DASYLL010000264.1:0-17282 GCA_036009605.1 Thermoanaerobaculia bacterium | reverse complement strand
GGGAGCTCCCATCTGTTCGGCAATGCCCTGGGCCCCTGGCACCTCGGTTGCGCGGCAGGAGTGGTTCCAGCGGGTCTTACGCAGCCAGCGACGGGCGGTGAGCGGTGCCGAGCGCAGTCCGATTCTCAATGACTGGGTGGTGTTCCACGCCGAGCCCGTTCGCAATGACCAGGGAGTCCTGACGTCGATTCTCGTGGCGGTCGTCCGTCTGACTTCATTTCAGGATTTGCTATTGACCGCGACGAGGACTCCTGAGAGCGCGACTACGCTCATCGATCAGAAGGGCACGATCCTCACCCGGAGCGGAGCTCATGAACAGTGGGCGGGAAAACATCCAGCGCTGGATCGGCCCATACAGCAGCTGATCGCAGGCACAAAGCCGGCGACAGTTCGCGCGCGCGGCCTGGACGGCGTGGATCGCGTCCTCGCGATCGCACCGGTTTCCGGCCAGAACTGGCATGTCATGGTGAGCGTTCCTGCGACGGTGGTCTTTGCCCCGGCGCGGCGATTCATTGCGGTGCAGGGCGCGATTCTCGTCGGCGTCTTTGCGCTGTTTCTGGTGCTGAGCCACTTCGTGGCGCGGCGCATCGAGCTGCCAATCGTGGCTTTGGCCGAGCGCACGCGTGCGCTCATGAATCCCGAGTACGAGGAAACGCTTCCCGAGCAGGGCCCGGCCGAGATCGCGGAGCTCGCCGCCTCGTTCAATGCGATGTTGCGCGTGCGCGGAGAAAAGGAGCGCCTCTATCGAACGATCATCGAGGCCACTGCGGACGGCATTTGGATGCTCGACGAACGTGGAACCGTCACATTCATGAACAGCCGCGCGATCGAAATGCTCGGGAAGCCGGCGGTCGAAGTCGTAGGGACTCCGCTCCTGGATCACTTCGACGGCGAGGCGCGCGCCTCCATTGCGACCATGACGACGTCCTGCGGCGACGGGGTGGTGACGCGTCGCGAGGTCCTGGTTGAACGGTCTGGCGGGAAACAGAACTGGTGGCTGATGTCAGCGTCTCCGCTGGTCGGTGCAGACGGCCGGATTACCGGCTGCGTGGCCACGACCACGGACGCGAGCATGCATCATCGTGCCGAGGCGCAGGTGCGCGAGAGCGAAGCGCGTTTGCAGAGCATCTTCGCCACAGCCATGGACTCGATCATCACGGCCGACGAGCACCAGAACATCGTCATGTTCAACCGGGCGGCAGAAACGATGTTCGGCTATACAGCGGAAGAGGTCACGGGACGGCCTCTGTCGATGCTCGTCCCCGAACGATTCCGCGACCAGCACAGCGATCACGTGCAGCGGTTCGGCACGATGAATCAGACACCGCTCGCGATGGGTCGCCCCGGCGCCATCTATGGCCTCGACGCCACGGGCAGGGAGTTTCCGATCGAGGCCTCGATCTCTCATGACAGCCTCGGAGGACGCAAGCTCTTCTCGGTGATCCTTCGCGACATCACCGACCGGCTGCGCGCGGAACGCGATCTTCGTGAAAGCGAATGGCGTCTGTCCGCCGCACTCGACGTCTCGGGGGTCGCGGCCTGGGACATCGACATCCCGTCGTCGACGATGCGCTTCGACGAGCGCTTTGTGGAGATGTTCGACCTCCCGAAGGACAAGCGCACCAATTCACTCGAAGAGCTCTCGGCTCTCGCTCATCCGGAAGACAAGGATCTCGTGGTGGCTGGATTCCAGAAGATCATCGGCGGCCCCGAGAACCGTCTGGAGCTGGAGTTTCGCAACGTCACGCCGTCCGGCCGCGTGGTGTGGGCGGCCGTTGCCCAACGCGTCGTCGATCGTGACTCGTCCGGAGTCGCCACGCGCATCGTGGGAGCGACCCGCGAGATCACGGAGCAGAAACGCGCCGAGTTTCGCCTGAAGCAGGAGACGGAGTTCAACCGCACGCTGGTCAATGAATCGCCGGCATTCTTCCTCGCTCTCGATGCACAAGGTCGTTTCGTGGCGGTCAATGATGCGCTGCTCGATGCGCTCGGCTACAGGCGCGAGGAGCTGCTCGACCGCAAGTGCATCGAAACGATCATCCCGCCGGGGCATCGCGACGAAGCCGGCAGGATCCTGCGCGTCGTCGTGGAGTCGCTGGAGGCCGTCGGCGTGGAGGTTCCGATTCAAACCGTGGACGGGCGGGAGATCCTCGTGGAGTGGCGCGCCCGACCCGTTCTCTCCGAGACGGGAAAAATCGATTTCCTGTTTGCCATCGGGCTCGACGTCGGAGAGCGCCGCAAACAGGAAATGGCGCGGCAACGGTATGCCGATCTGCTGGCCGCGGTGAACGAGACAGCGGTGACGCTGCTCTCGCACCACGACGTCGCGCAGACCCTGGAGATGATTGCAGTGCGTGCGGCGACGCTCACGGGTGCGGCAGGCTCGTTCGTCGAGTTGCGCGACCGGGAGACGGGCGTCATGCGGGTTGTCGCGGCGACGGGCATCTCGGCGCCCTACGTGGGATGGGAGATCGACGATGCACAGGGAATCATCGGGACGGTTCACCAGACGAAGGAAACGACCGTAGTCGAGGACCTCGCGAACTGGACTTCGGTGACTCCTGCCGTATCCGGAATGCACGCCGCGGCGGGAATCCCGATTCTCTCAGGCGGTGAGGTTCGCGGCGTCCTTGGGGTCGTCGAGGAAAACCCGGTCAAGCGCGTCTCCGGCGAACAGGTCGAACTGCTGACACGCCTCGCGCAACTCGGCTCCATCGCGATCGACAATGCCCAATTGATCGCCGACGCGCAGAGGGAAGTCGAGGAGCGGGCCCGCGCCGAGGAAGAGGTGCGCCTCCTGAATGCCGGGCTGGAGGCGCGCGTACGCCTGCGAACCGAACAGTTGGAGAAAGAAGGAAACGAACGCTTGCGCGTTCAGGAGGCGCTTCAGGAACGCACGCGCGAACTGGCCGCCACGAATCTCGAGCTGGAGTCGGGAGCCCGTCTGAAAGACGAGTTTCTGGCCAATATGAGTCACGAGCTTCGAACACCGCTGAACGCCATCCTGGGAATGGCGGAGGTTCTGCGCGAAGGAATCCACGGACCGCTCAATCCCCGGCAGGAGCGCTCACTCGTGGTGATCACCGAAAGCGGGACGCATCTGCTCGAGTTGATCAACGACATTCTCGACCTGTCCAAAGTGGAGGCCGGGAAGATCGACATCCAGGTGCAGGCAGTGAACGTGCGCGCCGTAGTCCAGGCGAGTCTGGTCATGGTTCGCGAAATGGCCTTTCGGAAGAAGCTTCACCTGACCCACGACATCGATCCGGCAATCGTGACCATCGATGTCGACGAGCGGCGGCTCAAGCAGATCCTGGTGAACCTCCTCTCGAATGCCGTGAAGTTCACTCCGGACGAAGGGAATGTCGGACTCGAGATTCGAGGTAACGCCCACTCGAACGAGGTCTGGTTCGCGGTCTGGGACACCGGCATCGGAATCGAGGCATCGCAGATCCCGCGTCTTTTCACGCCGTTCTTTCAAGCCGACAGCGGCTACACCAGGCAGTTTGCCGGAACCGGTCTCGGTCTTTCCCTGGTGCGGCGCTTCGCGCAGATTCATGGCGGCAGCGTCGACGTCGAAAGCGTTCCGGGCAAAGGAAGCCGATTCACCGTCACCCTGCCGTGGCGGCAGGCGGACGACGTCATTCCCCGCACGCAACTGCCTGTCGTCGAGCATTCGGCTCACCGTTCCGTCGAGGGCCCGATGCTGATCGTCGATGACGATCCGATCGCCGCGGAACAGATCGCGCGCTATGCAGGCGAGCTCGGTTTGTCGACCGTTTTTTCGGATGGGTCGGAGGACCCCGTCGAGCTCGTGGTGCGATTGAATCCTTCGGTCGTCATTCTCGACATTCTTTTCCAGACGACGAACGGCTGGCAGATGCTGGCTGCCCTCAAGGCGGATCCCCGCACGGTGCGCGTTCCAGTCGTCATCGTGTCGGTCGTCGACGACTCCGCGCGAGGAGCGCAGGAGGGTGCCTCCGCCTATCTGCTCAAGCCCATCAGCCGGGACCGGCTCGAGGCGGCGCTGGGACGATTCCTGTCGCTGCCGGGAAGATCGAAGAGAGAGACCCAGCCCCTGGTTCTGCTCGCGGAAGACAATCAGGCCAACATCGATGTCATGGAAAGCTACCTCGGATCGCTGCCGGTGAGGACCATCGTCGTTCGCGATGGAGTCGCGGCCGTGGCCGCTGCGCGTGACCATCGCCCCGATCTCATTCTCATGGACGTGCAGATGCCGCTGATGGACGGACTCGAAGCAACCAGGCAGATACGGCGGGAGGATGGACTCCCCGGAAGGGTTCCGATCATCGCGCTCACAGCCCTGGCGATGACCGGTGACCGCGACCGCTGCCTGCACGCGGGGGCGAACGACTACGTCACGAAACCAGTTTCGTTCAAAACACTCCGGGACGTGATCGAGCGATTCCTCAACCGGCCGGCGGAGTGATCGAAGGAAGCGAGACGCGGAAGATACTGCCGGCTGGCTCGCGCGGCAGAACGGCAATCGTGCCCCCGTGCGCCTGAACGGCCATGCGACAGAAGGCCAGCCCAAGACCGGTTTGCGACACTCGGACGTCCTCTCGCTCCACCGTGGCGAACCGCTCGAAGATCGACTCGCGCAGTGCTTCCGGAATCCCGGGACCCTCATCGAGGACGTCGATGCGAATGCCCCCGGAGCTCTGAATCAGCACGACCGTGACGATGGTGCCGGACGGACTGAACTTGATCGCGTTGAGCACGAGATTCTCGAGGCAGCGTCGCATCAGCAGCGCATCAACGGATAGTGGCCGATCGGACGTGACGTCCACGAGCAGAGCCACTCCCGCTGCCTGGGCCGTCGGTCTGCAGTCTTCGACCACGAGATCCACGAGTGTTTGCGCTTCGACCTCGACCGGTCGCGCAACCAGAACGCCGGCCTCGCTCCTGGCAACGACAAGAAGGTCGTCGATCATCCCCTGCAATCGCACGGTCTGCGTCCGTATGCGGTTCAATGCCGCCGGGGAATCGGGCAACATGCGGCTCAGAACCTCGGTCGAGAACGAGATCACCTGCAGCGGGTTGCGCAGGTCGTGAATGATCATGTTCGCGAGAACGTTTCGGAGCTCGATCATCTGCAACAGCGTCTTGTGCTCGCGCCCGACTCTGACCATTGACCGGATTCGCGCACGGACCTCGATTCCGTTCACAGGTTTGGCGATGAAATCGGTGGCGCCGACATCGAGAGCGCGGGCCATGTCTTCGCGCGAGCCGAGGGCCGTTACGACGATGATCGGCGTCGAATGCGTTGCCTCTTCGTCCCGAAGATGGCGACAGAGCTCGAATCCGTCCATACCCGGCATCATGACGTCGGTGACGATTACATCGGGACGGAACGTGCGGGCGAGATCGATCGCCTCAAAGGCCGATGCTGCCTGAGCGACCGTATGACCTTCCGGAAGCAGCATGTCGTGCAGAACCTCACGCGCGCTCGGCTCGTCGTCCACAATTAATATTTTCGCCATTATTTACAATGCGTATGGGAGCACAGTAGTGATTTGCAGTCCACAGCACTCACCAATTTTGGTGTTTCTGCAAGTATTTTGATCTTTTATTGTCCGGCAATGACGACGATCGAGGAATAAGCCGGGTCAACTCACATCACGTTGCCGCGAGAGCGCGATAAACGCGATTCTTCCCATCGCGCTTCGCGCGGAACAATGCTTCGTCGGCGCGACGGATCACATCATCAATCGATTCATTCGCGTGCGCGGTCGCGACGCCGAACGTCATCGTCACGAATCGCGAGCGGCCTTCCCACAACCAGCTCGACGACAACGCCTGCCGCGTACGCTCCGCGACGAGCATCGCCATCTCATCATCGGTCGCGGGCAGGAGCAGCAGAAACTCTTCCCCGCCCCAGCGCGCCGCGACGTCATTGCGCCGCGTGTGCGCGGAGAAACATTGCGCAACGTGCAGCAATGCCGAATCGCCGGCGTCATGTCCGAGCTCGTCGTTGATCCGTTTGAAATTGTCGATGTCCGCGAGCACGACCGAGTAAGCCTCGCCGCTCCTCTGCGCCGCCTCGGCATGCTCGAGCAGATCGCGCCGATTCGACAGCTCAGTGAGGAAGTCTGTGCGCGCGGCGCGATCGAGCTCCGCGGTGCGCGCGCGAACGATCTGTTCGAGCTCGTTCCGCCGCGCTTCGAGATAGCGCACACGCGCGAGGTACAACGCGTACAACAATCCGAGGATCAATGCGACGAGCGCAAGTTTGAACGACAGCGTCTGGTGCAATGCGGGATGGATGACGACCGGCATCCGGATCGTGTGCGTCGACCACTTGCCGGTGCGATTCGAGCCGCGAATCTCGAGCAGATAGTCGCCCGGCGGAATCGCCGTGTACGCGGCAACGCGCCGCGATGCATCGGTCGCGATCCACTTCGATTCGAATCCCGTCAGGCGGTGCTCGTAACGATTGCGCTCCGGCGCCGAGAAATCGAGCGCGGTGAACTCGACCGCGAAGCTCTGATTGTCGGGATCGAGCGACAGCGCGACGTCGTCCGCAAGGTTGCGCAGCACGTCATCGACGCGCACCGCGCTGATCGCGACGGGCGGCTCGTAAGATCCACGGCTTCGTCGCTACGGGATCCGCGACGAGCAATCCATCGGGACCGCCGAACATCAGCTGTCCCGACCGCAATCGTGCCGCCGCACCGCGCCAGATCACGCGTCCCGCGCCTTCGGAAGGCGCGAAGTCGCGCCATTGCAGCGTGTCGGGATCGAACATCGTTTCGCCATCGATCCAGATCCGTCCACTCGCGTCCTCGACGAGATTCTCTCCCCGCTCGCCGTCGCGTCCGATGCGCGGTGCAATCGCCTCGAACGTCGCACGCTGGCCGTCGAATGCGATCAGACGATCGAGCCCGGTCGCGGTGCCGACCCACACGCGATCACGGCGATCGACGTGCAATCCGATGATCGCGTTCGAGGAGAGCGTGCCGCCGGTGTTTTGTTCACGCGTGAACTTGCGGAAGCGCGAAGCGCCCGCCGGCCGCATGGCAAGGCCGGTCTGTGTCGCGACCCACAACACACCGCGCGAGTCGTGAACGATGCTCGAGATCTGCGATTCGACCGCATCGCCGTTTTCGTACAACGCGGCACGTGCTGTCTCGGAGCGCGGATCGAAGTACGCGAGGCCAGCCGTGGCGCCGACCCACAACCCGCCATCGTGGGCGATTGCAAGCGTCGCGAGGCCGCCCATCGGCTGCTTCATTGGTGCGATGACATAGCGTTTCATCGCGCGAGTGACGGGATACCGGTCGTCAACGTCGAGACCGACTTCGCATCCATGCAGCGTCTGCTGGATGTTCCAACCGATCTTCGCTATCGCGTGCGCCTTCGCGTCTATGGCGATTCGGCGCAGGCAGCACGGGTCACGGTCTTTCCGTCATCCGGCGGCACGATGATCGAGACGTGGATCCTTCCGCTGGGAGGCAACGCGGCAGTGAATGACATTCCGCTCAATCCGAGATCTCCGACGCCGTCCGCGCCTCGGGACACGAGCGCGTTCGCATCGAGATCACGGCGATCACGTTCGGCGATCCGCCTTTTTCGGCTACGGTCTGGGGTTTGGTGTCGCTCACGAACAACGAAACGAACCAGTTCACGGTCATCACGCCGCAGCGGTGAGCAGTTTGGAGCGCGGCACTCCAAACCTCGACAGTAACCTCCACTTGCCGCTACCCTCACCGCGGTAGGGAGGTCCACGTGCGCACTGCCCGGTTGCTCGTCGCTCTGTCCATCCTCGCGTTCGCGTGGCGCGGCGCCGCCGACTGCAAAGGCCGCGGTCCCGAAGCGAATCTCCCGCGTCCGAGCAGCATTCCTCCGGAAAAGCTCGGCGACTACGAAGAGCTGTTGCTCGACTATTTGCAGGGCGGCAAGTACACGAAGTGGTGTGTCGACAAAGGCATTCGCGACACCGGGCCGTGGATCAACAACGTCTACTACGGCACACACAAAGCCGCGCGCATCTACTACTCACCGGCCGTCATCCGCTGGCTCGTGAACGGCCGCAAAGGCGTGATTCCCGACGGCGCGATGATCATCAAGGAAGGGATCAAGTCGCCCGCCGCGCGCTACGAGAACACGCCTCCCCCTCCGATCACCGACTGGACGATCATGATCCGCGATTCGAAAGGCTCGAAGGACGGCTGGTTCTGGGCGGAGATCTACAAAGGAATGGTGCCGGACCGGCAGCAATATCCCTTCTCCTATCCGAACGCCGGCTTCGGCCTTTACTGCGTCCGCTGCCATGCATCGGCCGAGAAGGAAATGACCTTCTCCTCGCTCAACAACATCAAAGGCTTTCCGGGCGACTTCCTCACGTTTCGCGTCGACGATACGTGGCGTGACGACCCACGCGCGGACAACGAACGTCACAGTGCCGAGCCACAGGGGCTGACGCCGCTCGCGCCGATCATTGCGCCGAATCCGGAGTTCCTGCAGACCTTCCGCTCCATCCTTCCCGTCCTGGCGAACGAAGTTCAGCGCATTCCGAACGAGACGTGGGACGACGTCCCCTCGACGCCGAAAGCGCCGCAGATGTTCCTCACGTCGAATCAATGCCTGACGTGCCACAGCGCCGCGAACGGCGTGTTCGGTCCGACGATGTTTCTGCCGCTCCCCGACGGAGGCGGCGTCAATGTTTCGGAGTACACGGAATGGCGCTGGTCGCCGATGGGACTGGCCGGGCGCGATCCGATTTTCTACGCACAGCTCGACAGCGAGCTCTCGTACATCGACACGATTCCCGACGAAGCAAAACGCAAGGCGTTGCGCGAGACCGTGATCAATACCTGCTTCCGCTGCCACGGCGTCATGGGCAAGCGGCAGTTCGACATCGATCATCCGGGACAGAACTTCGTCATGGACTACGTTCTCGCCACGGGCAGCATGCCCGGCGCGAAGTACGGCGCGCTCGCACGCGACGGCATCAGCTGCGCGTCGTGCCATCACATCCGCCGCGATGTCATCCCGCCCGATTTCAAAAAGAGTCCGCTCGAGTATTTCCTCGAGCACTCGATCACCGGCCTCTTTCAAACCGGACCCGCGAACGAGCTGTTCGGCCCGTTCAAGGACGACGAGATCGTCACAGTCCCGATGGACAACGCCCTCGGCATCAAGCCGAAGTACAACGAGTACATCAAGAGCTCACGGATGTGCGGCCACTGTCACACCATCAATTTGCCTGTAGTCGATAGTGACAAGCCTGGCGAGCACTCGCTCGAACAAACCACGTATCTCGAATGGCTCAATAGCACGTATCAGAACGAGTTCGGCAAACCGGGACCGAATGCGAAGTCGTGTCAGGACTGCCATATGCCGCGCGACTACGTCAGCCCGAGCGACAAGCTGCTTGTCTCGCCGATTCAAACCAGGATCGCGATCGTGCAGGACGATTCGTATCCCGCCTCCGAACATCGCGCGCCGCTCGAAGACATTCGCGTGCGTTTCCGCGAGTCGGGGTACGCGCGCCACGAGCTTCTCGGTATGAACGGCTTCCTCCTCGAGATCTTCAATCAGTTCAACGACATCCTCGGCGTGCGCAAGGTCGACTACATGACCGGCCGCTCCGACGCGCTCGACCGCACGATCCAGAATCTCGTGCGACAGGCGCAGACCGGCAGCGCAACCATCGCGGCCGATATGAAACTCGATGGCTCGAATCTCACGTCGAATGTCACCGTGACGAACCTCGCCGGCCATCGCTTCCCGAGCGGCGTCGGCTTCCGTCGTCTGTTCATCGAGATGATCGTCGTCGAAAACCAGGACGAACGCGAGCGCATCGTCTGGAGCTCCGGCCGTACGAATGGAGTCGGCGTCATCGTCGACGCCGAAGGTCGTCCGCTCGCGACGGAGTTCTTCGAGAAGAACGCATACCAGCGCCACCACGAAGTCATCACGTCCGACGATCAGGTGCAGATCTATGAAGAGCTGACGAAAGACGCGGACGGCAATTTCACCACTTCGTTCATCCGCCGCGACGAGGAGGTCAAAGATAATCGTCTCCTCCCCCTCGGATGGACCGAAGAGGGCCCTGACAAATCGCTCAATGGCGAATTCCTCATCGGGACGTATCCAAAGGGCAACGCGGCAAAGGATCCCGACTATCGGAATCACAAAGGCACCGATACCGTGACGTACAAGATCACGCTGCCGCCCGACGTGAATCCCGCGAACGTGAGTGTGCGCGCCACGCTCTACTATCAAATCATCCCGCCGTATTACCTGCAGCAGCGCTTCGCCGGCAGCAACGGTGCGGCAACGAAGCGGCTCTACTATCTGACGTCGAATCTGAATCTGAAGGACACGCCGCTGGAAGGTTGGAAGGTTCGCGTCGCGACAACTTCCTCGAGGAAAACACAATGAAACAACTGATCCTTATGGCGGCGCTGGCCGTCACGTTGCCCATTGCCGCGCAGGAAACAAAGGTCAAATGGTTCGGACATGCTGCCTTTTCGATCACCACCCCGAAGGGCAAGGTGCTGTTGATCGATCCATGGATCAAAAACCCCGTGAATCCCGACGGGAAGGATGGCAAGGATGCGCTGTCGGCGATTCCGAAAGCCGACTACATCTTGCTCACCCATGGCCATCGCGATCACCTCGGCGAAGCCGTCGAGATCGCGAAACAAACGAAGGCCGTGTTGATCTGCAATCCTGAGCTGGCGGCCAATCTCGTAAAGCTCGTCGGCTTCCCTGCAGAACAGGCACAGACCGATGCCATCATGGGCATCGGCGGCGAAATTCAGATCGCCGACGGCGAGGTCACCGTCGCCATGACCTCGGCCGTTCATTCGAGCAGCGTCTTCAATCCCAACGCCGCCGCCAATGAGCCTGAACGCGTCTATGGCGGCAATCCCGCGGGCTTCGTCGTGATCGTCAGGGACGGACCGACGATCTATCACACCGGAGATACTGCCTACTTCAAAGACATGGAGACCATCGGTGAAACGTACTCGATCGATCTCGCGCTGCTCAACATCGGCGGTCACTATGGAATGGAACCGAAGATGGCTGCGCGAGCGGCACAATCCGTTCGCACAAAACTGGCCGTGCCGCATCACTTCGCCACCGCCCCCGGAATGACGCCAAACTCGGATAGTTTCGCCGCCGCGCTCAAGACACTGAAGATTCCGTTCCATGAGATGAAGCCGGGCGAAACCCTCACGTTCCGCGGCAAACAGCGCGCGAAGTGACCTACGAAGACCATTTCTCCGGACACGCGGACGCGTATGCGCAACACCGTCCGCGTTATCCGGAAGAGCTGTTCTCCTGGCTTGCGTCCGTGACGCCCGCTCGCGCGCTGGCCTGGGATGCGGGCACAGGCAATGGCCAAGTTGCCGTTGCGCTCGCAGACCACTTCGACCGCGTCGTTGCCACCGATGCCAGCAGCGACCAACTCGCACGCGCCGTACGCCATGAGCGCGTCGAGTATCGCAACGAAGCGGCCGATCGCGGATCTCTGCATACCGCCACAGTAGATCTCGTCACCGCCGGAGCCGCAGCC
This sequence comes from Thermoanaerobaculia bacterium, assembly GCA_036009605.1. Classification (GTDB taxonomy): domain Bacteria; phylum Acidobacteriota; class Thermoanaerobaculia; order Gp7-AA8; family Gp7-AA8; genus QHVT01. The sequence goes on along the minus strand of DASYLL010000264.1, from coordinate 5,731 downwards.
CACTGGTTTGATCTCGACGGCTTCTATCGCGAAGTACAACGCGTCGGAAAGAAACGCGCCGTCATTGCGCTGTTTTCTTATGGACCGCGCGATTTCGCCGATGCCTATGAGCGTTCATTCAACGATCCGATCGTGCATCACTTTCAGGAAAACGTGCTGGCCGGCTTCTGGCCGGAGCGCATTCAATACGTACACGACCGTTACGCGACAATCCCCTTTCCATTCGACGAAATCACAGCCCCGACCTTCACGATGACCGCCGAGTGGAATCTGCGCGAACTGCTGGCGTTCCTCGACACGTGGTCCGCGTCGCAGCGCTATTTGCAGGAGCGGGGAACGCGCGCAATCGATCAAATTGCGCCGGATCTCGCGCGTGCGTGGGGTGATCCGGCGAATCGCCGGCACCTCGAGTGTCCGCTGTTCGTCCGGGCTGGCGCTACGGAGTAGCGGCGAGCTGGGATTCGATCCGTCTGTCAGGAACGAGCCAGATCAGAGCGACTGTCACATAGAGAGCATCTGCGATCAGCGGATGAACGAAGGCAAGGAAAATCCCCGCAAGGTACAAAACGATTGAGACCTTGCCTTTGATATCCGCGCCTACAGCTTTCGCCAATTGCGATCCGGCGCCCTCGACGGCGATGATCCGCGCCTGAAGAAGCGTATAAGCCGCCGCCGCTGCCAGCAGGACCACGCCATAGAGCGCCGTCGGAAGCGATGCGAAATGGCTCTCACCCATCCACGTCGTCATGAACGGCACCAGCGAAAGCCAGAACATGAGATGGAGATTGGCCCAGAGAATACTTCCGCTGACGTGCTTGCAGGCGTGAAACATGTGGTGATGGTTCGACCAGTAAATGCCGAGGTAGACGAAGCTCAATAGATAGAGCACGAGTGTGAAGACGGTCTGTCGAACGGACGTCCAGTCGCTTCCATGAGGAACCTTCAGCTCGAGAACCATGATCGTGATCAGGATGGCGATCACACCGTCGCTGAACGCTTCTACGCGCGTCGTCTTCATACCGCCACCTCGATCGCTTGTTTCCGGCGATGGTACTGCACGCGGGCTGGCGCGCGGAATCGCAATCTCGCGTCCGTCCATGGCGATTGGACCACGGTCCGCAAAAACTTTGTGAGGAGAAGAAACATGAAACGTCTCGCCGTCCCCATCGTGATCGCTCTGGCACTCTGCTTCCTGATGACGTCCAACCTCCACGCCCAACCGAACCCCGGCTTCGAGCAGAACTCCGGCGCTGTCAAGCGACTCTATCCGGAGCCCAACCGAACCTACTTCAGTCTCACCGGCGGCTCCACCGCCATGAACCCGACCAATGGGTACTACTTCGTGCCGAGAACGCATCCGAATTACGACGCGATGCTTCGCCTTCTGTATCTCGCGGCGGAGAAGCGGTGGACTCTCAAGGTCAGAACGCAACCGGCACTCGATGCCAGCGGCGCCGCAGAAGTCATCTACTTCGTCGTCGATTTTTGACGAGCCCCAGGGACGATCCCTCACGGGCTTGTTCGATCCGCACGCAGACTGGTCCTCGAGTGAGCCGAGGAGGCGGAATTGCGCGCAGGTCGACAAGCCCGTCGAGATTCAGATGAACCCGAACGCCAGCGCCGCGAACAAAAGAAAGAACAGCAGAAAGATCGCGCCGACGACATACACAATCATGCGCGCCGGCAACTCCCGCTCCACGATATAGGCCTCGGCAGGATCGGCCGGATTCACCTTGACGTCGATGTGTGAGCCGACCGGTCTGCGCGCCATCTTCGCGTCGACCGCACTCCTGACGCCGTAGTCGAGGTCATAGTGCGTATGTCCGAGTCGATCCGCGGATCCGGCATAGCCCTCGTAGTTCCGGCCGTCGATTCGATAGCTCACGCAATACTCAGGAAAGCCGGTGTTGCCTTCCATGCGCACGCGCTGCGCCGTGACTTTGCCGCGGACGCGAGGCCATTCCTTCTGCGTAGCCTGTCGGTCACGGCTCCGGATCATCGGAACGATCAGGAAGGCGGCCACGAACAGCAGCAGTGCGAGTCCGGCGATTTCGAGAATCAAGCGACCGGCATTTTAGAGCGTGCGCTCCCGATTCAGCGGGCGAATGGGTGGACCGGGATTCTGGCGTTCGCGTCTTGCGCGAGGAGCGGGTGGCAGTACGGGTACAGCGGTACGGACGGAATCTGACGGCTGCCGGCGAAGCAGGTCGTACTGCCGCATTCTCCGCAGTCATAGGCGATCACGAGTTGCGCGTTCGCGAGCGATTCATGGACGCGCCGGCCCACTGTCTTTTGGGTCGCGGTCGTGATCGAGTTGCAGTACGCGCAGCGGTACATGTGATTGGATCGAGTCGCTTCCGGATTCCAGCTGATCATGATCACGCCTCCGAAAACCAGGCTGCGGGACTCGTGAACGGCAGACGATCGTCGATCGTCAGCAGGTTTCGATCGCTGACGGATTTCGCGATGACGTTCTCGAGAACGAATCCGTCGCAAAGATCGAGCGGATTGTCGCAATTGAGCATTTCGAGCAACGAGTCGCAGAGCTCTTCCAGGCGGGGATGGTCACCAGTGGGATGGGGAACGGTGTGAACAATGAATCGCATCGTGCTAACCCTCTCTGTGACTCAGTTCAATTGCGCGTCGGATGCCATGTCGTCACGATGACTAACACTTTTAATTGTAGATAGTTACGAGACACGACCGATGCGAATGAAGCACACGAAACGAACATGTGTCCGATTGCTGGACGGCTCATCCGTGCGCACTACAATGGTCGCGAGGGGGATTCATGGCGAACCGATTGATGGAGCTCATCGAGAAAGTGACCGACGAGACGTCGTTCCTTCGTTTTCTTACTGCACTGCGTGAAGAGTGCGAGGCCGAGCAGCAGTGCGCGGGCAACTATTTCGACTGCGCGCAGAAGGGTCACTGGGAGACACGATCGACGAAGGACTTTCTGCGGTCTGCTGAAGACTGGGGCACGGGCGGCGACTTTGCCGCCGGGGTTCATCATGGAGAACCGCTGCTCCGGCGGGTAGCCACGATGCTCTATGTCGGGAGGTATCTGCGCTCGGAGGATCGGCCGTATTGAGTCGGGGCCATGTGATTCTCGCGCGAGAGGCGCCATTCGGCGTGATCTTTCGCCGCGGCCCGTCGAAGCAGGTGCTGCTGATCTCGTGGAATACCGGGACCGACACATTCGCCATGGGGCAGTGGTTCAAGGGACGCATTTACGAACGGCGTTGCGACCTCTCCCCGTCCGGTGATTTGCCTCTTTACTTCGCAGGGAATCAGAAACCGCCTTATTCGACCTGGTCCGCAATCAGCCGCCCGCCGTTTCTGACCGCATTGGCGCTCTGGCCGCAAGGGCACACCTATGGCGGCGGCGGTCTGTTCGAAAATGACACGCACATCGCGTTCGACGGCACCCATTCGCTTCCGGACGGCTTTGCATTGCCACAATGGTTGCGAGTCGGTACTTTCGAGGAGCGAATCAGCTGGGCTCAGAATGACGCCGTCTGGGAGGCGCGCCTCCTCCGTGAGGGCTGGATGGTCACCAGCGACGAGTTCCGGGAGAAACGACATCCTGTCCTGCCGAGCCGATACACATTGACGATGACCCTTCCGGAGCCATTTGATTTCGCCGGCGATCAGATGGCGCACTATGTCGTTTCCGGCGGCCTCTGCTTCGGACCCGGCAAGAGTGACTGGGCGGACTGGGATCGGACCGGCGATCTGCTGTTTTCGAAACTTGGCGCGCTCTATCGCGTTCGCTTCAGCAATGGAGCACTCGCGCCGATCGAAGAGGCGCAGCAGCTCTCCGATTTTTCATCGATGAGATTCGAGAATGTCGTGGCCCCACCAGCCGCGTTGCACTGGCCAGTGAGATAAATTGCGTCGTGCGCCCCGGCTGATTCCTGCAGCACGCCCTACAATGAACCAGGCAAAGGAAGTCCGACGTCATGTTCAGTCTGTTACTCCTCCTGTTGATCCCGCTCGGCTTCGTGTTCTGGATCATGATGCTCATTGAAGCGGTCACGAAAGAACCGGAAGGACAGGATCGTCTGATCTGGGTGATCATCATCGTCTTCACATTCATCATCGGCGCGCTGCTCTACTTCTTTGTGCGGCGTCCCGCGCGCATCGCCACGCTCGGACGATGATGATCTCGCTTTCCATCACGGCAATGGCGATCCTTGCCGCCGCTTCAATCGGAAACCCGACGGTGTTCGGAACATCCGGCCCGTCACTGACTTACGTCGTCCTGGGCGACAGCACCGCGGCAGGCGTCGGGGGGAACTACGAAATCGGCATCGCCGTCTCCACGGCAAGAGAGCTCGGCCGGCGCCACCAGGTCACGATGACGAACTTCGGCGTCTCGGGTGCGCGAATGCACGACGTTCGCGAAGGCCAGCTTTCGAACGCCGTAGTTCTTCGCCCCGACCTGGTGCTCCTCTCCGCCGGTGCGAACGATGTCACTCATCTCACGAGCATCCGCTCCATGAGAAGCGACCTGCGCGAGATCGTTCAAAGACTGAAGGCCGCCAATCCTGACGTGAAGATCGTCGTTACGGGATCGCCGGACATGGGATCGCCGCCTCGCATTCCGTGGCTGCTGCGCGGCATTGCCTCCTGTCGCACGCGACAGGTCAATCGCATGTTCCAGGCGGAAGTCGCCAAACAGGGACTGGTGTTCGCGCCGATCGCGGAAACGACCGGGCCACTCTTCCGACGCGACCGTTCCCTTTTCGACAGTGACATGTTTCATCCCAACGATCGCGGATACGGCACATGGATTCGCGTGTTGAATCAAGCGTTGGCAACCGGAACACCTGAGTCACTGGATCGTTGATCATCCATGTTGAAGATCCTTGCACTGATCACCGCACTCGCAGCATCGGCCTGCGCGTCCGCGCCCACACCGCACACCTGCAGGCTGCCGGAGACCGACCGCGCGTGGATCGATCGCGCCCTCGAAGCGTGGCGGTTCACGTCGCGCGAGATCACAGGCATCAGCGGCGTCTCCAACTTTCAGGCGATTTTCTTCAGTGCGGATTGCACCTTGAAAAGCGACAACGCGCTCAACAGTCCGACCGCGGACGGCGTGACGTGGACCGCCACTCCGCATCGCGGCACCATCGCGTTGCCGGACGGCTCCGAGATTCCCGTCGGAGTCACGTCGTTCGTCTCCGGCGAGAAGGGTTTGACGTACTTCGTGATGGCAACTCCGAGCGTTTGGCACGCCGCCGGCCTCGGCAAGGGGTTCGGACTCGAAGCGGTCCTGCTGCACGAAGGATCCCACGTCGCACAAATCGGCCCTTACGGCCCCCGCCTCGGCACACTCATCGAGAGCAACAAACTTCCCGATTCGTTCAACGACGACGCGGTGCAGGAACGCTTTGAAGCAAACGCGGAGTTCGCCGCTTCGGTAAAAGAGGAGACCCGACTCTTTCTCGACGCCGCCGCTGCGAAAGATGACGTCGAGGCCGAAACGCTTGCGCAGAAAGCGCGCAAGCTCATGCTCGAACGACAGGCGCTCTGGATGGTCGGCAACGATGCGTACCTGGAAGAGGCCGAAGACATCTGGCTCACGTTCGAAGGAGCCGGTCAGTGGACGGGCTACCAGTGGTTGATCCATCCGCGTGGCGGCGCCCATCCGCCGGCGGAAGTCCTGGAGCGTTATTCGAAAGGGCGTCGCTGGTCGCAAACCGAAGGCTTCGCCGTCGTG
>DASYLL010000263.1:0-29226 GCA_036009605.1 Thermoanaerobaculia bacterium | reverse complement strand
CGCCGCTGAGAAAGTCTTCGACCGCGCCTTTGGCGATGTCGCGCGCGGTCTCGAGCGAGAGCGCCTGGTACACGTGTACCGGCTGGCGGCGGATCGGATACGTGCGGCGCTTGAAGAAGTCGAATGCTTTGCGGCCGATCGGGACGAGATGCACTTCCTCCCATCCCTTTTCGTTGATGGCGTTCTGCGCGCCGCGGATCACGTTCGTGTTGAACGCGCCCGCCAGTCCGCGATCCGCCGCGACGACGAGCAGGAGAACTTTCTTCTCCTGTTCGCGCTCGGCGAGCAGCGGATGCTGGGTGACGTCGACGCGCGTGGAGACGGAGGCGAGAACTTCGCGCAACGCGGACGCGTACGGGCGCGCCGCCATCATCCGCTCCTGCGCGCGGCGCAGCTTCGCCGCGGCGACCATCTTCATGGCCTTGGTGATCTGCTGCGTGTTTTTCACGCTGCGGATCCGTCGTCTGAGGTCGATCGTGCTCGGCATGGGTCTTTAGACCGCCAACACGTTGGCGTTGTCTTTCACGTACTGTTCTTTGAAGTCGATGATGGCTTTGCGGATCGCGCCTTCGATCTCGGCGTCGAACTTCGGCGACGTTTCGAGCTTCTCGACGAGCTGCGCGTGCTCGTCCATCAGGTGCTGGTGCAGCGCGGCCTCGAACGGACGAACCGCTTCGACCCGAAGGCTGTCGAAGAAGCCCTTCGTGCCGGCGAAGATCGACGCGGTCTGAAGACCGATGCGCAGCGGTTGATACTGGCCCTGCTTCAGGACTTCGACGAGACGCTTGCCGCGGTTGAGCTGCGCCTGCGTGGTCTTGTCGAGGTCGGAGCCGAACTGCGCGAACGCCGCGAGCTCACGGTACTGCGCGAGATCGAGACGGAGCGTACCGGACACGGAGCGCATCGAGCGCACCTGCGCGGAACCGCCGACGCGCGAGACCGAGATACCGACGTTGATCGCGGGACGGACGCCCGAGTGGAAGAGGTCCGTCTCGAGGAAGATCTGACCGTCGGTGATCGAGATGACGTTGGTCGGGATGTACGCGGAGACGTCGCCGGCCTGCGTTTCGATGATCGGCAGCGCCGTCAGCGAGCCGCCGCCCTTCGCGTCGCTCAGCTTCGAGGCGCGCTCCAGAAGGCGGGAGTGGAGATAGAAGACGTCGCCGGGATACGCCTCGCGGCCCGGCGGGCGGCGGAGCAGCAGCGAGATCTCGCGATACGACGCGGCGTGCTTCGACAGATCGTCGTAGATCACCAGCGCGTGCTGACCGTTGTAGAGGAAGTACTCGCCGAGCGCGCAACCGGCGTACGGAGCGAGGTACTGCAGCGGCGCCGCTTCCGATGCCGAGGCGTTGACGATGATCGTGTAGTCCATCGCGCCGTACTGCTCGAGCGTCTTCACGATCTGCGCAACCGTCGACTTCTTTTGGCCGATGGCGACGTAGACGCAGAAGACGTCCTTGCCCTTCTGGTTGATGATCGCGTCGATCGCGACGGCGGTCTTGCCGGTCTGGCGGTCGCCGATGATCAGCTCGCGCTGACCGCGGCCGATCGGAATCATCGCGTCGATGGCCTTGAGGCCGGTCTGCAGCGGCTCTTTGACGGGCTTGCGGTCGATGACGCCGGGAGCGAGACGCTCGATCGGGTAGAACTCGGTGGTGTTGACCGGGCCTTTGCCGTCGATCGGAACACCGAGCGCATTGACGACACGACCGACCATCGCCGGTCCGACCGGGACCGACATGATGCGTCCGGTGCGCTTGCACTGGTCGCCTTCCTTCAGCGCCTGGTAGTCGCCGAGGAGAACGATACCGACGTTGTCTTCCTCGAGGTTGAGCGCCAGCCCGGTGACGTCGTGCGGAAACTGCACGAGCTCGCCGGACATGACGCGCTCCAGGCCGTAGACGCGCGCGATGCCGTCGCCGATGGAGGTGATGGTGCCGACCTCCGCGACGTCCACGCCGCGGCCGATTCCGGTTAATTGCTGCCGGATAATCTCTGTGATTTCTTCTGCCTTCAAATCGACAGCCATATGTTCTCCGAAATGTACCCTGAGAATCGTTGCGCTTTAACTGCTAGCCCAATGATTCACGAAATTTGTTGATCTTTCCAATGACCGAGGCGTCCCAGATCTCGCTGCCGATCTTCACGACGAAGCCGCCCAGCAGCTTCTTGTCCGTGCGGATGTCGAGCTCCACTTTCTTGCCGACCTTCTTCGAGAGCGTATCGGCGAGCTGCTCGATCTCCTCCGGCGCCAGGCTTTTCGCCGAGCGCACTTCCGCGACCGCGACGCCGAGCGCGTTGTTGACGTACGCGGCGAGCGCTTCGAGGATCGCGTCGATGTCGTTGATGCGGTGATTGCGGACCAGCACTTCGAGCGTTTTTGCGGCGAGCTCGTTGGCTTTCATCTTCCGCGCAAGCGTCGCTGTGACTTCGAGCTTCGCGGACTGCTCGACGCCGGGATTCGCGTAGAAGTCGTGCAGGTCGCTTGAGCCGCGCAGTGCGGACGCGAAACGCATCAGCTCTCCGCACAGCTCATTCGCTTTCGAGGGCGAGCCGGCGGCGTCCATGATGGCGCGAGCGTAGGGACGGGCGAAACGACGGATCATGAGCGCACCTCACCCACTTCGCGCAAACTCTCCTGGAAGAGGTTGCTCTGGTCCTGTTCGGTGATCTTCTCGCGCAGGATCGTTTCGGCACGCTCGGCGGCGAGCTGTCCCGCGTATTCGGTGAGCTCGGTGCGCGCGAGCTTGAGTCGGTTGTCGACTTCGTTGCGCGCCGTCGCGAGGATTTTCTGCGACTCCGCTTCGGCAGCAGCGATCAGCTCACGCTTCTGGCGCTCGCCTTCCGTCTCGGCGCGAGCATGAATGGCCCGAACCTCCGCTTCGATCGCCGCGAGCCGCGCCTGAATGTCGCCGGCCATGCGATCGGCTTTGTCGCGACGCTCACGCGCTTCGACGGCCGCGTGCTGGATCGCCTGCGTGCGCTCGGCGAACGCTTTCTTCACCGGGCCGCGGACGAAGTACGTCAGCACGCCGATGAAGAGCAGCATGTTGGCGACCTTGAGGATCCAGCCGGGGATGCCGAAGTAGGTCTTCTCGGTGTGACCGCCGCCGCCCGTGTGGGGTGCCTCGTCCGGATGCGCCGTTTTGTGCGCTTCGGTCTCGGCACCGTGCGCGGCGCTGGCGCCGGTGGTGTCGTGCTGCGCGAGAAGCGCAGGCGTGAGGATCATGAGCATCAGAAAGAGCAGGCGGCGCATCAGACCGGCCTCCCGAGAATGCGCTCGGCCGCGAGATGGGCCAGCGATTCGGACTCGCGCACGATCTTCTCGCGCGCTTCGGCAACATCGCGGCCCAGCTGTTCGTCGGCCTGGCCGATGATCTGCCGCGCCTCGGCGTTGGTCGTGTCGACCACCTGCTGGCGGTGAGCGCCCGCTTCGGTGCGGAACTTGTCGCGCAATTGCGAAGCGTCGCGCTTGGCGGCATGCAACTGCGCCTCGGTCTGCGCGGTGGCTTCCGCGAAACGCGCGAGCGCGTCTTCGTAGAGCGTCTCTGCCGAGCGCGTCTCCGACTCGCGCGCTTCGAGCACGCCGTTGATCGGCTGGAGGAAGAACTTGCGCACGATCAGATAGTTCATGATGAAGATCACCATGATCGCGAGCAGAGATAGATCCGGCTTCAGATTGATTTGCATACGTTCAGGTCGTGGCTCCGGGGGAGAAATGAAGGAGGGCTCCAGGAGCGCACACATCCCCCAAAAAGCCGCCGCTGTATACCACATCGGAAAGAACGTTGTCACCCTTGCGGGTTAGCAACGAGGCACCCGAAATGGCCGACGACAACTACTACAAAATCCTCGAACGCGCCGATCAGCACTTCACTTCCGTGATGGAGACGCAGCCGCAGAACCTGCAATGCGGCGCCGGCTGCTCGCTCTGCTGCTATGGTCTGTTCGAGATCGGCTCCGGCGACGTGCCGGTGATCGCCGAGGGTCTGGAGCGGATGCATTCGTCGCGACGCAGGAAGATCATTCGCCGGGCGGTGGAGATCGTCGAGGCGAGCGCGCACCCAAATCTGCGCGAGTGCTCGCCCGAGGAGAAGAGCGAGTTCTTCGAGCGCACGAAGTCGACGCCCTGCCCCAACCTCGACGAGAACGGGCTCTGCATGATGTACGAGCATCGCCCGCTGGTCTGCCGCACGTTCGGTCTGCCGCTGCGCGAAGGCCGCAGGTACGTCGGCGACGTTTGCGAATTGAACTTCACGCAATCGACGGCGGCGCAACGCATGGCCGCCGCCTGGGATCTCCGCTGGGAAGACATCCTCGGCGCCGAGGACGAGTTCACGATCCCCGAAGTGATCGTGCTGGTCAGCCGTCTTCGCGGCTGGCTCTGACGCGCGCGTTGCGCGCGCACGCCGTTGTCCGTTGTCGGTTATCAGTTGTTTGTGACGTTTCGCGCTGAGGCGCAGACAACCGACAACCGACAACCGACAACGGGCGGCGCGCTACCCTTTGGCCGCGATATTCGTGACGTTCCCCGCGCCGCTCTTCTTGTCGCCCATCACGCAGTTGCCCTGGAAGATCGCGCCCTCTTCGATGATCAGCAGGGGGGTGTCGACGTCGCTGTAGACCTTGCCGTTGCGATGGATCTCGACGCGGATGTCGGCGACGATCTTTCCGACCACCGTGCCGCTGATGGCGATGCGGCCGACGTGGATGTCGCCTTCGATGTGCGCGCTTTCGCCGACGATCAGCTCGTTCTTGGAGTGGATCTTTCCGTTGAACTTGCCATCGATGCGCATCGTGTCTTCGAACTCGAGCTCGCCGCGGAACGTCGCGCCGCGATCGAGGAATCCGTTCAGTTCACCGCTCTTGCCCTTCATCGCTACCTCCGTCTGCCCATGACTTCATCGACCAACCGGATCAACTCGTCCTCGCTGCCGAAGCGGATGTGAATCACGCCTCCGCGGCGCTTGCGGTCGATTTCAACTTTGCTGCGTAGAGTTCTTGTCAATTTCTCTTCGGCGTCGCGTGTGAAGACGTCTTTCTCTTTGTCCGGCGGCTGTTCTGCCTTCGGCGAGCTCTCGGCTGCGAGCATTTCCGTCTGCCGGACGTTGAGATTGCGCTTCACGACACGCTCCGCGAGCTGTTCCTGCTTCTTCGCGGATTCGACCGCGAGAATCGCACGCGCGTGGCCCATCGACAACTGCCCCGCCGCGAGAAGCTTCTTCACGGAATCGGGCAGGCGGAGCAGGCGCAGGAAGTTCGCGACCGTCGAGCGCTCTTTGCCGACGCGCTTCGAGATCTCTTCCTGCGTGAGTCCGAACTCCTCGTGGAGCTGGTGATACGCGTACGCTTCTTCGATCGGGTTCAGGTCTTCGCGCTGGATGTTCTCGATGAGCGCGACCTGGAGGACGTCGGTGTCCGCCATCGTCTCTTTGATGACGACGGGGACGGTGCTGAGGCCGGCCTTCTGCGCGGCACGGAAGCGGCGCTCGCCGGCGATCAGACGATACTTATTGTCACCAAGCTTCGTAACGACCAGCGGCTGGATGATGCCGTGCTCGCGGACGCTGCGCGAGAGCTCTTCGATCGAGGCGTCGTTGAACGTCCGGCGCGGCTGGTAGGGGTTCGGCGAGATCTGTTCGATCGGCACGTCCGCGAATCCGGCAGACGGCGCGGGTCCCGTGGCGACCACCGGAGCGACGGGTCGGGACGGGATGAGGGCGCCGAGGCCGCGGCCGAGCGCTTTCTTCTGGGTACTCATGGGAGGACGGTCTCCGCACGCTGAATGAATTCTCGAGCGAGGTTGACGTACGCCTCGCTCCCACGGGAGCGGATGTCGTAAAGGATGATCGGCTTCCCAAACGACGGCGCTTCTCCAAGCCGCACGTTCCTCGGAATGATGGTCGCGTAGACCTTCTCTTTGAAATGCTCCCTCACCTCTTCCGCGACCTGGCGAGCGAGGTTCATCCGCTCGTCGTACATCGTCAGGGCGATGCCTTCGATCTCGAGCGTTGGGTTCAGCATGTCGCGCACGCGCTCGACGGTGTTCAGGAGTTGGGCCACGCCTTCGATGGCGAAGTATTCGCACTGCATCGGGACGAGGACGGAGCTCGCGGCGGTGAGACCGTTAATCGTCAGGAGACCGAGGGACGGCGGCGAGTCGATGAGGATGTAGTCGTAGTCTTCGACGACTTCCTGCAGCGCGCGACGGAGGTAGAACTCGCGGCCGATCGCGTCGGCAAGCTCCAGCTCTGCAGCGACGAGGTCGACGGACGATGGCGCGACGTGGAAGTTCGGCAGCTCGGTCTGCTTGATGACCTCGCGGATGTTCATGCCGTCGGTGAGCACCGCGTAGATCGACTTCTCGTCGTTCTTCGGGAGGCCGAGTCCGGAGGTGGCGTTCGCCTGGGGGTCGAGGTCTACGAGGAGGATGTTGCGCTCGCAGGCGGCGAGAGATGCGCCGAGGTTGATCGCGGTCGTCGTTTTACCGACGCCGCCTTTCTGATTCACGAGCGTAACGATCTTTGCTGTCATGTGCGTGGATGTTCCACGTGGAACGTCAAAAGTACGAGGTAATTCGATGTGCCGCGCGGCAGCGGGACCGACTGCTCGCTGCGAAATCCGGCGATTGCCGGCGCGTCCGGCGTGCCCTGGAACAGGGCGACGCGTGCGCCGTCTTCCAGGTGTTCCTTCAGCGACGGGACCCACTCTTCAGGATTCCCGACCGCACGCGAAATCACGAGCGAGAATCGGAGATCGGCGGGCAGCCGGGGCAGAAGGCGCGACAATCTATCACCGTGTACCCGGGAGCTCAAGCCGCACTCCCGCACGACGTGCTTCAAAAAAACCCATTTCTTCTGATCCGCCTCGACCAGATGGAACCGCGCCTCGGGCGAAACGATCGCCATCGGGATCGCCGGTAGCCCGCCGCCCGAACCGAAATCGAGCACGTTTTCTCTCGGTTGGAGGATTTCCGCGGCAGCCAAGGCTTCGGCAATGTGCTCGTCGAGATGATCTTTCGCCTCGGGACCGATGAGGTTCACCTTTGCGGTCCACTTCAGGAGCTCCGATTTGTAGAGCGCAACCCGCGAATCCATCAACTGACCGCCCGTCCGCGCCGTACGTGCATCCGCAAAATCGCGATCGCCGCGGGGGTCACCCCCGGAATCCGCCCGGCCTGGCCGAGGGAAACGGGGCGGACGCGCGTCAGCTTCTCGGTCATCTCGCGGGAGAGGCCGGGCAGCGTGTACGTCATCTCCGTCGGGATCCGGAGATCCTCGTCCGCGGTCAGTTTCTCCGCCTCGCGCTGCTGGCGCTCGATGTAACCGGCGTAGCGCAGGCGGCTCACAACGCCTTCGCGCTCTTCTTCGTTGAGGGCGCGGAACGCCTCCGAGAACTCGGGAATCGCGTCCTCGGCGGCAGCGATCAGGCGATCGATGTCGAGATTGGGGCGCTGCATCAGTTTCGCGATCGTGGTTTGCGTCGTCAGTTCGAGCTCAGCGTTCTGCAGCCAGGCCACGGTTGCGCGGTCGGGACGGACCTCGATCTCCCCTGCTTCGAGCCCGCGTCGCATCCGGGCGATTCGCGATTCGATGCGGCGCTCGCGCTCCGCGTCGAGGATTCCGAGGCGGGCGGCGATTGGAGAGAGGCGCTCGTAGACGGAGTCGCATCCGAGGAGGAGACGGTGCTCCGCACGGGAGGTGAACATCCGATACGGCTCCTCGGTACCGACGGTGACGAGATCGTCGAGCATCACCGCGGTGTACGCCTCATCGCGACGCAGGATCACCGGGTCGCCGTCGCGAACAACCTGCAGCGCGTTGATCCCGGCGAGCAGTCCCTGCGCGCCCGCTTCCTCGTATCCGGACGTGCCGTTGATCTGGCCGGCGAGGAAAAGACCGTCGACGCCGCGAACCTGCAGCGTCGGCTCGAGCTGTTCCGGATTCACGAAGTCGTACTCGACCGCGTAGCCGTAACGTGCGATCTGCGCCTGATCGAATCCGGGGAGAGAGCGCACGACGGCGTCCTGCACGTCCGGCGGAAGCGAGGTCGAAATCCCGTTCATGTAGAGCCAGGGATGCTTCAGCCCTTCCGGTTCGACGAATACCTGATGGCGTTCCTTATCGGCAAAGCGGACGACTTTGTCCTCAATCGACGGGCAATAGCGCGGACCCGCAGCCTGGATCTGGCCGGAGTACATCGGTGCGCGATGGAGATTCGCGCGGATCTGTTCGTGCGCGAACGCACCGGTGTAGGTCAGCCAGCAGAGGACCTGCGGCTGTTCGAGCCGATCGGTGAGAATCGAGAACGGGCGCGGACGCGCATCGCCCGGTGCTTCTTCGAGCTTCGAGAAGTCGACGGTGGTGCGATCGACGCGCGGAGGAGTGCCGGTCTTGAGGCGACCGAGCCGGAGTCCGAGCGCGCGCAGCGAGTCCGAGAGAGTCTCCGCGGACGGCTCACCGAACCGACCGCCGACGGTCTTCTGCTCCCCCGAGTGCATGAGCGCGCGAAGGAAGGTGCCGGTCGTGACGATCACGGTGCGGGCGGTGAGTCGCGTACCGTCACCGAGAACCACACCGCGGACGCTCGTTCCGTCAACGATCAGCGACGAGACCGAGCCCTCAATGATCGACAGGTTCGGCTCCGCCGCGAGAATGTCCTGGACGGCGCTTGCGTAGAGATCGCGATCGCACTGCGCCCGCGGTCCCTGTACGGCCGGACCCTTGGAGCGGTTCAGGACCTTGAACTGAATCCCGGCGCGATCGGTCGCCTCGCCCATCAGCCCACCCAGCGCGTCGATCTCCTTGACGAGGTTTCCCTTCGCCAGACCGCCGATGGCGGGGTTGCACGACATCCGACCGATGGCGTCGCGGAGCATCGTGATCATGGCCACGCGTGCGCCGCCGCGCGACGCGACGCGAGCCGCTTCCGCACCGGCGTGGCCGCCACCGATGACCAGGATGTCGAACGGACCGTTCATGTTCCACGTGGAACACCACGTCCGTTCAGCTATTTCCCGATACAGAACTTGCCGAAGATCTCGGCCATCACATCGTCGCGCGTGATGGCGCCGGTGAGAAGGGCCAGCGAGTTCGCGCTGCGGTAGAGATCGACAAGCACCATCTGTTCGTCAAGCCCGCTCACGGAGGAGTCGATGGCACACTGAAGCGCGGCCGCAGACTCCGTCACGGCGATGCGCTGTCGCTCATTGACGAGCGCGCCCTCATGTGCGACGAATCGCTCTCGAACGAGCTCATCAAGTCGCAGGAGCAGTCGATCCACCCCTTCCTCGGACACAACACTTATGGAAAGCAAACTGCTGTCGTCGCTTGAAGGGGTCAGACCCCGCTTCTCATGGCTGACGTCGCTTGCGGGGGTCAGGTCCCGCTTTGTGAACACGACCTCGACGTTCTCCAGCGAGGCAAGCTCGCGGCGATCTTCGTCCGTCACGCCAGCCGATGCGTCGATCAGATAGAGAACGATGTCCGCGGACAGCGCCGCCTGCCTCGCCCGCTCGATGCCGATGCCTTCCACAACATCCGAACTTTCGCGAAGCCCGGCCGTGTCCGCGAGCGTCACGGGCAGTCCGCCGATCTCGATCGTCTCGCGGACGATGTCGCGTGTCGTTCCCGGAATCGCGGTCACGATCGCACGGTCGCTGCCGACCAGCCGATTCAGAAGCGTCGACTTGCCCGCGTTCGGACGACCGAGAATCACCGCGTTCAATCCGGAAGTCGTCGCACGGCCGCGTCGATACGTCTCGCTCATCGACGACAGTTGCCGCAGCGCTTCCTCCAGTCGAGTGCGAACCTCATCGCGGGTGATGAACTCGTAGCCCTCTTCCGAAAAATCGAGCGCGGCTTCCAACCGCGAGATCACCTCGAGCAACGTCTGTCGAATCGACGCAGCGGTCCGACTCAACATGCCTTCGAGATTCGAGAGCGACAACTTCGCCTGCAAAGCCGTCCGCGCGTTGATCAGATCCGCGATCGACTCGGCCTGCACCAGGTCCATCTTTCCGTTGAGGACCGCGCGTTCCGTGAACTCACCCGGTTCCGCCATCCGCGCGCCGAGCGCCACACACGCGGCGATCACCTGTTCGACGATCAGCGGATTGCCGTGCAGCGTCAGCTCGACGAGATCATTTCCCGTGAACGAGTGCGGCGCTTCGTAGCGGATGGCAATGCATTCGTCGAGGAGCGTTCCGCTCTGGGCCGCATCGCCAAAAGGCTCGGACAACCGAGAACCGACAACCGAGAACAACCTCACAAAGGCGGCCATCCGTACAGCCGGCACTCCAGCTCTACTTAACTGCGCAAGAATCGATGAACAATCGCGCCCGTCGATTCGCACGATCGCCAGCGCACTGCGACCGAGCGGCGTCGCGGGCGCGACGATCGTGTCGTGGTTCACGGCTCCTGTGCCGACTGACTCTCCGCGGGCTCTTTGATGTCCGAGCGAAGCAGAATCGCCACCCGCTTGTAGAAACCATCGCCGCGCGATTCCGTCGTCACGTCCGCATCTTCGCGAAGCGCGATGTGGATGATGCGACGCTCGATCGGTGTCATCGCCGGCAGCAGCTCTTCGCGCCCGCTCTCACGAACCCGATCCGCAATGTCGCGCGCCCGCAGCTCGAGATCTCCAGCGCGACGTTCTTTGAAATCCTCACAATCGAGCTCGATGTCTTTCTCGACACTCCGTCCGACCAGCGCCTTGTTCGCGAGCACCTGCACCGCATCGAGCAGCTCGCCGTGACGATCGATCATCAACCGCGAGTCCGAGCCATACAGGCGAACGTGAATCTGCGTCTCGTTCTCCTCGGTGCGCACGACCATGCTGAGCTTCGCGAGCGCGAGTGCCGTTTCGCACCATTCGCGCACCGCACGTGCGACATCCGTCTCCGGTCCCTGCGCCGGTACGTCGCCGAGGAACGTCTCGAAATCGCCGCTTTGAAAATCGCTCTCGCTGCGACCGCGTCCCCGATCACCGCCACCACTTCGGCCACCTCCGCCACCCGAGCCCCCGCGCGAATCACGGCCGCGACCTCCGCCGCCTCCGCCACCGCGTCGTCCGCGATCACGACCACCACCACCGCCGCCACCGGACGGGCGGCTGGCGCGCGGCGCGTCTTCATACGGCGGCAGCGGTGTGACGACATTCACCGGAGGCGGTGGGGCGGACGTGTTCACGTCCGCTTCCAGCACGATCCGTTTCACGCCGCCGAGGAAACCGCGCTTCTCCATCAGCACGTGGTAGGTCAACTGCCAGCGCTCGACGCCGAGCGTTTCCGCTGCCATCTGCAGCGCTTCTTCGAGACTCCGACCTTCGAAACGATGGCTCATCGCGATCCGCCCGTATCAAGCTTTCTGAATTTCTTCAGGATGCTGTTTCCACCACTTATTCATGATCAATTGCTGCACGATCGTCAAGATGTTCTGCACGAGCCAGTAGAGCACGAGACCACTCGGGAAGTCTTTGAAGAGGAATCCGAACACCAGCGGCATGATCAGGAAGATCTTGCGCTGTGCCGGATCTCCGGTGGTCGGCGTGATGTACGTCTGAATGAACATCGTCGCCGTCATCAGGATCGGCAGGATGTACGTCGGATCCTTGTCCGAGAGATCGTGAATCCAGAGAATCCACGGCGCGCCGCGCAACTCGATCGCACGTGAGAGCAGATTGTAGAAGCCCCACAGAATCGGCAGCTGCAGGATGAGCGGCAGACAGCCGGCCATCGGATTGATGCCCTCTTTCTGATAGAGCGCCATCATCTCGACGTTCATCTTCTGGCGCTGCTCGGCATCGGTCTTCGACTTCTTGTACTTCGCCTTGATCGCTTCGACCTTCGGCTGCACCTTCTGCATCTTCTTCATCGAGACGATGCTTTTGTGCTGCAGCGGGTAGAGCACGATCTTGATGAGGATCGTCAGGACGATGATGGCGAACCCGTAGTTGAGCGTGTACTGATTCAGCCAGATCAACGCCTTGAGGAAGAAGCGTGCGATGAGATCGAACCAGCCGAACTGCAACGCCGCCTGCATGTTGTAGCGGTCGAGCAGCGCCGTTTCTTTCGGACCGAAAAACGCCTGTCCGACGACGACGCCTTCGCTCGTTGCGTTCAGGCCGGCGTAGACGTCATCGCGATGCTTCTTGTTCTTCGCATCGACAAACCGTACGCGCTGAAACACGCCTTCGCCGCTGCGTTGCGGACGCACCGCGGTGAGAAAGTAGTTGTCCTCGACGCCGATGAACTCGACGCTCGGGACGGCCTTCACGGTCGGCACTTTCTCGCGCTGCAGAATCTTGAACTTGCCCTCGGCCTGATAAACCGCGTTGCCCGTCGTAATGACCTGCGTGTCCTGCTCTTCGGCGGCGAGGGTGCGGATACCGGGGCCGACCGCGATTCGATAGGGCGACGGCGGATGAACATCGATGCTGAAGTCGAAGAGATACGGCTGCTGCGCGAAGCGGAACGTCTTCGTCGCGGTGAGGCGGCCATCCGAGTAGCGGTACTGAAGCACGCGCTGCCCGTTGACCTGTGTTTCACTGAGAACGTAGAACGCGCTGTTCAACTTCAGCAGAGCGCGATCGCGCGGCACGATCATGAACGGATAGTCCGTGCGTCCGGGCTCACGGGCCTTGACGAGGTCTTCGTGTTCTTTGCTCTTCTTGCGCGCGTACTTCTTCAGCTTGAACGAGACCAGTTGCGCGCCGCGATTCGAAAGCACGGCCGTGTACTCCGGCGTATCGATCACGGTGCGTTGCTCGCGATCGGATGCGATCGCGGCGGCGGTCGTTCCGGCCGTCAGCGTCGGAGCCGGCGTCAAAGCGTCCGGCGTGGTGCTCGTCGTAGCCGCTGTGTCAGCCGCTGTAGCCGTAGCCGTCGTCGTGCTCGACGGCGCGGGCTTCTGCTCCGCCGTCTTCGAAGTCGCCGCGGGCGGTTGCTTCTTCACCAGTTCGGGGAAGAGCTTCGGTGCAAGTGCAGCCCAGCCCCACAGCACGCCGAGCGAGATCAGGATCGCCAGAAAAATTCGTTTTTCCATGTCAAGGGACCGGGTCCCAACCTCCAGCATTGAACGGGTGGCAGCGAGCCAGCCGGCGCATACCGAGCCAGATGCCGCGCAGGGTGCCGTACTTCTCGACGGCCTGCATCGTATACACAGAGCAGGTCGGCTCGAAACGGCACATTGGTGGGAGAAGCGGGGAGAGGAATCGTTTGTAACCGCGGAGCAGGAAGAGCGCGATGCTCCGGATCATGATGACGACCGCCGTCGCGCCGCGTCCGTCACGATGCGCTCCAGCACCCGCGAGAGATCGCGGTCGAACTCCTGGAACGACGTCTGCGCAGCGCTGGGCTTGACATTGACGACGATGTCCAGCGCCTGCGCGTCGAGGCCGAGCGGCTCGCGTCGCCGGCGGTAGACCTCGCGCGTCCAGCGCTTCAAACGGTTACGGATCACGGCTTTCCCGACTTTCTTCGTGACGGTGATGCCGATCCGCGAGCTCTGCAAATCGTTGGCGGCGAAGAAGAGCACCACAAAGCGGGCGAACTGCTTCTGGCCCGCTTCATAGACTCTGACGAACTCCGGCCGCTTCGCCAGTCGTCTCTGTTTCGGCAGCGCCTCGGACCGAAGGCGTTCCACCGGATGTACCGCGAGCGCCCGCTTAGACAGCGAGGCGCTTGCGGCCCTTGCGGCGACGGCGCGAGAGGACTGCCTGTCCATCCTTCGTCCGCATACGGACGAGGAAGCCGTGCGTGCGCTTGCGCCGGCGGTTGTTCGGTTGATACGTACGCTTCATTGCCATTGTGCTGATCCTCTGAAAAAGGCGGCGAGTATATTCGGGCTGATTTGGACGGTCAACGAGCGTCGACGGCAGTCCGCAGGCCGAGCGCGCAAACGCCCTTGCGCGAGAGGCTTATTCCAGTGCCCGACACTCCAACTTTTCGCCTTCCCCACCCCAAAACGCTGTGCTAGACTCCGTCGCCCATCCAGAGAACCAGAATTTCCACAACTGTGGAAAAGCTGTGGATCCTCAACAAGATAGCGGCCGTCGCCCCCAACAATGAGCACCTGGAGCCAAGTCCTCTCCCGCATCGAGCAAGTCGTTGACCGCACGGAGTATGACACCTGGCTCGCGCCCACCCGCTTCGTAGCTCAGAAGAACGACACGCTCGATATCGCAGTGCCGTCCCAACGGTACGTGGATGAGATTCGCGAACGCTTCGGCGCGCAAATCCGCGGCTTCCTCAATGAGGTGAGCCCCGAGCGTGTCCAGATCAACTTCCTGATCGATCCGAACGCAGGTCCCGATCCAATTCAGGTGACGGCTCCCCCGATCGCCGAGCTTCCCGCCGCGACCTTCACCAAGCGCTACCGCTTCGATTCATTCGTCGTCGGCAGCTCGAATCAGCTCGCACACGCCGCTTCGAAGTCGATCGCCGAGAATCCGAGTGGCTCGTTCAATCCTCTCTTCATCTATGGCGGCGCCGGTCTCGGCAAGACGCATCTGATTCAGGCCATCGGCCAGCAGATCCGCGAATCGCGCCCGAACCTCAAGATCGCCTACATGTCGGCCGACGCGTTCGTGACGGAGCTCATCACGTCGATCCGTTACGACAAGATGCAGCTGTTTCGCGATCGCTACCGTTCGGTCGATGCGCTTCTCCTCGACGACATTCAGTTCATCGCCGGCAAAGAGCGGACGCAGGAAGAGTTCTTCCACACCTTCAACGCGCTCTACGAAGCGCAGAAGCAGATCGTGTTCACATCCGATCGTCCCCCGAAAGAGATCCCGACGCTCGAAGAGCGGCTGCGCTCGCGGTTCGAATGGGGACTGACGGCGGACATCCAGCCGCCCGATCTCGAGACGAAAATCGCGATCCTCCGCAAGAAGGCGGAAGACAAAGGGATGCAGATACCGGAGGAAGTGGCGCTCTTCGTCGCGGAGCGTGTGCGCTCCAACGTCCGCGAGCTCGAAGGACACCTCAACAAAATCACGGTCTACGCCTCACTGGCCGGTAAGAGCGTCAGCATCGAGGTCGCCAAGGAAGCGCTGAAAGACGTTCTCTCGAAAGAGGACAAGCCGATCACGCCGACCGAGATCCTCCGCGTCGTCGCCGCGCACTACGGACTGAAAGTCACGGACATCAAGCAGAAGAGCAACGCCAAAACGATCGCGTTTCCGCGTCAGGTGGCGATGTATCTCTGCAAGGACCTCACGGATCTCTCGTATCCGGAGATCGGCAAGCTCTTCGCCGACAAGCACCACTCGACCGTCATGTACTCGGTGCAGCAGATCAAGAAGATGATGGATGCCGACGCCCAGTTCGCGCGGACGGTCGAAGCGCTGGCAAAACAGTTCCGCTAGGAATCCGCAGAGCCTGAGGAAAGCCCTGGGTAAATCGTGTGGATGGATTTCCCGACCGGTCGCACAAGTCGCGAAACTGCGGAAAACGGCCCGATTTCCCACAGGTTCCTATTGGTGGAAACCACAAGTTACAAAGTTGAAGACTGCTATACTTTCGAACGGTTTGCGTCGAATCGTCACGATTTCCGCACCGACTACTACTACCACTACAAGAGAAACATTCTTGGTTTGAAGGAAGAGACTACATGGAGCTGAGCGTAGGAAAAGCGGACCTTCAAAAGGAATTGCAGCTATGCCAGGGAGTCGTCGAAAAGCGCTCGACGATCCCGATCCTTTCGAACGTCCTGCTCAAAGCTGCCGACGGTCGCCTTCAGATTGCCGCGACCGATCTCGACGTCACGATCCTCACCTCCTGCGCCGCGCGCATCACCACTCCCGGCGGCGTCACCATCGAAGCCAAACGCCTCTTCGACATCGTCCGCTCGCTGCCGGATGAAGACGTCCACTTCACGCTGCAGGAAAACAACTCCATCGCCGTCGAATCCGGCACCGCAAAATTTCGTCTGCTCGGCCTCCCGGCCGAGGACTACCCCACCCTTCCGAGCGTGAACGTCAGCGATGCGTACACGATCCCGCTCGCCGAGCTGAAAACCATGGTCGGCAAAGTGAAGTTCGCAATCACGCACGAAGAGACGCGCTTCCAGCTCAACGGCGCGCTGCTCAAAGTGCAGCCCACCAAAATGGAGATGGTCGCAACGGACGGTCATCGCATGGCGCTGATCAACTTCCCGACCGGCGTCACTGGCAAAGGCAAGAAGGGCGCGGACCTCACCATTCTCGTTCCGCGCAAAGCGCTCGGCGAGATCGAGCGTCTCGAAGCCGGCGAAGACGGAACCGTCAAGTTCGGCGTCTCCGAGAACCAGCTCTTCTTCGAAGCCGGCGATCGCCGCCTCCTGGCGCGCATGATCGACGTCAACTTTCCGAACTACATGGAAGTCATCTCGCGCGACAACGACCGTCGCGTGCTCGTCGACCGCGAGCGTCTCCTCGCGACGATCAAGCGCATCTCGATTGTCGCGAACGAGCGCACGCGCGCCGTCCGCTTCGATTTCGCGCCCGGCAAGCTCACGGTATCGTCGACGAACCCGGAGCTCGGCGACGCGCGCGAGACCGTTCCCATCGATTACGCCGGCCAACCGTTCTTTGTCGGTCTGAACGCCGCGTACGTGATGGATTTTCTGAGCGCGACCGATACGGCGAGCGTTTCTCTCGATCTGAAGGACGAGAACAGCCAGTGCATCGGCCGCCCGGCGCCCCCGGCCGAGGACCTGCCGTACGAGTATCTGTACGTGGTCATGCCGATGCGGCTGGCCTAGTTGATTCTCCGTTCGCTCACGACGCAATCGTTCCGCAACCTCGCGGAGGCGGACACCGGGTTTCATCCTCAGGCGAACATCGTCGTCGGCAACAACGGGCAGGGGAAAACGAACCTGCTCGAAGCGATCTACTTTCTCGCAACGACGCGATCGTTCCGCACCACGCGCATCGCGAGCGTCTTCCGCCACGATGTGCCGAGCGTCTTCGTGAGCGGCGTCGTCGCACGAGACGGGCTCGATCGCACGCTGTCTGTCGGGCTGGAACACGGCCGGGCCTTGGCCCGGACGACATCTGCATCCGAGACCAAAAAGCGCGTGCTGATGATCAACGGCGAGAAGGTCACGCTCCCCGCGTACCTGCACTCACTCAGCGTCTTCGCGTATTCATCGGCGCGGCTCGATGCGATTCGCGGGACGCCCGAGGATCGTCGGCGATTTCTCGATCGCGGCATCGCCAGCATTCATCCGTCGTACGTCGAACAGCTCTCGCGTTACGCACGCGTACTGAAGCAGCGCAATGCTTTGCTCGCGGAGATCGCGCACCAGCGTCAGGCCGTTGCGTCGCTCGATGCCTGGGATAACGAGTTGATGGTCGCGGCCGCGGCGGTACATCGCGCACGCGGCGCGTATGTCGACGACCTCACGACCGTCTTTCGCGAAGTCGTGCAGAGGCACGCCTATCACGTCACGAACGTCGAGATGCGCTACAAGCCGAGCTCAACGGACGACCTCGCGCGGATCCGCAGGCACGAGCTGCGGGCGCGGATGTCGCTCGTCGGCCCGCAGCGCGACGTGCTCGAGCTCGTCGTCGATGACCGCGCGGCGTCCGAAGTGCTGTCCGGCGGCGAGCAGAAGATGATCGTGCTGTTCCTGAAATTCGCAAAACTCGAGCTTTTCCGGCGCCGCCATGACGACGCGCCGCTCTTTCTGCTCGACGACGTCGATGCCGAGCTCGACCTCGAAATTCTTCAGGAGCTGCTCTCGAATCTGCCCGTTTCCACACAAGTGTTCGCCACGTCTGCGAAAGAGGCATTTCTGGCGGCGTTGCAGGCGGGTCCGCACCGGCGCCTAACCGTTGAAAACGGACGAGTTACGAGCTCACGCGATTTCGCCTGATGTGGCAATAATTCTCGTACAATTGGGCGTTCTCCTCCCCGGCGGTACTTCCTCCCCCGCAACGCCGCGGAAACAGCCGAACAAAACCCCCTGGTAAGCCCCCAGCGAGAGCGACAATCGATGGCAGAGAACTACACAGCAGAAGACATCAAAGTCCTCAAAGGACTCGACGCCGTGCGCAAGCGCCCGGGCATGTACATCGGCGACACCGATGACGTCACCGGCCTGCATCACATGGTGTACGAGGTCGTCGACAACGCGATCGACGAAGCGCTCGCCGGATACGCCGACCATGTTCAGGTCACGATCCACATCGACAACTCGGTGACGGTCCACGACAACGGGCGCGGCATCCCCGTCGACATCCACAAAGAAGAAGGCCGCTCCGCCGCCGAAGTCATCATGACCGAGCTGCACGCGGGCGGTAAGTTCGACAACAACTCGTACAAAGTCTCCGGCGGTCTGCACGGCGTCGGCGTCTCGGTCGTCAACTTTCTCTCCGAGTGGCTCGAGCTCGAGATCCACCGCGACGGCAACGTCTACCGCCAGCGCTACCAGCGCGGTTTGCCGATGGCTCCGGTCGAGAAGGGTGAGAAGACCACGCAGCGCGGCACGCGCGTCACGTTCAAGGCCGACAACGAGATCTTCTCCGTCACCGACATGATCTTCGAGACGCTCTCGCAGCGTCTTCGCGAGCTGGCGTTCCTCAACTCCGGCATCCAGATCGACATCAAGGACGAGCGCAGCGACAAGCATCACGAGTTCCGCTACGAAGGCGGCATCGTCTCGTTCGTCCGCGATCTGAACAAGAACAAGACCCCGCTGCACGACAACCCGATCTTCATCCGCGACGAGAAAGACGGCGAGATGGTCGAGATCGCGCTGCAGTGGAACGACGGCTACTCCGACAATATCTACACGTTCACGAACACGATCAAGAACGGCGACGGCGGGACGCACCTCGTCGGATTCAAAGGCGCGCTCACGCGCACCGTGAACAAGTACGTCGTCGAGTCGGGCGTGCTCGAGAAGCTCAAGCTCTCGCTCGAAGGCGACGACATCCGCGAAGGCCTCACGGCCATCATCGCCATCAAGATCCGCGACCCGAAGTTCTCCTCGCAGACGAAAGACAAGCTCGTTTCGTCGCACGTGAAGACGTGGGTCGAGCAGGTCGTCAACGAGCGCCTCGCCGAGTACTTCGAAGAGAACCCGCGCGAGATGAAGCGCATCACCGAAAAAATCATCGACGCTGCGCGTGGCCGTGAAGCAGCGCGCAAAGCACGCGATCTCACGCGCCGCAAAGGCGCGCTCGACTCCGCATCACTCCCTGGCAAGCTCGCCGACTGCTCCGAGCGCGATCCGCGTTTCTGCGAGATCTACTTCGTCGAAGGCGATTCCGCCGGCGGCTCCGCGAAGCAGGGTCGCGATCGCCGCTTCCAGGCGATCCTTCCACTCAAAGGCAAGATCCTCAACGTCGAAAAGGCGCGGCTCGACAAGATGCTGTCGTCCGAAGAGATCCGCGTGATGATCACGGCGCTCGGCACCGGGATCGGCGCCGACGATTTCGCGATCGCCAAACTGCGCTACCACAAGATCATCATCATGACGGACGCAGACGTCGACGGATCGCACATCCGCACGCTGATCCTGACGTTCTTCTACCGCCACATGAAAGAAGTGATCGAGCGCGGTCACCTCTACATCGCGCAGCCGCCGCTCTTCAAAGTCACGCAGAACAAAAAAGACACGTACCTCAAAGACGAAGCCGAGAAATCGCGCTTCCTCATGAACCGCATCGCCGAGTCGGTGGAAGTCGCGCCGGAAGGCGGCATCGGCGTGAAAGGCGAAGCGCTGATCAACATGCTTCAGCGCATGGAAGAGTTCCGCAATCACGCACGGAAAATCTCCGCGCGCGGCATTCCGCGCGAAGCGGTCGAGATCCTCGTGCGCCAGCAGTTCGTCGATCGCACGGCGCTGCAGGATGAAGAGAAGCTCTCGCGACTCGCGCAGGCGCTCACCGCCGCCGGCTACCTCGACGCGCAGATCGTGCGCGACGAGATCACCGAAGCGACGACCGTGCAGTTCCGCGCCGGCAACAACGGCAGCGGCAAGACGTTCATCATCAATCACGAGCTCCTCGGCCAGTACGAATTCCGCCAGGTCGTGAAGTCGTACGAGCAGCTCTCCGCATTCGGCCTGCCGCCGTACACCGTGAAGCACGGTGAAGACACGACCGGCTATGTCACGGTCGACGATCTGCTCGAGCAGATCTACAAGCTCGCCGAAAAAGGACTGACGATCCAGCGCTACAAAGGCCTCGGCGAAATGAATCCCGAGCAGCTCTGGGACACCACGATGAACCCCGTGACCCGCCGCCTGTTGCAGGTGAAGATCGAAGACGCCGTCGGCGCCGACGAGATCTTCACGATCCTCATGGGCGATCAGGTCGAGCCGCGACGCGTATTCATTCAGGACAACGCGCTCGAAGTGAAAAATCTGGACATTTAGAAACTGACGAATGGCTGATACACCCGAATATTCGAACCTGAACGAGCAGCGTTTCCCCGTCAACATCGAAGACGAGATGCGCAAGTCGTATCTCGACTACGCGATGTCCGTCATCATCGGGCGCGCGCTCCCCGACGTCCGCGACGGGCTCAAGCCCGTGCATCGCCGCATCCTCTACGGCATGTACGAGCAGGGGAACACCGCCGGCAAGGCGTACAAGAAATCCGCGCGCATCGTCGGCGACGTGATGGGTAAGTTCCACCCGCACGGCGACTCCGCGATCTACGACACGGTCGTCCGCATGGCGCAGGACTTTTCGATGCGCTATCGCCTCGTCGACGGCCAGGGCAACTTCGGCTCGATCGACGGCGACAACGCCGCCGCGATGCGTTACACCGAAGTGCGACTCACGCGTCTCGCCGAAGAGCTGATGCGCGATGACATCGACAAGGAAACGATCGACTGGGTTCCGAACTACGACGGCTCGCTCTCCGAGCCCTCGGTGCTGCCCGCGAAATATCCGAACCTGCTCGTCAACGGCTCCTCCGGGATCGCCGTCGGCATGGCCACGAACATCCCGCCGCACAACCTCGGCGAAGTGATCGACGCCTGCCTGATGATGATCGACAACCCGGCGGCGACGTGGGAAGACCTGATGACAGTCCTTCCCGGCCCCGACTTCCCGACCGCCGGCTACATTCACGGCATCGCCGGAATCCGTCAGGCGTACTCGGAAGGCCGCGGCATCATTCAGGTGCGCGCACGCGCCATCATCGAGACGCAAAAAAAATCCGAAAAGCAGCAGATCGTCGTGACCGAAGTTCCGTACATGACGAACAAGGCGCGCCTGCTCGAAAAAATCGCGGAGCTCGTGCGCGACAAGCGCATCGAAGGCATCTCCGATCTGCGCGATGAATCCGATCGCGAAGGCATCCGCGTCGTCATCGAGCTGAAACGCGATGCCATCGCCGAGATCGTGCTCAACCATCTGTACCGCAACACACAGATGCAGACCACGTTCGGCATCATCTTCCTGGCCATCGTCAACAACCGGCCGGAGATCATGCCGCTGCCGGTGATCCTGCGGCACTTCATCGAGCACCGCAAAGAGATCGTCGTGCGCCGCACCCGTTTCGATCTGCGCAAAGCCGAAGAGCGCGCACATATCCTCGAAGGTCTCGTCCGCGCACTCGACGTGCTCGATGAGCTGATCGCGCTGATCCGCGCCAGCCGTACCGGCCAGGAAGCAAAAGAAGGTCTGATCTCGAAGTGGGCATTCAGCGACGTGCAGGCCCAGGCGATTCTCGACATGCGCCTGCAGCGCCTCACGGGACTCGAGCGCGAGAAGCTGATCAATGAGTACCAGGAAATTCTGGCGTTGATCGCGCGGCTCAAAGAGATCCTGGCGTCGGAGCGTCTCGTGCTCGAGATCATCGCCACCGAGCTGCGCGACATCAAAGAAAACTACAACGACAAGCGCCGCACGGAGATCATCCCGGACACGACCGAGATCTCGATCGAAGACCTCATCGCCGATGAAGACATGGTCATCACCGTGTCGCGCGGCGGCTACATCAAGCGCTCGCCGCTTTCGATGTATCGCTCGCAGCGCCGCGGCGGCAAAGGCCGCATCGGCATGCAGACGAAAGAAGAAGACATCGTCGAGCATCTCTTCGTTGCGTCGACGCACGCGTACGTGCTCGTCTTCACCGATCGCGGCCGCATGTACTGGCTCAAGGTTCACCAGATCCCCGAAGTCGCGGCAAATGCGCGCGGCAAGGCGATCGTGAATCTGCTGCCGCTCGAACAGAACGAAAACGTCCGCGCACTGCTCACGACGCGCGTCTTCAACGACGGTCAGTACGTGGTCATGGCCACGCGCGCTGGTCGCATCAAGAAGACCGAGCTCGCCGCGTTCTCGAACGTGCGCGCGGCCGGCATCATCGCCATCGACATCGGCGAAGGCGATGATCTCTACGCCGTGCGTTTGTCGAGCGGCAACGACGAGATCTTCGTCGGCACGCACAACGGCATGGCTATTCGCTTCCCTGAATCGCACGTGCGTCCGATGGGACGCGGCGCGGCCGGCGTGAAAGCGATCACGCTGCGCGGCACCGATCACGTCGTCGAAATGGACGTGCTCCCCGGCTCTGCCGCGGAAGTGCTGCCGCCTCCCGTCGATGAGGATGCGGTCGAAGAAGTGGTTGCCGAGGAAGTGGAGCTCGTTGAAGAAGCGACGGATGCGGAAGGTGAGGACGAAGCAACGCTGGCAGTCGCAGACGATCGCGGATACATCCTCACGATCACCGAGAAGGGCTTCGGCAAACGCACTCCGGTGACGGCGTATCGTCTGCAGCGCCGCGGCGGCCTCGGACTCTCGAACGTGAAGATCACGGAGAAGAACGGTCCGGTCGCGGGCATCGCGCACGTGAAGGACGACGACAACCTTCTCCTGATCACCGAGCAGGGCATGATGATCCGCACCGGCGTCGACAGCATCCGCATCGCCGGACGCAAGACGCAGGGCGTGCGCGTCATCAACATCGATGAAAACGATATGGTCGTCGGCGCCGTCAAGGTCGTCGAGGACGACAAAGAAACACCGGAAGAACATCCGGATACGACTGAGATGAGCGGTGGCGATGAAGTCAGCGGTGAAGAAGGAAGCGACGAAGAGCCGGTCCACTAAAACCGCGGCTGCGCCACCGCAGGCCGTAGAATCAGTGGCAATGGTCCGTCCCTCGCGGGAGCGTCTGAGTCACCTTGCGCGTGAGCTCGTCGACGCTCTCGCGCGCTCGCGTGCGGTGATTCTGCTCAAGGATCGCGAAGTGATCCGGCAAGCCGTCGCGCAGGCGCTCGCCGAAGAGCTGCGGCGCGAAGAGGACTGTCAGGAAAACGCGCGCCGCCGGATCTCCGAGATGCGCGGCACGCCGAAACCGAAGACGCGCGAGTACGAAGAGCTCTTCCGCCAGTTGATGGAAGAAGAGTACTTGCGCGAAGGATTGGATTCTTAAGGATTCTCAGCCGCTTCGTCTGAAGAATCCGGCGCGTGCTCGCCGCGCAGCGTCACATCCTCATCCGCGATCAGCCGTTTCATCCGCTGCGCCTTCATCTTTTCGAAGATGCCGCCGGCGTGTCCCGCGGGAATCCAGCTGTTGCCTGCGCACTTCGGACAGCGTCCGCGAAAGGCGATGTTCTTCCCACAATCCGGACAAATGATCACCAGCGAGTGAGAGAGCTCGAACTTCTGCTCCCCCTCGGCATCCAGGCTGTTCAGGAAGGCCGCCAGGTTCGTAAACGTCTCGTCGAGGGGCATCTCCACTCCGAGCCGGGCTTTGTGCACGGGACATGCCGGCCGCTACGTCAGATTCTCATCACGTCGAACTGCTCATGATGCAGCGACTCGTCGGGCTTGAAGACCAGATGGATCCCGAGCGTTCGCTCGACCTCTTCGAAAATCGGATCGCCGGTGTGCATCGTTCCGTAGACGACCGGATTGACGCGCACGATCACATCCTGACCTTCGTGGAAATCGCGCAGCTTCATGAGCTCGCGCCACACTTCCAGCGCGATCGTCGTGTTCGACTTGATTCGTCCGCTTCCGCCGCAGTACGGACACGCCTGCGTGAGTGAGCGCTCGAGGCTCTGACGCACGCGCTTGCGCGTCATCTCGATCAGCCCGAATTCGGAGATCTGCAGGATCTTCGTCTTCGAGCGATCCTTGCGGATCTCGTTTTCCAGCGCCTCGAAGAGCTTCTGCCGATTGGCCTGCTCTTCCATGTCGATGAAGTCGAGGACGATGATGCCGCCGAGGTCGCGCAGGCGGATCTGTCGCACGATCTCTTTCGCGGCTTCGAGGTTCGTGCGGAACACGGTCTCTTCGAGATTCTTCTTCCCGACGTACTTGCCCGTGTTCACGTCGATCGCAACGAGCGCCTCGGTCTGATTGATGACGATGTATCCGCCGGATTTCAGCCAGACCTTCGACTTCAGCGCTTTCGCGATCTCCGGCTCGATGCCGAAGTCATCGAAGATCGGCTCATCGCGGCGATAGAGACGCACGCGCGAAACGAGCTGCGGCTGGATCTGATCGAGGAACTCGACGATGCGCTGGTATTGATCGACCGAATCGACCCACACGCTTTTGAACTCGGGCGAGAGCACATCGCGGATCGTGCGCAGCACGAGATCGAGATCGTGATGAATCGCCGCCGGCGCCGATGATTTTTCCGCGCGGCGTTTGATCTGTTCCCAAAGATCGGTGAGATAGCGCAGGTCTGCGAGGAACTCTTCTTCCGCGCGACCTTCACCTGCGGTGCGCACGATGAAGCCGCCGTGACCCTGCGGGCGTACGCGCTCGAGCATCTCTTTGAGACGCGTGCGCTCTTCTTCATCTTCGATGCGACGCGAGACGCCGACGTGATTCACGGTCGGCATGTAGACGAGGAAACGTCCGGGCAGCGTGACGTGACTGGTGATGCGCGCGCCTTTGCCGGCGATGGTGTCTTTCGACACCTGCACCACGATCTCCTGTCCTTCGCGCAACAGATCGGAGATCGAAGCCTCGGCGCGATGTTGCTGCGCAACGTCTTCGAGATGCAGTTCGTCAGGCGTCTCGCTCTCGTACTCTTCGAGGTCTTCGATGACATCCGAGACGTAGAGGAAGGCGTCGCGCTCGAGGCCGAGGTCGACGAAGGCGGACTGCATGCCCGGCAGCACTTTCGTGACCCGGCCTTTGTAGATGTTGCCGACGATCGTGCGATGACGCGTCCGCTCCACCCACAGCTCGACGACCTGACCTTCGTCGAGGACGGCGATCCGCGATTCGTGCCGGGTCGCGTTGATCACAATCTCTCGCGACATTCGCGGCGCATTGTACTGTTGCCGCGAATGTCGACGATCTACTTCTCCGGCGCGATCTCCGGCGGCCGCGCCGACGTCTCTCTTTATCGACGGATTGTGGAGGCACTGGAAGCGGACGGACACCACGTTCTGGCCGGCGCTGTCGCCTCCGAAACCATTGGGGATGCAGGCGAAACCCTCAATCCGCCAGATATTTACGCTCGCGACCTCGGCTGGCTCGATCAGGCCGAGCTCGTCGTTGCCGAGGTCTCGGTTCCATCGCTCGGCGTCGGCTACGAGATCGCCTACGCGACGCGCGTGCGGCAGATCCCGGTCATCGCGCTCTACCGCCCGGAGTACACGAAACGCTGCAGCGCGATGATCTCGGGCGACCCCGGCATGACGTTCCTCGAATACGAAGATCCGACCGCGATGCTGCCTCGACTTCTGGAATCCATTCGCCGCATCCGGCGTTACCCCGACCGCTTCCCTTGACGGGCCTGAATGGCAGTGCTATTTTCCGGCCCCTTTCGGAGTGCTTTGTTCCGACATAGCTCAGTTGGTAGAGCAGCGGACTGTTAATCCGCGGGTCGTAGGTTCGAGTCCTACTGTCGGAGCCATCTAAACTCCTGATTCTACGTGTGTTACGCGATACGCTCCAAATCCTCTTGTGACCCCCAAAGCGTAGAAAACCTGGGATAAGCGTAGGTTCAGCAGGGTTCCAGCAGGGTTCCAGCAGGGTTCCGCGCAGCCCTGCGCGTGCCTCCCAGCCGCAAGCTTTCCCGCCTTCCGCACATCCGATCAGAGGGTTCCTGCTCGAAGGCACTTCCCGCCTTTAGCTGATCCGATGACGCAACCTTCGAGGCACGCGAAAAGCATCCGCGAGTCCGGAGATCCACACCTCGCTACGACGCCGAGAATCTGGTCTACGCCGAGATCTCGACCCTCGCGCCCCACCTTCATCCCGACGACCGCGCGAATAAGCCGGTCGTTCCGAGGAGACGCATGAAGCTGCTCACCAAAGAAGTCCGGAAGGCTCTTGAACGTGCTGCGCTCAGGCCCGTGAACGCCAACGCGAACGACGATGCGCTCGTCATCGTCAAATACTTTTTCCCAGCTGGTCGGTACACGCTCTACGTCACGCAGGCGGAGTTCGGAGACTACGGCGAGGGTGATGACGCACTCCTCTTCGGATACTGCATTTCAGCCTTGGGTCCGGACTGCGATGAATGGGGATACCAGTCGCTGAACGAGCTCCAGCGCACGGTCGTGAAGGGACTCCGTACGGAGCGTGATCTTCACTTCCCGATCGGGAAATTGACCGTCGGCGAAGCGCGCAAGAACGGGTAGCACTACGCCCACCTACACTCGGAGGAACCATGAACGAAGACATCGAACTCGTGATCGAGCACGATCGCTATCCCGTCGCGCGTTCCATCGTTGCCTCCTATCGCGGGGACAAGCTCGGCCTCATCTACGACGCCTTGCGATTCGCGCGGGACAACTTCCGCGACGAGAACGGCCTTGAGTTCTCGAACGAGGAGACAGCAACCCTCCAGGAAGTCATCGACGTACTGGAGGAGCACATCCAGCCGGAGGAAGAGCCAGCTGCTCGGCACAACCGCCCATCGGGCTGTGACTGCTGCGAGACGCTCCCTTGCGACGACTGCAAAGGGGCGCCGTGAACTCAGACGAAAGACCCGACACCACAGGCGTGTACCTCGAGCTGTTCCATGGTCGTAGAAGTGCCGACGAAGAACTCGATGATTGGGGCTTCGAAGGACCAGTGCTCGGTCCGTTCCGATACGTCCACGTCACCTACGCGAGCATCGTCCACGTCCAGATGAACGACACGAAGAACATGATCGACTGTGACTTCGATCTCGAGTTCGACGACGACTGCCTCGCCTATGACGGAAAGTTCTACGGGGACTACAGCGTCATCGGCGCGGACCTGGCCTCATGCAGAGAACTCCTTCTTCGCCACGAGCGCCCCAGCGACACGCTTCGCAAGCTGCGCTTAGCCGACACCAGGAACCGCGGCGCCGAGTCAACCCGCAAGGATTGATTCGCTCGCAGTCAACCGATTCAGCATTCCAGACGAAAGGAGATCAGATGCCAAAGAAAACGCGCGGGCTCAGCTTCGAAGACCGCATCGCCGCGCTGCCCGGTGGTGGCTATCTGTTTCGTTGTCAGCGAGACGGCCACGCGGAGATAGAGGAGTGCAAGCTCAAACGGGACGCCCTCGACCTACGGACCAACCACGATCACGAGTTCCACAGTGGCAACCGTCAAAGCGCTGTCTCACAGAACACAAAGACAACTTTGGAGGCAGCCTGCGCTAAGTTCCTCGGCTACTACGAAGAGCTCGAAGCGGCATCAAAGAAGGACCCGCAGACCCTTCGGTATTACCGCCAAATCATCGGCAACCTTCTAAATGGCCTCGGGTGCCATCGGTTGCTGCTGTCCG
The DNA here is from genome assembly GCA_036009605.1 of Thermoanaerobaculia bacterium. GTDB lineage: Bacteria > Acidobacteriota > Thermoanaerobaculia > Gp7-AA8 > Gp7-AA8 > QHVT01. The sequence continues at coordinate 1,542 of DASYLL010000263.1, read as the reverse complement.
TCACGGACGACGCGGTGCGCTCGTACGTTCTGTGGCGGTTCAAGACTGGGACCACTGCGGGGTCCCGCATCGTCAAAGAGCTGAAGGCGTTGCAAAAGATCGCTGCATTCAATCGCGTACCGTTGGAGTGGAGCTGGAAGGACTTCCTCGTCGACATTCAACCGGTGGTCCTTGAGAAGCGGGTCCATAGCCGCAAGGTCGTGATGATGTTCATCGAGCGACTCGACAAAGACGCTCAGGACTACGCGCTCGCCCAGCTCCGAACAGTACTGCGTGGCGTTGAACTGCGCAGTTTGCGCGTCCGAGATCGCGACCGTGCCAACAAGGTGCTGCACTTCATCAAGCGATCGAAGCGAAAGAAGGCTCCGGCTATCCAACGGATCGCGGACGACCTGATGCAGGTACTTGACCGCCGTTGCAAGGGCAAGCTTCCGGAAGCCTTCATCTTCACATGCCGCGGCAGGCAGCTGAAGCAGGGGACGTTTCGAAAGCAGTGCCTGAATGCCAGCAAGAAGATGCCCGGATGGTGGGACGCAAAGAAGCGCAAATGGGCGAAGGATGAGAACGGAAATCAGATCGTTCCCATTCAGAGCCTCGGTTTTGTTCGTCATCACGCGTTGACGGCCATCCGGGCCGCCTTGGGCATTGATGACGCCGCAACGTTCGCAGGTCACGGCTCAGGTCAGATGATCGAGCAGCACTACGATCTGGATCCGGATAAGCTCGAGGCGAAGGATCGTGCGATCGCTGCCAATGTGAAGGCGTTTCCGATGTTCGCGAAGAGCGAGTCCTCTTTCGGTCAGAAATCGCAGTTAGCTTGACCTAGAATGACGTCGCATCCGACGATGCGTCTGCCCCAATCCAGAACGGAAGCGGTCGGCCTCGCCGCCAAGAGCCCCCGACCATGGCACTCGTGCGTGTCACGTCATGCCAGACGCCAACGCTAAGAGCGTTGCCGCAGACACGTCGTCGGATGCAATCCTCTTAGGACGCTCTTCCGGCGCCTCCTGCCTCAGCTGAACCCTCAAGTCGTCTGAATACGGTCCGTCTGTCCTCTTTCACCAGGGCGAAGCTCTGCAAGGCGGCCGCTTCCTCTCTTCAACGCAGCCCGCTTCAAAAGGAAACCATCATGCCTAGCATTGGTCTTAAGAGTGTCGACGACACCGTCTTCGTCCCTTGGAATGAGATCGACCTCAGCGCCGACCTTTCCTGGGCACTTCCAGCCGATCCAGCGCTCGTCGCTTTCATGCAGGAGCAAAGCTCCGGTCGGCTCGATGTCGAGGATGAGATCTCGGCGTCGCAGCTCGAGAAGGGAGACCGGCGGCTCTTCCTCGAGTCCACGGTCGACTACTTCGTCGATCCGGTGAACCAGATCGCATCAATCATGGGAACGCTCAAGCACTCCATGGTGAATATCGAGCGTCCCGGTTTCGTCAACGAAACACGCTTGTTCTATGACCTTTGCGGAATCCGCATCGCCTCTGCGAAATGCGACACCTACCACGTACCCTCCCGCCGGCTCGTCGATCTCAAGGCCATCAA
>DASYLL010000262.1:0-2893 GCA_036009605.1 Thermoanaerobaculia bacterium | reverse complement strand
TCGTACACGCGTCGGTCGACTCGACCGTGTTGTAGACGTTCACGCCCGGCGGGACGTGGAACAGCAGCCAGACCCGCTTCCCCTCGGCGCGCGCGAGAAGCAATTCGGCGTCGAGCCATTCCAATTCGCGGATGCCGGGATCGGGGCCCGGTTTGCCGCACGGATCGCTGTAATCAGTCGAGAAGAAATTCGTGTTCAGCGCAATGATGCGCACGTCATCGAGCGCGGGAACGTCCGCGTGATAGTAGCCACCGGTGGGAAAGCGGCGATCGAACGAGCGCGAGCGAACGATCGGGCTCCAGACGTCGCGGAAGTCCTTCAGATACTCTCCGTTCGGAGCGACCGCGTAGTCGCCGCAGTTCGAGTCATTGTTGCCGAGCGTCGGATAAATGCGCACGCCCGGATACGCTCTGCTCAACACCGCCGCCAGGTAGGCGTTTGTCTTCTTCACAAATGCCGTGTAGGCGGCCGGACTCTTGTCCGTCGCATACTGCTGATAGCTCTTATCGAAGCCATGGGCGAGGAAGTCGCCGGAGATCAACACGAATGCCGGCGACGCAATCTGCTCCTGCATCGCACCGACCGCGGATCGCAGCAGCCGGTCGTTGATGTCGCTTCCATACGTCCCGAGCGTCGTGATGGTCGAGGACGCGAAGATCGCTTCCCATTGCGATACGTCCGCGGCTTCGAGTTTCGCAACGAGCGTCGGATCCGAAAAGGGATTGAAGTGAATGTCCGAGACCGAAAGAAACTTCTCCGCGAATACGGGACAAGCGAACGCCACGAGCAGGACGAGGAGCGCGCTGACTTTTTTCATGATCTGCACATGCTAATACTGCTCGATCTTATCCACGACGTTCTCGAGCGACTCCCCTGCCCGAAAGCGACGCAGATTCTCGAGGAAGAAATTCATCGCCCGCACGTGCGCGTCCGACGTGTGATCGGCGGAGTGCGGTGAGAGCAGCACGTTGTCGAGGCGCCAGAGCGGATGTTCCGCGGGCAGCGGCTCGATCTCGAACACATCGAGCGCCGCGCCGCGGATGCGTTGATTTTGCAGCGCTTCGACGAGCGCCTCTTCATCGACCGTTCCTGCGCGTCCGATATTGATGAAGACCGCATCGGATTTCATCAGCGCGAGACGTTCGCGTGACAGCAACCGATGCGTGCTCGGCGTCAGCGGCGCGCACATGACGACATAGTGCGAGTCCGCGATCACCTCTTCGATCGTCGGATCGCCCAGCTCGCGACGCCGGCGCGTCGTCAATACCTGCATCCCCAGCGCGGATGCGCGACGTCCAACTGCGTGACCGATACCGCCGTAACCGATGATCCCGACGGTCTGGCCTTCGAGCCGCTGCACATCAAACGGCTGCCATCGCCGCGCATCCTGATTGCGGAGCAGCCGCCGCAGATCCTTCGCGAACCAGAGCATCGCCGCGATCGCGAACTCGCCGAGCGCGTCGGCGTAGAGACCGCGCGAGTTCGTGATCAGGATGCTGCTGTTGCGCAGGAGATCGAACGGCAGCGACTCGACGCCCGCCGCGAGCGTGTGAATCCATTTCACGTTGCCGAGGTCGGGCCAGAGGTCGGTGAGGATGGGGGTGTAGCGTGGGGCGATCAGGATCGCGTCGGCATTGCGCGCGTCGCGCCGAAGCGCATCGACGTTCGTGCCGATCGACAGCTCGACGTCGGGCGCCTCGCGACGGAGCACGTCGAGCGGTGCGAACTCAGGAGGCGCAATGACGAGGAGATGCATCGTTCACGCGGGTTCATAGCACGACAGTACGTTTCCGTTCCGGAAGATGCGCGTGCTCGTCAGCTGCAGAGTGACTCGCGCGTCCTCGAACATCGTTCGTCCTGCGCCGAGCGCGATCGGATAGACGGCGATCTGATATTCATCGATGAGTCCTTTTGCGGCGAGCTGCGCGACGACGTTGCCGCTGCCGAGGATCACGAGATCGGGACCGGGCTCGTTCCTGAGACGTTCGATGTCGTCGAGCCCGCGCGCGATCGTCGTGTTGTTCCACGTCGCCTCGCGCAGCGATTTCGACAACACGATCTTCGCCATCCGATGCATCCCCTCGGCGACCGTCGGATAACTTTCGCGCGCAGCGGGAGTCGGCCAGAAGCTCAGCATCATCTCGTATGTCACTCTGCCGAACAGCAGCACGCCTTCGCCGCTCGCGTTGCCGGCGACGAATTCGTTCCACTCCGGATCGTCCTTGTGCGCCCAACTGAGATCGCCGTTCCTGCCCGTGAAGTAGCCGTCGAGCGAGACTTGATTGAAGACGCTGACTTTGCGCATACCGAATAGTCTAAAAGGAAAACCTGCCGCCCAATTGTCGAGCTTTCCATCAGGTTTGGTAGCACAATAGTGCTGCAGCCGGGATCCAGTCATGTCGAGGAAACTCCGAAAGCTTTCGGCTTTCCTGATCGCTCTTGTGCTCCCGATCGCGATCGCGGTCAGCGTCAGGGATTACTTTCCGCCACTGCTGCGAGGCGTACCGGGATCTCTGTCACTCGTATTCGTCGCACTTGCCGCTCGCTATTTCGGTTTCGTTCCCGCAATCGGCGTCACGCTGAGTCTTGCAACGGGTCTCTGGCTCCAACTGGTGGCGGACGCCGATCCCGGGCGACTGCGATATATGGAGCTCCGGCTGGCGTTGTTTGTCACAGGCGCGACTGTGATCGCCAGCATCAGTCGACGAAAAGAGGAGGAGGCGCGCGAGGCCGAAGAGATGTACCGCAGTCTCATCGAGATGGCGCCCGATGGGATCGGGGTCAGCGACGACAAGGGTCGAATTCTTTTCGTCAATGACGCGCTCGTGCGGCTCCTCGGCGCGCGCGACCGTTCGGAACTGATCGGAAGAAGCATTACCGACTTCAGTCATCC
>DASYLL010000261.1:0-13800 GCA_036009605.1 Thermoanaerobaculia bacterium | reverse complement strand
GGCGTCCGCGTAACGTCCGGTGTAGAAGTCGACGCTGCTGAGGTTCATGTGCTCTTCCACGATCCCCTCGGCGTTGTTGGACGAGGTGGCGACACGCAGTGCTTCGTCGAACGAAGAACGTGCGGCGGGATAGTCGCCAGCGTACAACTGCGCGAGCCCGGCCTCATTCAGCGCGGCGGTGTGATTGTTTGTGTCGCCGAGGGTGGAGAAGAGTTTCGCGGCTTCCTGTGCGGGTGCGATGGCGGCGTCGTACTCACCTTCGTCAATGTGCGCAGTCGCGCGATCGAGGAGCTGTTCTGCCCGCGTGCGATCGGGCGGTGCCGCTGTCAGCGAAACCGTCAGCGCAAAGAAAAAGAGCGCGCACCAGAGATTTCTGTTCCGCACGAAGCATCCGTGTTGTCTCAGTTGGACAGGAACGAGAAACATGCGCGGCCCTCACTATAATGACTTCGATGGACGAGCTCCTCACAGCCTGGCAGGAGGCGGGGGAGCATCAGAAGCGCGGCGCGGCGGATCGTCTCTTCGCCAGCTACTACGAGCGCGTCGGGCGCTGGTGCTTCCGGTTCACCGGCGACCGCGAGTCGGCGGCGGATCTGGCGCAGGAAGTCTTTCTGAAGGCGCATCGCCATCTGGACTCGTTTCGCGGGACGTCGCAGTTCGGGACGTGGCTGTACAGCATCGTGCGGAACGAAGCGCTCAATCGCACGAAGCGCAGCTCGGTGCCGATGGAATCGGAAGAAGTGTTGATGCAGATACCGACACTCGAGCCCGATCCCGAGGAGCTGGCGTCGCGGGGGAGCAGCTCGCGGCGATTGCACCAGTTTCTCAATACGACGCTGGACGAAACGGAGCGCACCGTTTTCACGTTGCACTACGGAGACGAGGTTCCGCTGGACGCGATCACGCGAATGTTGCGGCTGGAGAACAGCAGCGGCGCGAAGGCGTACATCGTCAGCGCAAAACGGAAGCTCGCGCGTGCGGTGGAGAAACTGTTCGTGCGCGGAGAGAAATTGTGAGCGACTGGAAAGAAGAGCTCGCGCCGGTGCCGGGGTGCATCGAGATCGCTCGCTTCAGCGAAGAGCTGAACGAAGCGGAACGTGCGCATCTTGAAACGTGCGTGCGTTGTCAGACCGAGCTGGCGTTGTTCCGCGAGATCGATCGCGAGGAAACGTCGGCCGAGGAGACGGAAGCGACGGAGTGGATTGCGGGGGAGTTGCGGCGGCGGAACAACGTCGTGGCGTTTCGTCCGAAGCGGATGCGCGTGTTGTACGCGGTCGCGGCGGCGCTCGTGATGGTGATCGGCATCGGCAGCTTCATGCAGATGCGCGAGCCGTCGATTGATGTCGCAATCAATGACACCGCGAACTATCGCAGCGCTCGCTTCGATGTCATTGCGCCGATCGGCGACATCGCGCAGGCGCCGAATGAACTTCGCTGGAACGTTGTTCCCAGCGCGACGCGTTATCACGTCGAAGTCGTCGAAGTGGACATGACGCACGTGTGGAGCGGCGACACGACGCAGTCGCACATTGCGTTGCGGGCCGATGTGATCGCGCAGTTCGCCCCGGGAAAGAGCCTGTTGTGGGACGTGAAGGCGTTTCGCGGAAATGACGTGCTTGCTTCCTCCGAAACTCAGACGGTTCGCGTGTCGGTACCGTCTGTCAGGAAAGACCCATGAGACACCTGCTTCGCATCGCAATCGCGTTGTGCTTCACCATCGGCGCGGCCGCTGATGGTCCCGGCCTCTCGCTCCGCATCACCGATGAAGCCGCGCCCGCAGGCAGCATCGTGCAGATCAAGATCGACGTCACCGAGCCGAAGCCGATCTCGACCGGCCGCGGCAAGATCAAGATCAAAGGCGTCACGACCGTCGAAGGGATCGTGCTGATGAACAAAGGGCAGGACACGTACGGCGTGGCCATGCTCGACGGCGAGGACCTGAGTTTCGCCATCACATCTCCGTCCAGTCGCTTCGGCACGCCCGCCGATTACCCGATCCTCGGCATCGCCGGCACCGTCGCCACCGCGCCCCTCGGCACCACGTTTCCGCTGACGCTCGATCCCGCGGGACTCGGATTTCGCGATCCGTCCGGCACGGTCTATCCGACGGAGATCAGGAACGGCAACCTCAGAATCGCCAACGCGGTCACGATCGGCGACGTCTCGCCGGGCAGCTCGATCGTTCCGGCTGGCGGCGTCGTTCAGATCAGCGGAGCGAACTTCAAACCGAGCACGCGCATCCGGCTTTCCGAGACGAACATCGCCGAGCAGCGCTTCATCAGCAGCCAGCGCATCGACGTCGTGCTCGCGCAGACGACGAACATGCACGGTCTGCGCATCCGCGCGCGCAATGACGATGGCGATGACAAAACGGAGTCGGAGTACTTCTCGTACGAGCGCACGACCGCGGAGTCGTCGAGCAACGATCCGATTCTGAAAAAGGTCGTTCCGTTGTTCGCACCGACGACGTACACGCTGACCATGGTCCAGCTGCCGGCGCGAGTGGCGCAGGGCCGTCGGCGTGCGGTTCGTTCGGGCAGCGGTTCGATCGGAGGCGTGACGCTCGGCAATACAACCAACGTCGGAGTCGCGCTGCAGAATCTCTCGTCCTCTACCGCGACTGTGTCGATCGAGTTGATCGATCGGTTCGGATATCCCTACGCGGTCACCACGATGTCGGTCGGGCCCGATCGGTATCTCGTCCGCGAGCTCAGCGAAATGTTCGGCAGCGTCGCACTCCCTTCCGCGTTCGGCGTCCGAAGTAACGTTCCGATTCAGATTCTCGGCCTTGTGGCCGATCGATCCGCAGGCATTGCTGCAGCCGTGCCGCCCGGGTAACCCACTCCACTTCATTCACCGACTTCCGTTCTGTACACGACGTTCGTGTCTGCCGGAGGTGTGTTCACAACACAGGAGAAACCGATGAGAAAGCTCTTGCTGTACGCCGCGCTCTGGATCGCGGCGGCCTCTTCGACGTTCGCGGCGACACGAATCATTCCGGTCGCCGGCCACGTGCCCGGCGCCAACAACACGGCATGGACGACTGACGTGAGTCTGCGCAACAACAGCGCCGCTGCGATGAACGTCGATCTCGTGTTCCACGGCGACAACGGACTCACGCGCACTCGTTCCGTCAGCCTGGCCGCAGGCGCATCGACTCTGCTCGACGATGCGGTCGCACCATCGCGGTTTCCGGGGAACAACCCCGCGTCGTGGCTCGGCCAGCTCGAGATTCGGGCGCCCGGTGACGTGACCGCGTCCGCGCACATCTTCACGCAGGGCAAGAGCGGCGGGACATTCGGCAGTACCTACGAAGGCGTCGATCCGGCGATCCTCTCGACCACGGGCGCGGTCGCGGGACTCGTGAACAGCGATCGCTTCCGTTCGAACATCGCGTTCTCGAATCCGACCGATCAGCCGATCGCGATCAACTACACGATTCGCAATGCAGATGGTGGTGTCGCGGCGAATCGCGCAATCGATCTCGCGGCGCACTCCACGCGTCAGCTGCCGCTCGCGCAGGACGTCGCGGCGACGAGTGACGATCGTCGCGTGTCGCTCTTCTGGTCGTCGACGGGTCGTGCCTATGTCGTCGGCAGCATCATCGACAATCGTTCCGGCGATCCGGCGACCGCGCCATCCGTGTCGCGCGATGCGACGTCGCTCTTCTTTCCGATCGTCGGTCGCACCGCCGGCGGCAACTCCACGTTCTGGTCGACGTCCGCTTCGATCACCGGCACATCGGGCGTCGAGAGCAGCGTGACGTTCGCGTACACCGATGGCGTCAGCGGTCAGACGTACACGCGCACAGCAGTACTGCCGACGCTCGGCAGCGTGACGACGGACGACGTGAATGATTTCGTCGGCGCGCCCGCCGGTACAGGTTCGCTACGCGTTTCTTCGACTGCACCACTTGCGGCAGTCGTCCGCGTCTTCAACACGCTCGATGATGGCTCGACGTTCGGATCGTCAGTGTTGCCGCAGGACAATCTCGTCCGCTCCACGAGCATCGGAATCGAAGGCGTGCGTCGCGACAGCGAGTATCGCTTGAACGTTGCTGTCGCGAACGATCATGCGACTGCCGCAGCGGGACGGATTCTGCTTCTCGATGACCGCGGGATCGAAGTCGAGAATCATCCGTTTCTTGCGCAGGCAGGGAAGTCGGTGCAGATCGCACTGCCCGGCGCGATCAATGTCGGTGCGGGCGAGCTCCGCATCGAAACCGAGAACGGCGTTTCCGTCACCGCGGTGGCGTCGAACATCGACAACGTCACCGGCGACACGATGCAGCGCGAATCGCAACAGGAGTCCGAGCGTCAGAGTGAGCTCGAGATCGTGATGAGCACGCGCACCGCGGCCGTCGGTTTTCCCGTTTCCTTCAGCCTGAAACGATCGAGCAGCGATGTGACCGCCGTGAACTGGCAGTTCGGCGATGGAAGCCAGGCATCGGGTGCCGCCGTCACGCATGCGTACATGAGCGCGGGCGAGCTCGACGTCACCGTCGAAGTAACGCTGGCCGGCGGCGCGATCGTTCGCGATCGCGAAGATCTGCGCATCACCAGCAGCGGTGTGAATCCGCCGTCGAGCGGGATCGACTTTACGTACACGCCCGCCAATCCGTCGGCCGGCGAGCAGGTTGTTTTCACCGCCACCGGCGCGACCAGCGGCGGCTTCTTCAAGTGGAAGTTCCCGGGTGACATTCGTCCGGTCGGCAACACCGTCACGTTCACGTTTGCCAATGCAGGATCGTTCGAAGTGGAAGTGGAGATCGAACACGGCGCGACGATTTCCGAGGTACGGCGCATCGTCACGGTTGGTGGTTCTTCGACCGGAAACCCGGGCGGCGGTCCGATCGACTTCACGTTCTCGCCGGCGACTCCGCAGGCAGGACAGGAAGTCACATTCACCGCGACCGGCTCGACCGGAGGCGGTGTGTTCAAGTGGAAGTTCCCGGGCAACGTTCGCAAGTTCGGCAACACGGCGACGTTCACGTTCGCCGCGAATGGATCGTATGAAGTCGAGGTCGAAGTCGAGCACGGAAGCGTGATCTCCGAGATCACGAAGATCGTCACGGTCGGCAGCGGCTCGACGAACAATCCCGGTAGCGGCTCTCTCGACTTCACGTACTCGCCGCAATCCCCCGCGGTCGGTCAGGAAGTCACGTTCACGGCGACCGGCAACACGGGTGGCGGCACGTACAAGTGGAGGTTCCCGGGCAATGTCCGCAAGCTTGGCAGCGTCGCAACATTCACCTTCGCGTCGGCCGGCTCGCATCAGGTCGAAGTCGAGATCGAGCACGGATCGATCATTGGCGAGGTGCAGAAGACCGTGATCGTCGGCGGTGGAAGTACCGGCAATCCCGGCAACAACGAGCCGCTCAACTTCACGTTCTCTCCTCAGTCACCGGCGCCTGGTCAGGAGGTCACATTCACCGCAACCGGCTCGACGGGTGGCGGCACGTACAAGTGGAAGTTTCCGGGCAATGTGCGCAAGTTCGGCAGCGTCGTGACGTTCACGTTCGCTTCAGCGGGCTCGTACGAAGTCGAGGTGGAGATCGAACATGGGTCGTCCGATGCGGAGGTGAAGAAGATCGTGCGGGTTGTTCCGTAGCGCGTTGGATGAAGACAGAACGCGCGACCGAAAGGTCGCGCGTTTTGCGTATGGAATAGTTACACGGAGTGCATGCATTTTAGTGAAGGATGCCTTCTCTTCAGATCCGTGACATCCCTGAAGATGTGTATGACGCGCTGGCCGAGAGAGCCAACCGGCAACGAAGGAGTCTCGCCCAGCAAGCCGTTGCCGACTTGGCGCGGATTCCCGAGTTGGAGTCTCGACGGACGCGTCAGGCAGTGATCGAGCGACTCCGCACGTCCGCTCGCCTGCTGCCGAAGAAGGCACTCGATCCGGTGAAAGTCATTCGAGAAGACCGTAATCGATGAAGGTCGTTCTCGACGCCTCTGCAGCTCTCGCGGCTGTTCTCGGTCAGGATTCAGGGCCTGCCGTTCTCGACGTACTTGCGGATGCCGCAGTTGTGATCGCACCCGAACTGTTCTCTGCCGAGGTAACGAGCGGACTCTGGAAGTATGTTGTTGCGAAGCAGCTCACACTCGATGTGGCGGCGGAGCGTCTCGATGCCGTTCTGAAGTTGGTCGATCGATATCACCCCGTGGCGGCAATCGCGCAGGAAGTTCTCCGCGAAGCCTCGGCGCGACATCACTCGTCCTACGATCTTTGCTACGCGATTCTCGCGAGACGGGAGGGCGCCGCTGTGGTCACCATCGACGGGCGGCTCAGAAAGCTCATTGCGACAATGGGTTTGCCCGTTTACCCGTGAAACCCACCGTCGACCCGTCAATGCCCCGCGGCGCGACGCCGCGGTTGCGTGAACACGGCTCCTGTCGCGAATCCGATTCCCGCTCCCATGACCGTTCCGTGGTGGGTGCGCCACGAATCCATCGCGTTCCCTTCGAATCGGTACCACGCTTCCAGCGACTCGAACCGGCCCGTGCCGAGGTTCGAGCCCGGGACGTAGAGCGCGTACATGGTCTGGCGAATCTGCTCCTGCGTTCGTGCGACCTTCCAGATGCGCAGGTCGTCGATGCCTCCCTGCACTGTGTAGCCCCAGTCAGGATCGCTTCCGATGCGGATCGGGCGTGTCGACGTCGATGACGGGGCGGTCTCCGCGTTTTCGAGCACCAGCTTTCCGTTGATGTAGTGTCGGCGCGTAACCCCATCCGTCACGGCCGCGATGTGGATCCAGACGTCGGGCGTATCGGGGATGATTCCTCCGGTTTGGATGCTCGGGATACCGTTGAAATAGCTGCGCATCGAAGTGGCGCAAAGGCCCAGCCACCAACCGTCGACGTATCCGTTTCCAGCGATCGAGGAGCAACCTCCCGAGCGATTGTCCCGAACGGAGACCCAGGCTTCGACCGTCATCTGCGGCGTGTCGAGCAGGACGTCGGCGGGGATCTCGATATAGCCGTGTTGCGGAGAGCCCTGCAACTGGAGGTACTGATTCGCGGGTTGCGCGGCGACCGAGAAGGAGATGGCGAGGAGTGCAGTCAGCGTCCAGACGATTCTCATGTAAGGCACGCATGATACGCATGGACCGATCTCATCTGGAAACAGAGGAGACCCTCTCGGCGAACAGTCGCCGCATGCGACGGTGGCTGATCGTGAATCCAGCGACGTCGCCGGACGCCGTTCGAATGAAGGTCACGGTGCCACGCGAACTGACGAATCGATCTCCACCGATGGGATCCAGCGCGAAGTCCTGTTGGCGTGGCCACGAGAGTCGCAATCGACCATCCGAGACCCGCGCGGTGTAAGTCATTTCCGTTTCCTCGCTGTGGTATTGCCCGACGAACGCGTTCAACGCGGCGACGTCCGGCAGCGGCAGGGAAACGCGCGTGAACACTCTCTGCGTCCGCCACGCATCGCGGATGCGCAGTTCCGGCTGTCCGTCCGCAGCCGACCGAACGAATCGCCATTCGTGAGCCAGATCGTTCGGTCGAAAGACGCCGTCGCCGATCGGAACGAAAGGCGTGGCACTTCCGACTTGTCGCAGTGCGCCATCTTTCCATTCGATCTGCACCACTTCATCGGTCGATGGATTCCAGTAAACGCCGGCCCATACCGACTGTTCTGCATCCGAGGCTTCCACGATCGGCGCGAGCGCGGGACCTCGCATTTGATCGCTCAGATAGAGGTCGGCCACCTTGCGAGTGAGGCTGGTCGGCTCGACTGTCGAGGAGTTGCACAAGGCGACGATCGCCAGGCGCTGGTCAGGAAAGAGGACCGCTTCCGTGCGAGTGCCACCGTCAAGGCCGTCATGGCTGACGGTCCGCAGGCCGCGATAGTCGCGCAGGATCAGGCCGGCGCCATAGCCGGTCTCGGTACCGTCGTTCAACTTGCCCGAGGTCTGCGTCCAGGCGATGAGCGCCGGGCTGCCGACGCGGCCGTCGATCAGGTTCTGTTCCCACTTCAACAGGTCGCCGACCGTGGTGAACAATCCGCCCGCGCCGTAGTGATCGCTGCTGGTGGCGACGTTCACGCTCCATCCGCCCGCGGCACGAAGACTGTAGCCCGGCGCACGCCGCGGCACCACCGCGGTGCGGTCGTCGCCGAAATGCGTATCGACCATGTCGAGCGGCTTGAAGATCCGATCCTCGGCGAACGCCTTCAGCGACTGGCCGGAGACGCGGCGCACGATCAATCCGAGGAGCGTGTAGGCGACGTTGGTGTAGACGATTTCTGAGCCGGGCTCGAAGCTCAGGCGGCGCTGCCGGCTCAGCACCTGGAGAATGTCGTCCTCCGTGGAAGGATCCCCGCCGCGCCAGCCCGAGAGGTTCAGCAACTGCCCCTGCTCGCGCAGACCGCTGGTGTGATGGATCAGGTGGTCGATGGTGATCGTCCGACCGTAGTCCGGGATCTCCGGCACGTACTTGCGGATGTCGTCCTCGAGCGACAGCTTCCCGTCCTGCACCAGCAATCCGACAGAGAACGCGGTGAACTGTTTGGAGATGGACGCGGCGGGAAAGATCGACCGCGGCGTAATCGGAATGTCGTTCTCGAGGTCCGCAATGCCGTAGCCGCGTGCGTAGTCGAGAGAGCCGCTGAGGGACACGGCGACGGCGCATCCGGGCGTCGTCCTGCTGTCCCATGGTTGGAAGAGCGCATCGATTTGTTGATGCCGGGTTGGGACTTTGTGATCGACGGCGGGTTGAGTGGCGCAGGCTGTGACGAGTGTCGCAATCAGGACGGGAAACCATCGCATCCCGCGATCCTACAGGCGCGACTCGCGGCGAGACGTGTCATGTTGCAACAACACGAGAGCCGCCTTTCGGCGGCTCTCAGTGTTTGATGGCGTGGAGTTGGTGGAGCTGGTCGGGATCGAACCGACGACCTCCTGAATGCCATTCAGGCGCTCTCCCAGTTGAGCCAGACACGAATCCAACGTGATCGGAGCATTCTGAGCGGCCGTTCTCAGCGACCGGAAAAAGAGGTGAATACGTTGGCGAAGACTTCCTTATCGGTCGTCGCAGATCCCTGTTGCTGTTCTGATCTTAGCGAGCAGTCTTCGAGCTCGAGGTCCCGCCAAGATCTCCTGCCGTTCCTTCGTGTAATCACCAGGACCGGGGTCGTACTGCATCATGAATCGCATCGCTCCGATCCGGCCGGTCCGTAACGCTCAGTCAGCGCTTTCCATCCTTCCAGGCGGATCTGGTACGCGGACATCGATGACGACTCGGTCATTCCGCTGTCTCCTCCGGGCAGGCGACGTCTTCTGGAAAGGCTATAATAGCCTGATGAAGACGGCGACGATATCCGAGACGAAGAACCAGCTCAGTGCGCTGTTGGATCGCGTGCGACACGGCGAGACGATTCTCATTACGGATCGCAGCCAGCCCATAGCGCGTCTCGAGCCAGTGGTGAGTGCGAGCGGCGCCGGCCCGGACGAGGGGCGCCTGGCAAGGCTGGAACGAGCAGGTGTCATCCGTCGCGCGCGTCATGGCCGGCTCGAGGAGATCGTGCGCGTCCTTCCTCCGGCCCCCGAACCAGGAGCCGATATCGTGGCCGCCGTTCTCGACGAGCGCAGGAGCGGTCGTTGAGGTTCTGGGACAGCTCCGCGCTTGTGCCGCTTATCGTCCGTCAGCGTGCATCGAACCGGATGCGTTCGTTGTATCGCGCGGACGCGGGCGTGCTTGCGTGGTGGGGAACGCGCGTTGAATGCGAATCAGCGATCGCCCGCCTGGAGCGGGAGAGCATGCTTCGGCCGCGCTCAGCCGCGGCCGCCCGTGGTCGGCTCGACCGCTTTGCGGCAACGTGGCAGGAAGTACAGCCGTCCGAGGTACTGCGAGAACACGCACTCCGCTTTCTGCGGACCCACGAGCTACGAGCTGCCGATGCGCTGCAACTTGCGGCGGGCGTCGCAGCAGCCGAGGGCCGGCCCACAACCCTCGCGTTCGTGTGTCTCGACGGTCGTCTGGCCGCGGCCGCCGAGCGCGAAGGCTTTCCGGTTACAGGCTGACACGCTCGGCGCATTTCCTCGGCGACGGGCCCATGAACAGAGCACGCCTGTGGATGTAAATGTGATTCTCGCGGCGCGGCGATGAACTGCCAGAATCGCAAAAACGGCGGCCTTTCGGCCGCCGTTTCCAGATCGAAGTTCGTGAGTTGGTGGAGCTGATCGGGATCGAACCGACGACCTCCTGAATGCCATTCAGGCGCTCTCCCAATTGAGCTACAGCCCCACGAAATGCAACGTGCCTAACGCGTCGTCCTCCTCAAAATTCCTGCGGGGACGGCCGGCGCGCGGCGCATTCTACGGCACTGCGGTAGGATGCCGCAATGCAGCGTCCGAAACCGAACTACGGGAAGCAGCGCTCCGCTTCCAACGCGTTCTCGGTCGCTCGCTCGCTGCCGAAACTGACGTTGCCGCGCTCGGCTGCGACCCTCTCCGCCGCGCGTCCGAAGCCGAAGATCGGGAAGCCGGGGCCGGGCGGGAACGTTAAGGGCGGCCGGAATGGGTGACGACGAGAACGAGTCGTTGCATCCGGCGATTCGCGCTCTGAAAACGATCTGCCGCTGCAACAACATCAAGTACAAAACGATCGAGCGAGCGATCCGCGAGGGCGCACACACGCTCAATCAGGTCGCGTCGCGCACGACGGCGACGACGGGAGAGTGCGGCGGGAGCTGCACACCCGAGGTACAGGCGCTGATTGCGGAGCTCGCGCCGAAATATGCCAGAGCGGCGGCGCCGCAGCCGACACAAAATGCCGATGCCTGGTGGGTGAGAAAGAAATGACGAAAACGCTCGAGGTCTGGCTCAAACCCTCGTGTACGAGCTGCCGCAACGCAGTCGCGGACCTGGAAGGTCGCGGATTCGAGCTCGTGAAACACAATCTCGCGAGGGATCGTCCTTCGCGGGAGTTGCTCGGCCGTCTCATCGATGAGCTGGGCCTCGACGCGATCATCAGCAAGCGCAGTCCCACGTACAAAGCGCGCAACCTCGGCGAGCGCAACTTGTCGAAGTCCGAAGCGATCGATCTGATGCTCGAAGACCCGAATCTCATGCGGCGGCCGCTCGTGCTGACGTCGAAAGGGAAGGCGATCTTCGGCTACGATGTGGCGCAGTACGAAGCGCTGAAATGATCGGGCCGACCCCTTCGGCGATGGCCATCGCCACCATCACCGTCATGCTCTGGATTCTCTGGAGCGACACGATTCGTGCGCGCCGCCCGTCGCAGATCCTCTACACAATCCGCATCGCGCTGTTTCTCGTCTGCACGGGCGTGTTGATCTTCAACATGGTGCGGCATCCGAACCTGTTCAATGGGGGCGAGCGTGCGGTGACGATCTTCGCGGCGTTGATCGGGCTGGTCGGGGCAGGCTACTTTACGCGTCGTCTCGTGCTGAGGAAGTAACTCATCCGTGGCGTCTTTACGGAAGAGTAGACTCGCCTGAAGAAATGCACTATCATGCCTTTGGGTTCGGTGAGGGTAAGCAGCTCTTCAAGAAGCGGATCTGACGAAAGTCGCGGGGCCTGCGAATCTCTCTCTCTCGATATCCCACGACGATAACGGCTTCCCACTAGCCGTTCAGCAGCGACTCTCAGTGGACCCATTACTTCGAGCCGCCGAAAGGCGGCTCGAAGTGTATTTAGCGCCGCCGGAGGCGGCGCGTTGTCAGTTGTCAGTTGTCGGTTGTCTGTACGGGGTCGCGCTGAATCACAGACAACCGACAACCGACAACCGCCGCGGCGAAGCCGCGCTCACGGCATTGTGGCGAGGCGTTTTTCCATCGACGCGATTCGCGTCGCGCTGCGTTGTCCATCGGGAAGTGCCTTCGCGTACTCGATCGCTTCGACGATCGTGTCGCGCGCGGCCTTCACATCGCCTTTGCCGGTGAAGATGTCCGCGCGGACACTGAGCACGCTCAACTTGCGCGGGCCATACACGCGCGACAACGCGCGATCGCTCGCGGCCAGCGCCTTGTCGTAGTCCTTCATCGCGTTGTACGCGAGCGCGAGTCGCGCAGGCGGGTTGTAGTCGTCCGGAAAATCGCGCTCCGACTGCTCGAGCATCGGAACCGCTTTCTCCGGCATCCCCAGCTCCAGATACGCACTCACGCGATGCGAGTCATACACGGCGCGTTGCTTCGGCGTCTTCGCACGTCCCGCGGCCTGTTCGAGAAACTCCGCCCACTGCGCCTGCAGTCCGATCGTTCCTTCTTCATCGCCCGCTGCATCGCGCGCTTCGATGAGCGCGATGTAGAGGCCGGAGCGATCGTCGTCCGAGAGCACGATCTTCGGATCGGCGAACACTTCCTGCGTCGCCTTCTCCAGTGAATCGAGCAACGTGACGCGCTGCGCGTGCTCGGTGGGCAACTGCGTCGCGCACGAGAGCCCGATCGCCGCAACATTCGCAGACGAGACCGTTCCCTTCACGCGCGGATAGAGCGCGAGCGCACGGGTCGCGCAATGCTCCGGGTTCTTCAGCATCGACAGCGAGAACAACAGCGATTCCGCGGAACGCCCGAAACGCGGCCACTTCTTCGGCGCGTTGTGGATCGCTTCCTCATAGGACTTCACGGCCTCGTCGTGCTTCCCGTCCGCCGCCAGGCGATCCGCTTCGGCGAGCTTCTGATCCGAGACGAGCGTTGCGTGGGAGCGATGCTTCGCTTCCGCGTCGTCGAGCATCGACCGCACCTGCGCGATGTTTGCACCGCCGACATATCGCAACGTGACTTCGCTGCGTTTCGGCTCGAGCACGAGCAGCGTCGGCAGCGCCGGAATCGGATAGCGCTTGAGGAACTCCGCATTCTCCGCCGCCTCGGTATTGAGACTGAGCCAGACAAACCGCGAGGCATACTTGTCGAGGCTTTTGTCCGTGTAGACATACGCCTGCATCGAGCGGCACGTGTGGCACCACGGCGCCCACGCCTCCACGACGAGCGGCACATTCTTCGCCTTCGCCTCGGCAGCCGCTTTTTTGTAATCGTTCTCGATGAACGGCAGATCGGCGTGCGCGCCGACCGCGGTCAACACGAGCAGCGCGAGGAGAGCGAGGCGTTTCATGCGGGCGATTGTAGTGCGGGATCGTTGAGGGGGATGGTCGTCACGGTGAGGGAGTTGTTACTGGCTGCTGGTTCCGGGTGCCTCGCAGCGAGAGGCGAGCATCTCGCCGCAAGTCACCTTGAACCAGCAACCGATAACCGACAACGGCGCGAGCGTCAGCGAGCGCCCGGTGTTACCCATCTGCGAAACCACGAGTCGACCTCGCGATAGAACACGCGCGAATTCTCCGCATTGAGAATCCAGTGATTCTCATCCGGCCAGACCATGAGCCGACTCGGCACCTGCAGCCGCTGCAGCAGCGCCCACATTTCCAGCGTGTTGTTGAGCGGAACGCGATAGTCCTTCTCGCCGACCGACAACAGCATCGGGGTCTTGAACTGCGGCGCGAAGCGCACCGGATTCTGCGTGCGCCACGATTCGTTCTGTTCCCACACCGGACCGTTCATCGCCAGCTCGCGGCCGTACATCACATCCGACGTGCCCCACTGAGCTTCGAGATTCACGAGGCCGGCGTGACTGATGAGCGCCTTGAATCGCGTGCCCGACCACGCTTCGAGCGCGTTTGCGAGATGGCCTCCGTAGCTCGCGCCACCCGCGATCTGGCGCGACGCGTCGATGAATGAATACTTCGCGATCGCGGCGTCCGCGGATTCCATCAACTCATCAGCAGGTCCGCGCAGCGGATCGCCCTGAATGAGCTGCGCGAACTCGGCACC
>DASYLL010000260.1:0-8272 GCA_036009605.1 Thermoanaerobaculia bacterium | reverse complement strand
CACCGTCGCGAATGCCGAGGTTTTACGTTTCTTACAAACGCCTTGCGTAGTCATGAAGCGGAGCGCGTCGCGCATCGCGATGATGAGCCTCATGAAACGTCTGATCGTCCTCACCTTGTCGCTCATCCTCGCCGGCAGCGTATTCGCGCAACCTCGCCGTGGACCCGCAGGCAACAACAAACCCCTCGCCATCTATCTCGGGCTCACCGCCGGTCAGCAGGCCGCGTGGGAAACGATGCAGGCCGAAACGCGTGCGGCGCTCGGTGACCTGCGCGAGCGCGATCTCGCCGATCAACTCGAAAGCGCAACCGATGCCACGACGATCGGCAATGTCGTGTTGCAACTGCGCGACCTCTCGATGCAGATCGAAGCCGCACGCGACGCCGCGCAGGCGAAGTTCACGGCGACGCTGACCGCAGAGCAGCAGACGAAGTTCGCCGCGTTCCAGGCCGCGACCGAGTTTCTGCAGCGCCGCGGTCCCGGCGGCCCGCCCCCGCCTCCCCGCAATCGGTAATCCAGCTCTCGGGCGGCGCGCGGTGCGGACGGGTTTGCGCATCGTGCTCAGACTCTCCGCGCGCCGCCCGAGTCGTTAATTACAATCCCCGGATGCAAAAACGCGCTCCGGACCTCTTTGATCTCACCGGCCGTGTGGCCATCGTCACCGGCGGTTCACGCGGACTCGGGCAGGAGATGGCCGAGGGACTCGCGGAGGCTGGCGCGTCCTTGATGTTGTGCGCGCGCCGCGAGCAGTGGCTCACGCCGACGCTCGACGAAATGCGCGCGCGCGGATTCCGCGTCGAAGGCCGCGTCTGCGATGTTGCGAATCCCGCGGACGTGCAGTCCGTCGTCGATGCGACGATGTCCGCGTTCGGCAGGATCGACATCCTCATCAACAACGCCGGCATCTCGTGGGGCGAGCGGCCCGAGACGATGGCGGTGAGCAACTGGCAGAAAGTGCTCGACACGAATCTCACCGGCGCGTTCGTGTTTGCGCAGGCAGCGGGACGCGAGATGCTGAAAGCGCGCTCGGGCTCGATCATCAACATCGCATCCGTCGCGGGCATGCGCTCCGCGGTTCACGGTCCGCACTACGCCGCGTATGTCGCGAGCAAAGCGGGACTGATGGGACTGACGCGCGAGCTTGCCGCGTCGTGGGGTCCCGAGGGCGTGCGGGTGAATGCGATTGCGCCGGGCTTCTTCCATTCGCGACTCGCCGATCCCGTGATCGCGCTCGTCGAGCCCGCGATCGTGCAACGCAATCCGATTCCTCGCGTTGGTGCCGAGGGCGAGCTGAAGGGCGTCGCCGTGTTCCTTGCGTCGGATGCGGCGAGCTACATCACCGGGCAAACGATCATCGTCGATGGAGGGGGCACGATTGTCTAAACCATCGTCCAAACCATGGGAAGCGCACTACGACTACTGGGTCCGTCCGCACCTCAACTACCCGAGGCGCTCTCTCATCGACATCCTCCGCATCGCCGCGGCCGACGTCCCGGACGCGCCCGCGACCGCCTTCCTCGGCGCGCAGCTGACCTATGGGGAGATCCTGCACCGCAGCGACCGACTTGCCACTTATCTCGCACACAACGGGATTGGCAAGGCTGATCGAGTGGGCATTATGTTGCCTAATTGTCCACAGTATTTGATCGCCGTGTTCAGTATTTTGCGCATCGGCGCGATCGTCGTGAACGTGAATCCTCTCTACACGCCACGCGAGGTCGCAGTTGTTGCGCAGGATTCCGCCATGCGTGCGCTGATCGTGCTCGACCTGCTCGCGCCGCAGGCGCTGACGATTCGCGATCAGACAAACATCGAGCGCGTGATCATCACCTCGGCCGCCGAGTACAGCCTCGCCGCGGCGGAGTGTCCATCGATCGACGGGACGGAACGGCTCGCCGATGTGCTCGCGTCTGTGACCGAGGTGAAACTGCCGCGCGTGACGATCGACGCGGAGAAGGACGTCGCCGTGCTGCAGTACACCGGCGGCACGACCGGCACGCCGAAAGGCGCGATGCTCACGCACTACAACATCTTCGCGAACGTGATCCAGACCACGACGCTGATTACCTCCCGGCTGCATCGCGGCGAGGAGCGATTCCTGCTCGTGATCCCGTTCTTTCACATCTACGGATTCACGGTCGGCCTCATGTCGGGCGCGTGGCTCGGTGCGCAGCAGATCCTCATCCCGAAGTACGACGTCGAGGCGCTGCTCAAAGCGATCCGCGACTATCGTCCGACGTATTTCCCCGGCGTCCCGACGATCTACATCTCGCTCCTCAATCATCCGCATGTGCGCGACTACGGCATCGACAGGATCCGCGCGTTCAACAGCGGATCCGCGCCGCTGCCGCTCGAAGTGCTCGACCAATTCGAAGCGATGACCGGAGGCACGTTGTGCGAAGGCTACGGACTCTCCGAAGCGTCGCCGGTCACGCACACGAGCCCGACGCTTTCGATCCGCAAGCCGGGCAGTATCGGCATCCCGTTGCCCGACACCGATATCAAGATCGTCGACCTCGAAGAAGGCGTGCGCGAGTTGGCGGTCGGCGAAGAAGGAGAGCTCTGCATCAACGGTCCGCAGGTGATGAAGGGCTACTGGAACAACGCCGAAGAGACCGCGAGCACGCTGCGCACGCATGCGGACGGACGCCTCTGGCTGCACACCGGCGACGTCGCGCGACTCGATGACGACGGCTTCGCGTACATCGTGCAGCGTAAGAAAGACCTGGTCATCGTCGGCGGATTCAACGTTTATCCATCCGAAGTCGAAGGCGTGCTCTTCACCCATCCAGCAGTGATGGAAGCCGCCGTGATCGGCGTTCCCGATTCGTATCGCGGCGAAGTCGTCAAAGCGTTCGTCGTCCTCAAGCCCGGCGCCGAATGCGACGTCGAAAGTCTGCGCGTGCACTGCGCCGCCAACCTCGCTGAATTCAAGCGTCCCGTGCGAATCGAAATTCGTGAGACGCTCCCGAAATCCGCCGTCGGCAAGGTGCTGCGTCGGGTGCTGCGGGACGAGACGTAGTTCTGGAGAGTCTTAGAGTTCTAGAGTCGTAGAGTCTTAGAGGGGAGCACGGCACCGACCCTCTACGACTCTAAGGTTCTAAGCCTCTAAGACTCTCTCCAACAAGACTCTCTCTCAAGGAGAAAACGAATGACATGGAACATCTCCCGGGCCGTCGTGATCGGCTCCGGAACCATGGGCGGCGGGATCGCCGCGCACTTTGCGAATGCGGGGATTCCGGTCTACCTGCTCGACATTTCGCAGCAGGTCGCCAGGGCATCGCTTGATCGCCTGAAGAAGAACACGCCGGCCGCATTCGTCACACCCGCGACCGCGGAGCTCGTCACGATCGGCAGTCTCGACGACAACGAGTCGTGGATCAGCGAAGGCGACTGGATCATCGAGGCGATCGTGGAGAACCTGGACGCGAAGCGCGAGCTCGTGAAACGCATCGACCGCCTGCGCAAGCAGGGCAGCATCGTGTCGAGCAACACGTCGGGGATTCCGATCGCGCAGATCGCGGCCGAAGCATCCTCTGATTTCAAAGCGCACTTCCTCGGCACCCACTTCTTCAATCCGCCGCGCTACATGAAGTTGCTCGAAGTGATTCCGACGCCGGACACGCTGCCGGACGTCACGTCGTTCGTGCGCGAGTTCGCAGAAACGCGTCTTGGAAAATCGGTCGTGTTCTGCAAAGACACGCCGAACTTCATCGCCAATCGGCTCGCGTCGATCGGCGGCGTCGGACTCGTTGAGTTCGCGCTCGAGCACGGCTACACCGTCGAGGAGACGGACCTCATCGCGGGACCGCTTCTCGGCCGACCGAAGACGGCGGCGTTCCGCCTGCAGGATCTCGTCGGCTTCGACATCGCCAGCGCGGTCGCCGAGAACCTCTACGGCGCGATCCCGAACGACGAGTCGCGCGAGACTCTGCACGCGCCGCGCTATCAAACGCTGCGGCAGGCGCAGATGGACAAAGGCCGCCTCGGCGACAAAACGAAACAGGGCTTCTACAGGAAAGACGGCAAACAGATCCTGTCGCTCGATCTCGCGACCGGCGAGTATCGCGATCGCGTCGAGCCGCAGATTGCGTCGCTTGCCGAGGCGTCGAAAATTCGGAGCTTGCCCGAGCGGGTGAAATTCGTGCTCGCGCAGGACGACAAAGCCGGCGCGATGGCGCGCCACATCATCTATGACGCGCTCGGATACGCCGCGCGCCGCGTGCCGGAGATCAGCGACGATCTCCCGAGCATCGATAACGCCGTGCGCTGGGGCTTCTCACACGACCTCGGGCCGTTCGAACTGTGGGACGCGCTCGGCGTGAAAGAAACCGCCGACGCGATGGAAGCGAACCGTGTCGCGGTCGCGCCGTGGGTGCGGGAGATGCTCGACGCGGGACACGCGACGTTCTATCGCGAACGCACTGCCTACGATCCGGCGACGAAGACGTACGCGCCCGTTCCGCAGGATCCGAAACACATCACGTTGAGCGACTGCGCGGTCGTCATCGAGAACAAAGGCGCGAGCCTCCGCGACCTCGGCGACGGCGTGCTCTGTCTCGAGTTCCACACGAAGATGAACACGCTCGACGACAACATCCGCGCGATGTTGAACGCGGCCGTCGATGAAGTGGAACGCGGCGATTGGAAGGGTCTCGTCATCGCCAATGACGGACTCGATTTCTGCGTCGGCGCGAATCTCACCGGCGTCGGAACGTCGCCGTCTGCCGTCGAAGGCGCGGTGAAGGGCACGCAGGACGCGCTGATGAACGTGCGCTTCTGCACAAAGCCTGTCGTCACCGCCCCATTCGGTCGCACCCTCGGCGGAGGTGCCGAAGTCGCCATGGCCGGCGCGCGCATCGTCGCGGCGAGCGAGTTGTACCTCGGTCTCGTCGAAGTCGGCGTCGGTCTCATCCCCGGCGCAGGCGGTTGCAAAGAGCTCGTGCGACGCATCGTCTCGCCGCCGCAGAAACAGACGCCCGGCATCGACGCGGTCCCGTTTCTCTCGAACGTGCTGACGACGATCGGAACCGCGAAGGTCTCGTCGAGCGCGGAAGAAGCGCGTTCGCTCGGATTCCTCACGATCGCCGATCGCGTGGTGATGAATCGCGATCACCTGACGTACGAAGCGAAGCAGGAAGTGCTCGTGCTCGCATCGGAAAACTACACACCACCCGTGCGAGACAAGAACTGCTACGCCGCCGGCCGCGACGTGCGCGCCGCATTGAAAGCCGCGATCTACAACATGCAACAGGCCGGATACGCGACTGAGTACGACGCCTACGTGAGCGGCAAACTCGCGCACATTCTGTGCGGCGGCGACCTCTCGAGCGGGCAATGGGTGGACGAGCAATACCTGCTGGATCTGGAGCGCGAAGTGTTCATCGAGCTCTGTGCGCAACCAAAGACGCTCGAACGCATCCAACACATGTTGACGACCGGGAAACCGTTGAGGAACTGACGAAGTCATCCCGAGCGTAGCGCGGGATCTGGCTGGGCGGGGCGCACTGCACATGGTTGGCGCCCCACCCGCCCAGGTCCCTCGCTACGCTCGGGATGACAGGAACACGGAGAATCCGCAAATGAACGAAGCAGTCATCGTAGCCGCCCTTCGCACCGCGGTCGGCAAGTCCCCGCGCGGCTCATTGCGCACCACCCGCCCTGACGACATGGCCGCGGATGTCATCCGCGCCCTCATGGCCCAAACCCCACAACTCTCCCCTGACGCGATCGACGACGTCATCCTCGGCTGCGCAACACCCGAGGGCGAGTCGGGCACGAACGTGGCTCGCATTGCGTCGCTGCGTGCAGGTTTGCCGGACAGCGTCCCCGCGGTCACGGTCAATCGCTTCTGCTCCTCGGGATCGCAAACGATCGCGATGGCAGCGGAGCGGATCATGGCCGGCATGGCCGACCAGATCATCGCCGGCGGCACCGAGTCGATGAGCCTCGTGCGTGGCAACAATCGCTTCCGCCCGAATCCGTATCTCGTCGAGAATCGCCCCGACGCGTATCTCAGCATGGGGCTCACCGCGGAGAACGTCGCGCGCAAGTACGGCGTCTCGCGCGAAGACGCGGACGCGTTCGCGTTCCGCAGTCATCAACGCGCACTTGCCGCGCAACAGGCGGGCAAGTTTGCCGATGACGGCATCGTGCCGCTCGACGTCGAGATCACCGAAACGGACGATGCGGGTCAGACGAAAACGCGCCGCTTTACGTTCGACACGGACGAAGGTCCGCGCGCCGACACGACCATCGAAGCGCTCGCGAAATTGAGGCCCGCGTTTCACGTGAAAGGCGTCGTCACCGCCGGCAACTCGAGCCAGACCTCGGACGGCGCAGCCGCCGTGACCGTGATGTCGCGCGCTCGCGCCGACGAGCTCGGACTGAAGCCGCTCGCGCGTTTCGTGTCGTATGCAGTCGGCGGCGTGCCGCCGGAGATCATGGGTATGGGTCCCGTCGTTGCAGTTCCGAAAGCACTCAAGCGCGCGGGTCTGACCCTCGCCGACATCGATCTCATCGAGCTCAACGAAGCATTTGCAGGACAGGCGCTCGCGGTGATGCGCGAGCTCGGTCTCGATGAATCGAAAGTGAACGTCAACGGCGGCGCGGTCGCGTTGGGACATCCACTCGGCGCATCCGGCGCGAAGCTCACCGTGCAGCTCCTCGGCGAAATGCGTCGCCGCGGCTCGCGCTACGGCATGGTGACGATGTGCGTCGGCGGCGGCCAGGGCGCGGCCACGATCTTCGAGAATCTGCAGAGCTGACGATGGACTTCAACCTCGACCCGCACCTCATCGAGTTACGCGATCGCGTGGCCGCATTCGTGCGGGACGAGGTCATCCCGGCCGAGCCGCTCGTCGGCGAATCGATCTCTGACGACGTCGTCGCGAAGCTGCGCGAGCGCGCACGCGCCGCCGGCATCTACGGTCCGCAACTGCCGCCCGAATACGGCGGCATGGGACTCGGTACCGTCGCCATGTGCGTCCTCTTCGAACAGGCCGGCCGCAGTTTCCTCGGGCCGCTGGCGATGCACTGTTCTGCACCCGACGAGGGCAACATGCATCTCCTTTCGCTCTTCGCGACCGAAGAACAGAAAGCGCAGTATCTTGCACCTCTCGTGAGCGGACATATCCGCTCCTGCTTCGCGATGACCGAGCCGGCGCCCGGCGCAGGCTCCGATCCGACCATGATGCAGACGCGCGCGACGAAGGTCGAAGGCGGCTGGCAAATCGATGGCCTGAAATGGTTTACGTCCGGTGCCGAGGGGGCTTCGGTGTCGATCACGATGGCGGTGACGGATCCGGATGCGCCATCGCACCGTCGCGTGACGATGTTCCTCGTCCCGACCGACACACCCGGCTACCGTCTCGTGCGCGCCGTTCCGGTCATGGGCGGTCACGGCCTCGGCGGTCATTGCGAGGTCGCGTATGACAACGTGATCGTTCCCGATTCTGCGGTGCTCGGTGAAGTCGGCGACGGCTTTCGCATGGCGCAGGTGCGCCTCGGACCCGCGCGATTGACGCACTGCATGCGCTGGCTCGGCGTCGCGCAGCGCTCGCTCGAAATCGCCATCGCGCGTGCGAAAGAACGCGACGCGTTCGGCAAGAAGCTCGCGGAGCATCAGTCCATTCAATGGATGATCGCGGACTCCGAGATCGACCTGCACGCATCGCGGCTGATGGTGCTCGACGCGGCGTGGAAGCATGAGAACGGCAGCGAGATTCGACACGAGTCGTCGATTTGCAAAGTATTCGTGGCCGAGGCGATCAATCGCGTGATCGATCGCGCGGTGCAGATTTGCGGAGCGCTCGGATATTCGGGCGATACGCCACTCGAGCTGTTCTTCCGCGAAGCGCGCGCGTTCCGGATCTACGACGGACCGTCCGAAGTGCATCGCATGGTGATTGCGCGAAACGTATTGCGATGAGCGAAACGCGTCCGGTCCGCCCCAGCGAAAACCTCGACTGGCCGCGGCTCGCCGAGTATCTGCGCGACAAGTTGTCGATCGCGGACGCGGAGATGCAGGTCGAGCAGTTTCCGGGCGGACATTCGAACCTTACCTATCTGCTGCGCTTCGACGAAACCGAGCTCGTGTTGCGTCGACCGCCATTCGGTCCCGTGCCGCCGCGCGCGCATGACATGGCGCGCGAGAGTCGCGTGCTCGCCGCGGTGCATCCGCATTTTCCGCTAGCGCCGAAACCGTTGTTGCTCTGCGAAGACATAACCGTTATCGGGTCCGTCTTCTATGTGATGGAGCGACGCCGCGGCA
>DASYLL010000259.1:0-16070 GCA_036009605.1 Thermoanaerobaculia bacterium | reverse complement strand
TCTTCGCGCACGCGAGCAAGAATCTCGAGCGCCTGTTCGCCGAGCCCCTGGAACGAATATGGCGAGGTGCGCGGCTTGTACGCGCCGCCGCGGAACAGCTGTCCGCCCGCGCGCTTGATTCCTTCAGCAATCGTGCGCGTTTGATCGAGCGATTCGACCGCGCAAGGTCCGCCGATCACGATGACGCCGTTTCCGCCAACGTCGACGCCGCCGACGTTGATGATCGAATCGTCGGGCTTCGCTTCGCGGCTGACGAGTTTGTAGGCGTGAGAGACCGGGATGACTTCCTTGACGCCCGGAAAGTTCTCGAGCACCGAGGGATCGGCTTTGCCGCTGTGGCCGGTGATGCCGATGGCGGTGCGAAAGGCGCCGGGGATCGGATGAGCGCGGAAGCCGAGCCGTTCAATGTGGCGAATGACCGCTTCGACCTGTTCCGGCCGCGCCGCGGCTTCCATGACGATGAGCATTGATTCTCTCCCGGGCCAGTATAATCGAGCGCTCGTTCCTCAGATTCCGGAGACTCTCATGAAGAAATCGCTGACTCTCGTCGCCGTTCTCACCTTTGTCGCAGTGCAGGCGTTCGCCGCCACGTACGTTGTCATCCTGAAAAACGGGACGCAGTACAAAGCGAAGGAGAAATGGACTGTCGTCAACGGCAAGGCGATCGTGAAACTGGAGAACGGCCAGACGCTGCAATTCGATCCGGCGCTGATCGACGTCGCAAAATCAGAGCAGGCCACGCGGATGGGACTCGACAACGCGAGCGTGCTCGATCTCGACCCGAACATGCCGAAGAACGCGGCGCAGAAGGGCCCGACGCTCGGTACGGCGATCAAGCTTCGTCCGAAAGGCGAAGAGCCGCACCAGACCGGCAAGAACGCGCCGCCTCCGCCGGTAGCCTACACGCCGCCGGCAGGCTCGAAGACGTCGCAGGTGCTCGACAAGTTCCAGCGCGCGTACGAGAACGACGGAATCTTCGAGACCAAGGTCACGGCGACGAGCGAGCGCAATCTGCGCGTGGAGCTGACGATCGATACCGAGGATCGCGTGTTCGGCGCGATCTCGACGACGGCCGCGATGATCGTGCGCAACGGGTTCGTGGAAGGCGCGCAGATCGATGGCGTCGAGCTGTTCATGCAGACGACCAACGGCGGCGCCGCGGGACGGTTTCAGATGTCGCGCGCCGATGCGGAAGCGTTGATCGGGAACAAGATCAAGCGCGAGGAGTACTTCATCACGAAGGTGATTTACTGAGCCGGCACGGCCGGCGGCGCTGGTCGCTGCGCCTTGCGGCACGAGCGTCCGGGACTCACGATCGAGGCTTCGAGCGGCGCAACGCGCCTGGCCTCTAGTTGACCAGCTCCGCCCGCACGCCGCGTCCAAACACCATCGCATACCGAAAGTCGTGAACCTCCGGCGTCGTGAGCACGTGATCCCCGGGTGCAAAAACCATCGGGCGCAGGTTCCACTCCGCGAGCTTCAACTCGGGCCGCGCGAATGCGAATCGGATCATCACCGCTTCGCTCGCAGGCCGCTCCCCGGTATCGATCAAACGCACGCGCCCTTTCGTGAATCCGAAATCGAATACCGTCGCGCGCGCGGAGTCGGTGCCGGCTACGGCGACGCCGCCCGAGGTTTTGATCTTGGGGATGAGACCCACCTCTTCGAACACATCCTTCGGTTGCATGACGCGCGTCGGTGGCGGCACGAGCTCGCGCTCTTTCGTCGCCAGGTAGTTCCAGTGTCCGACCGGCGGCGCACCGATGACTTGCGGCGGTTGCCAGATTCCCGCGGGAGCATCGCGAACGAGAATGCCCGGATTCCAGCGCCGATAGATCTTCCAGCTGGCGTCCGTCACCACCCAGTTCGCTGCTTCGGGGCCGATGTCGATCGACGCAATCAAGCCGCCTGAACCCTGCGGCGCACGA
Organism: Thermoanaerobaculia bacterium; assembly: GCA_036009605.1. GTDB lineage: Bacteria > Acidobacteriota > Thermoanaerobaculia > Gp7-AA8 > Gp7-AA8 > QHVT01. The sequence continues at coordinate 14,142 of DASYLL010000259.1, read as the reverse complement.
ACCGCAATCACAACGCGGTTGCGTCCTGTCTTCACGAGCGCGGAGATGTCATAGAGATCGAGCACGCGCTCTTCTTCGCGTCCGCGAATGCCACCGACGCGACGTCCCGCGACCTCGCGTCCGTTCACGAACAGCGTGTACTCCGGATCGCCGAGCACTTTGATTCGCGTGTAGACGCGATGCTCGGGCAACGTGAAATCACGCGCCGCGAAAAACGCCACCGGCTGGTTGTCGCTCATCCGGTGCTGCGCCCAGATCCATTGCGCGTCGCCGGTGATGTCGAAGAACTTCTGCGAGTACGTCCGCTCGAGGTGCGTGAACGCGGCGGTGAACGCGAAGATGAACGCCAGCACGATGGCCAGGCGCTTCATCAGGTCGCGGTCGGAAGAGGTCACGATAGAATCGCCAGCCGTCATGCGGAGCGTGATTGTAATTCCCGCGCGTTGGGCATCCACGCGCTTCCCCGGAAAGCCGCTGGCGCCGATTGCGGGCGTGTCTCTCATCCAGCGCGTCTACGACCGCGCCGTGTTGTCGCGTCGCGCGGAGCGCATCTACGTCGCGACCGATGACGATCGCATCGAGCAACACGTTCGTGCATTCGGCGGCGCGGTGCTGCGACCCGTTGGCGATTTTCAAACCGGCACCGATCGCATCGCCGCCGCCTTGCGACTCGCGAACGAATCGTTCGACGTCGTCGTGAACGTGCAGGGCGACGAGCCGCTCGTCGACATCCAACAGGTCGATGCGCTCATCGATCTGCTCGAATCGCACGGAAGCGAGATGGCCACGATGGCCTGTCCACTCACGACGGACGAAGAATTTCTCGCGCGCGACGTCGTCAAGGTCGTGCTCGACGCGAACGACGACGCGATTTTCTTCTCACGCGCCCCGATCGGCTCTCGCGAAGTCGCACTGCGCCACATCGGCGTTTACGCCTATCTGCGCACGGCGATCGAGCGATTCGTCGCCCTTCCGCAGGCACCGCTGGAACTGGCAGAATCGCTGGAACAGTTGCGGGCTTTGCATCACGGCTTTAGAATCTCGGTGTTGCGCACTTCCAGGCCGCACCTTGGCGTCGACCGACCCGAGGACGTGGCGCGCGTCGAGAGTGAACTTGCGAAACTGCTTGCGTGATCTCGGGGGCCGTTTTTCGTGAGCTTTGAGCTCACACGCACAACCATCTCCACCGACGCCCCACAAGTCTCTCCACAAACCAGACAGAACGGCACCAGGACTGTTGTCAGTCCTCGGTTGTCGGCGACCCGTGTTGCTGGTTACTGGTTGCTGGTTCGTTGTGACGCTGCGATGAAGCCGCGGATCTCGCGATACCGCACCACGAACCAGCAACCAGCAACCAGCAACAACTTCAACTGCCCGGAGGGCAACAAACTATGAGCACGAAGTACATCTTCATTACGGGTGGTGTGGTTTCCGGACTCGGCAAAGGGATCGCCGCGGCTTCGATCGGCGCGCTCCTCGAAGCCCGCGGCTTCAAGATCACGATTCAGAAGTTCGATCCGTACATCAACGTCGATCCAGGCACGATGTCGCCGTTCCAGCACGGCGAGGTCTTCGTCACCGATGACGGCGCCGAGACCGATCTCGACCTCGGCCACTACGAACGCTTCACCACCATGCGCGCCACGCGCAAGAACAACTACACGACCGGCCGCATCTACCTGAAAGTCATCGAGAAGGAACGCCGCGGCGATTACCTCGGCAAGACCGTGCAGGTCATCCCGCACATCACGGACGAGATCAAGAAGTGCATCAAGGACGTCTCGGAAGGCGTCGACGTCGTGATCGTGGAGATCGGCGGCACGGTCGGCGACATCGAGTCGCTCCCCTTCCTCGAAGCCATCCGCCAGTTCCGCCTCGAAGCGGGACGCGGCAACGCGATCAACGTGCATCTCACGCTCGTCCCGTACATCAAAGCGAGCGACGAGCTGAAGACGAAGCCGACGCAGCATTCCGTCCAGACGTTGCGGCAGATCGGCATCCAGCCAGACATTCTCCTCTGCCGCTCCGAGCGCACGATCCCCGAGGAGATGAAGAAAAAGATCGCGCTCTTCTGCAACGTGGAAGACGAATCGGTCGTGCCCGCGTACGACGTCGACTTCATCTATCAGGTGCCGCTCGCGTTCTCGCGCGAGAACCTCGACGAGATCCTGCTCGACAAGCTGCACCTGCCGCACGAAGAGATCGGCTCGCTGACGAAGTGGGAAGAGATCGTGCGCAAGATGCGGCATCCCGAGGGCGAGGTGAAGATCGGCTTCGTCGGCAAGTACGTCGACTTCGGCGATTCGTACAAATCGCTCAATGAAGCGCTCGTGCATGGCGGCATTGCCAATGGCGTGAAGGTGCACATCATCTACATCGATTCGGAGACGCTCGAGGAAGAGGGCTATCACGGCGAGCTCGCAAACGTCGACGGCATCCTCGTCGGCCCCGGCTTCGGGTCACGCGGCGTCGAAGGAAAGCTGCGCGCGATCCGCTTCGCACGCGAGAAGCGCATCCCCTACTTCGGCATTTGCCTCGGCATGCAATGCGCGACCATTGAATTCGCGCGCAACGTTGCGGGAATGGTCGGCGCGAATTCGACGGAGTTCGATGACGAAGCGCCGTACAAGGTGATCTACAAGCTCCGCGATCTCATCGGCGTCGACGCCCTCGGCGGCACGATGCGCCTCGGCAAGTATCCGTGCAATCTTCGCGAGGGCTCGATCGCGCGCGAGGCCTACGGGAAAGATCAGATCGACGAGCGCCACCGTCATCGCTACGAAGCGAATCCCGAGTACATGCCGCAGCTCGAAGAGCGCGGCTTCAAAGTGACGGGCATCTCGCCGGACGGAAAGTTCGTGGAGATCATCGAGCTCGAAGGCCACCCGTGGTTCGTCGGCTGCCAGTTCCATCCGGAGTACCGCTCGCGGCCGAGCGCGCCGCATCCGCTGTTCCGCTCGTTCGTATCGGCCGCACGCGCGTACAAGAGCTCGAATAAAGCAACGATGGTGATGACCCAGCCAGTCGAGGTAACCGAGGTCTGAAAGCGCTGCTGATAGGATCGCGCGCGTTATGACGACCACTCGCTCAATCGAGATCACGCCCGAGGTTCGCTTCGGCGCCGATCATCCTCCCCTGTTCATCGCCGGCCCGTGTGTGATCGAAGGACTCGAGCACGCGTTGAAGATGGCCCGCACGCTCGCCGCATTGCGCGATGAGTTGAAGATCAATCTCGTCTACAAGTCGTCGTTCGATAAGGCCAATCGTTCGTCGATCGATTCGTTCCGAGGCCCCGGACTCGAGGCCGGAATGGAAGTGCTGCGCGCGGTGCGTGAAGAAACGGGATTGCCGCTGCTGACGGACATTCACGAGCCGTGGCAGGCGGAACCGGTCGCCGCGGTCGTCGACATTCTGCAGATCCCGGCGTTCCTTTGCCGACAGACCGATCTCATCGCGGCTGCCGCGAGAACGGGCAAGGCGGTCGGCGTGAAGAAGGGACAGTTCCTTTCGCCGGAAGAGACGAAGAACATCCTCGACAAAGGTGCCGAGGTCGGCAACCAGCGCGTATACATCACGGAGCGCGGGAGCTCGTTCGGGTATCAGAATCTCGTCGTCGACATGCGCGCGTTTCCGATCGTGCGCGGACTCGGCGCGCCGGTCGTGTACGACATCACGCATTCGATGCAAAAGCCAGGTGGCGAAGGAAAGCAAACGGGCGGAACACCGCAATTCGCGCGGCCGCTCGCACGCGCTGCGGCCGCGGCCGGTGCGGATGGGTTCTTCATGGAAGTGCACGACAACCCGGCGAACGCGTTGTCGGATCGCACGACGCAGATTCGCCCCGAGGTGGCGCGCGCGATCATCGAGGACGTGCTGAAGATCAACGACGCTTTGGAGCGTCTTTGATGTTGTCGGTTGTCGGTTCTCGGTTGTCTGCGGCGTTCGCTTTCGAGGAGAACGTTCCGCCGTGCAAGACGTCTCAGACAACTGACAACCGATAACCGACAACCATGACCAAGCTGCGCTACGCGCTCGCCATCCTCCTCGGCCTCTTCGCCGTTCTCACGCTGCTCGATCGATTCGTGCTCATCGAGCTGCTGTTGCGGAGGACGGCGATTCCATTGTTGCTCGCGGCAATCATGGCGCTGGCGATGGCGGGGTTCGGTGCGTTGTTCCGCCGCGCAAAGCAGATCAATTTTTCGCTCGATCTGCTGATCGGCTATCCGATTTTCGGGACGCTTTGTTTTCTCGTAGCGTCATTGAATATTTCGGATTGGACGCTGCTGCCGGTGTTGATTGCCGGCGCGGTCGCCGCGGTCGTTTATTTGCTACGCCGCTACTCCGGAACGACACCGCCCGTCGAATCGGTCCCGTGGCACTGGTCTGCGATGGCCGTTGTTGTCGTCCTCGCCTGCGGATTCATCGCGGCGCAAGCGCCGCCCTCCTCGCTCGACGAGCTCGCGTATCACCTCGCGGTGCCGCACGCGTGGATTCTCGAAGGGCGCGTCGTCGAGTTGCCGCTGCTTTCGCATTCATACTTCCCGCTCGGCATCGAGTCCGCCGATCTGCTGCCGCTGCACCTTCTCGGACCATCGGACGGCGGCGTTGCGTCGCACTTCATTCATCTGTTCGCGGCAATCGCAACGACGCTGCTCATTCTGCGCAGAACGAAGTCGTGGCTCGCGACGGCGGCGATCGCGACGACGCCTGCGCTTGCGATCATCGCGGGCTGGTCGCTCGTCGACTGGCCGCTGACGGGACTCTTCGTCGCGCTCTACATCGCACTGACCGATGACGACGTCGACACCGCGTCTGCTGCAACCGCAGCGGGCCTGCTCACGAAGTACACGTTCGCACCATTCGCGCTCGTCGCATGGGCGATCTTCTATTGGCACAAGCGTCGTCTGCCGCGCTGGCAGATTCTCGTCGGCATCGTGTTCTTCGCGCGCAATCTCATCCTCACGGGAAATCCGTTCGCGCCGTTCTTCGGCACCGACGCGCCGCACGTCTCCGGCTTCCGCGCGCTCGCGCTCGCCGACTACATCTTCGAAGGCACGTTCATCGACGAAGCCCTCGGCGCATCGCTGGTGATCCTGCCAGTCTTCGCGACCGGCATGCTTGCGATCGCGGCCGCGGTGATCGCGATCGGACTGTTCTTCCTCGCGCCGTCGTCGCGCATTCTCGTACCGTTCCTCGTCGTGCCCGCGATGAGTGCCGCACCTGCACTGAAACGCCGCGTGCTGACGGTGATGATCGCGATCGCGGTCGTCGTGCAGACGTTCATGGTCGTCTGGTTCACCGCGCGCACCGACGCGTTTTCGCTGCTCGCCGCATCGGCGACCGAGGAAGAGTACCTGCGCAAACAGCGTCCTTCGTACGGATCGATCGAGTGGCTGAATCTGCAACTGCCGCTCGATTCGCGCACACTGCTCGTCGGCAGCGGCGAGACGTATTGGTTCACGCGTCGCGTGCGCGGCGCGGGCAATTTCGACGGACCGCGCGTCTCGCGCTATCTCGACGTCGCATCGCCGGAAGTGCTGCGCGAGCGCTTGCGCGCGGATGGCATCACGCACATCGCCGTCGTCACGCCTGCACTGGCAACGAACGATGCCGCGAAACTCGCGGAGCGGCAAACCACGCTCTCTGCGGGCGCGCAGAAGATGCTCTCGCAGACGCTCGACCGCTACGCGTCGAACATGACCGCGCGCGACAACGCCACGCTCTTCACGTTAAGGTAGTCGTCGCATGAGTGACCCGCGCGCCGCTCTGATCCACGTTCTCCGCAGCGCCTGTTCCGGCGAGCTCGCCGCCGGCTACGCGTATCGCGGTCACTGGAAGAGCCTTCGCTCCGATTCCGCTGCGCACGCGCGCATTCGCGTCATCGAATCCGAGGAGTGGCATCACCGCGATCTCGTCCTCGGCCTGCTGCGCGATCTCGGCTCCGACCCCAGCCGCAAACGCGAGATGGCGTTCTGGACGATCGGCAAAGTGATCGGCGTTCTCTGTCACATCGGCGGCTGGTTCATCCCGATGTACGGCGCCGGCCGCCTCGAGCGATGGAACATCGTGGAGTACGAGAATGCGGCGCGTTTCGCGGAAGAAGCCGGTCTGCCGGAGATGATCGAGTGCCTGCTCGCGATGGCCGAGGTGGAGTGGGAGCACGAGCGATTCTTCCGCGAGCAATGCGAGGGACACTGGATGCTGCGCCTGTTCCCGTTGTGGAGCGCGCCGCCCGCGAAAGCAGCGATTCGTTTAACGCGCGAGCTCGCGTAGCTCCTGAATGTGCGACGCCTGGATCGTACGCTGCCAGCGGTTTAGAACGCCGCTGACTACCGAAGAGCGGCCCTCCCAATCGTCAATATACCCACGGTTGCAAGCAACACGAGCAAAAGCAGGCGCGATGATTCCGCGAGCGTCGGAACACCCGGTACTGAAGCTGCCACAACGAGAGACTGCTGGGATCGCAGTTCCGGCGTGTCCGACTCCTCTGCAAACAAGAGGTAGGTCTCGTAGGTGTAAGTCCCCGCAGAAAGTGGCCCAAACACGGCCTGCACGTTTTGAGGAAACGATGGCGGCCCAATCACGCAGCCGAATAAGGTAACGGTCGTCCGAACTGTAGACCCTTCGATGACCGTCGAAAGCTCGGTCAGGCACAGACCCGGGACCGAAAAGGTAGCGCGGATCTGATCCTGGTCGGTCGGGGCTGCAGGGTAAATAACGGCGGCAGGACCCACCTGGGCGAAGACACCGACCGCAAGCAATCCGTAAATCATGGCGAACATCGCCTGCCTTCGCATTTCTACCTCCGCGACCACGATTCGTCTGAACCCGCGGTTCCCATGCGAATAAGGACAGCGCGCAGGGACGAAAAAGGCCGGCTTTCGCCGGCCTTACCTGGTCAGTGATGCTCTGGATTACACCGCAACAGCCGCGTCGATTCCCGCCGCGGCGCGCAGCGCCTCGGCTTTATCCGTCCGCTCCCACGAAAACTCCGGCTCGGTGCGGCCGAAGTGTCCATACGCCGCGGTCTTCTTGAAGATCGGGCGGCGCAGCTGCAGCGTTTCCATGATGCCGCGCGGCGTCATCTGGAAGTGCTCGCGCACGAGCTCGACCATCTTCGACTGGTCGACTTTGCCGGTGCCGAACGTGTCGACGTAGACCGAGACCGGCTCTGCAACGCCAATCGCATATGCGAGCTGCACTTCCACTTCGTCGGCGATGCCCGAAGCGACGATGTTCTTGGCGATGTAGCGCGCCATGTAGCAGGCCGAGCGATCGACCTTCGTGGGATCTTTGCCCGAGAACGCGCCGCCGCCGTGACGACCGCGGCCGCCGTATGTGTCGACGATGATCTTGCGGCCGGTGAGGCCGGTGTCGCCCTGCGGTCCGCCGATGACGAAGCGGCCGGTCGGATTGATGTGGAAGACTGTGCGATCGTCGATCAGCTCGGGCGAGACGACGGGACGGATCACGTTCTCGATGATCGCGTCGCGAAGATCGCGGCTGCTGACGTTCGGCGAGTGCTGCGTGGAGATGACGATCGCGCTGGCGCGCACGGGGCGCTTTCCTTCGTACTCGATCGTGACCTGCGACTTGCCGTCCGGACGGAGGAAGTCGAGCTCGTTCGACTTGCGAACTTCGGTCAGACGACGCACGAGCTTGTGCGCCAGCATGATCGGCAGCGGCATCAGCTCGGGCGTTTCGCGCACGGCGAATCCGAACATCAGGCCCTGGTCGCCGGCGCCGCCGGTATCGACGCCCTGCGCGATGTCGGGCGACTGCGGATCGATCGAGGAGATGACCGCACAGGTTTCGCTGTCGAAGCCGTATTTGGCGCGCGTATAGCCGATTTCGCGGATCGTGTTGCGAACGATCGACGGGAAGTCGACATAGGTCTTCGTGGTGATCTCACCGGAGATCATGGCCAACCCCGTCGTGACGAGCGTTTCGCACGCAACGCGGCCCACCGGATCCTCCGCCAGAACGGCATCCAGGATCGCGTCAGAGATCTGATCGGCGATCTTGTCCGGGTGCCCTTCGGTGACGGACTCCGACGTAAAGAGGGTCCTGTAATTCGACATGATTGAGCTGCTCCTTGAGGACTGCAAGAATCGGCGAATCGTAGCATAGGGATTGCGCCTTGTCGGTACTGGAGAGGCCCTTGCACCAGCCCGCCACCGAATGCTCAAGACGCGCAACCTCGGCGCCTACCGCGACCTCCTGCTCCTCTTCACCCGCTACGGGCGAAAAGACTTCCGCCTGACGCTGAACACGGACGATTTCCTGCTGCCGGAAGCAGAGGCCGCCGCGATCGAGCCGGACGTGAAGGCACGTGCCGAGGGGTTTGCGAAGGCGCTCGAGAGCATGGGGCCGACGTATGTGAAGTTCGGCCAGCTGCTTTCGACACGGCCGGACGTCGTGCCGCAGGAATACATCGACGCGCTGGAGTCGCTACAGGACTCGCTCGCACCGTTCTCGTTCGGCGACGTCGAGCACACGATCGAAGAGGAGCTCGGCGTGCGCATTTCGAAGGCGTTCGAGCACTTCGAAGCCGTCCCAATCGCAGCCGGCTCCCTCGGACAGGTGCATCGCGCGACGCTGCGCGACGGTCGCGAAGTCGTCGTCAAAGTGCAACGCCCGAACGTGCGCGAGCAGGTGCCGAACGATCTCCAGGTTTTCACCGAGATCGCCATCGCACTCGAGAAGCACACGGAGATCGGACGCAAGCTGAACCTCGTCGCCGCGATCGAGCAGGCGCGCATGGTGATGCTGAGCGAGCTCAATTACCTGCAGGAGGCGCGCAACACCGAAACGTTGCGCCAGATCCTCGCCGACTTTCCGCAGATCTACATTCCCGCGGTCGTGCAGGACTTCACGTCACCGCGCGTGCTGACGATGGAGCTCGTGCGCGGACAGAAAGTGTCGAAGCTCACGCCGCTCTCATTGATCGAAGGCAACTACGCCGCGCTCGCGGAAGTGCTGACCCAGGCGTATCTCAAGCAGATCTGCGTCGACGGCATCTGGCACAGCGACCCGCATCCCGGCAATGTCTTCGTCCGCGAGAATCCGGACGACGGTGCGCCGCAAGTCGTGCTGCTCGACTTCGGCATGGTCAGCCGCATCAGCCAGGAGTTTCAGGACGAGATCATCAAGCTTCTGCTGGCGATCTCCTCGAACCGCGGCGCCGACGTCGCGGATGCGTGCATTCGACTGAGTGAGATCGAAGAAACGTTCGATCCGGCGAAGTTCACGCGCGAGATCTCGATGCTCGTTGCGACCGTACACGACGCAAGCTCGAAGGACATCAACACCGGCCAGCTGATCTTCACCGTCATCAGCGTCGCGAACAACAACGAGCTGCGCGTTCCCGCCGAACTGACGATGCTCGCAAAGACGCTGCTGCACCTCGACGGGATTACGCGCAAGCTCGATCCCGACTATGACCCGCAACGCGTGATCCGCGACTACAGCGAGCAGCTCATCACACTCAAGCTCAAGCAGAAGTTCCATCCGCAGAACTTCTATCCCGCGCTGCTCGATCTCCATCGACTGGCGGTCGAGCTTCCCCACCGCTCGCACGAAATCCTCAATCTCGCCGCCGGCGGCAAGCTCACCCTCGGCATCAAGCTCGCGCAAGCCGAAGAGCTCCTGGGCGGCATGCACAAGATCGCGAACCGCATCACGATCGGCGTCGTGATCGCGGCGCTGCTCGTGTCGTCGTCGATGATGATGCGCGTGTATCCGAGGTTTGCGGTGGTTGGGTATGTGCTCGCGTCGGTGGCGGCGTTTTATCTGATCGTGTCGACGTTTGTAAGAGATCGGCGGGATCGGGAGAAGGCGAAGATCAAGGGGAAGTAGGTGTGGAGCGCGCCTGCCGCACTCCACACGTTTACTTCAAATCCAGATCATTCAACCCCCGCCCACCGTTCTCCGCAAGCAGTTGCGGCGTGCTCTCGAAAATGTGTACCTCGGTGCCGATCGCGGCTTCTTTCCAGAGTAGCGAGAGCATGTCGTGCGGGAGGCGGATGCAACCATGCGAAACGCGGCGGCCGATCGATTTCGGGTCGTTCGTTCCGTGAATCATCACGCGGTCGCCGAGGTCGAGGGCGTATTTGCCCATCGTCCCTTTTTCCTTGCGTTTCGGTGAGTCGGGCGGCGGGACGGGTTTCCCTTCTTCGATGAACGCCCAGTCGGGTTTCGTCCAGACCGGATTGGCGATCTTGCGCACGACTTCGTGTTTGCCACGCGGCGTGCGGAACCACCAGACGCGCGTGCCTTTGCGCAGGACCTTGTTCGATCCCGTGGCGGCAGGCGAGCTGCGCACGAGCTCGCCGTCCTTGAAGAGATACGCAGTGTTGGTCGAGATGTCGATCGTGATCACCGTGCCGACGCGCGAGGCTTCGGGCGGCAGCCCCTGGTTTGCGCGAGCTTGTTGAGCAGTAGCGGCGATGAGGATCGTCGCCAGAAGGAATGTTTTCGGTCTCACGCTGAATAACTATTGCGAAGAAGAGGCCAGCTGTTTCCGAGGCTTCACCGCGACCGCCACACAGCGGCGCTAGCCTCTTACGCATGCTGAAGCGCTTCTTCCTCGCCGCGTTCGTCGTCGGTGCATTGGACATCGGCGAAGTCATGATCTTCGCCGGGATTCGCAATGGAACTTCGCCGATGCGCATCCTGCAAAGCGTCGCGACGGGCGTTCTCGGACGCGATTCGTATCAGGGCGGATGGCAGACAGCGCTCCTCGGCCTCGTCCTGCACTTCTTCATCGCGTCCGTCGTCGTGGCCGTGTATTTCCTGGCCAGTCGCAAGATCGCGACGTTGCGCGAATCGCCCGTGATCATGGGCGCGATCTATGGACTGCTGGTCTATCTCTTCATGAATTTCGTCGTGCTGCCGTTGTCCGCGACAGGCGGTCCGCGGTTCACGCTGGTGGGCGTGCTCAATCAGCTCTTTTGTCACATTGTTCTGATCGGCATCCCGACAGCGCTCCTCGCGAAATCTGCTATGGTTGCCGAGCCGGCTCGCACGACCCCGTAGCTCAGCTGGATAGAGCAGGAGTTTCCTAAACTCAAGGTCGGAGGTTCAAGTCCTCTCGGGGTCACCAATTCTCGTATGCTAACCTCCGCCCGTGGAACTCTGGGCGGCATTCAAACACTCGGGGGTGGTGGGTCAGACCGTCCTCGGCATCCTCCTTCTTTTTTCGGTCATCTCGTGGGCGGTGATGATCGCGGTCGGTCGGCGCTTTCGTCGCGCCAATCGCGCGTCGCGGCGCTTCATGCCGATGTTCCGTAAGGCGAAACGTCTCGCGGACATGCAGTCGGCACTCGGCGTGCTTGCACACTCCCCGCTCGTCGGACTTTTCCGCGCAGGCTACGCAGAGATCGAAGCGCAGATCGCGCACGGCGACGGCGCACGACAGACGGTGAGATCACTCGATAGCGTCGAGCGCTCGCTGATTCGCGCATCGCGCATCGAAACCTCGCGGCTGCAGCGCTTCGTGCCGTTCCTCGCAACGACCGCCGCAGCAGGACCATTCATCGGTCTCTTTGGCACAGTGTGGGGAATCATGGACGCGTTCATGAACATCGGAGCAACGGGATCGACGTCGATCACCGCGGTCGCGCCCGGCATCAGCGAAGCGCTCATCAATACAGCCGCAGGACTCTTCGCCGCGATCCCCGCGCTGCTCGCCTACAACATGTTCGTGCAAAAGCTGCGGCAGTCGCGCGGCGAGATGGAAGACTTCACGCTCGAATTTCTCAACCTGACGGAGCGCAACTTTACGTGAGTCAGTTCCGTCTAACCTGGAAGCAGTTGTCGGTTGTCGGTTCTCAGTTGTCTGAGAATTCCGGCGAAAACGCACAGACAACCGACAACCGATAACCGACAACCAAATATGGCCTTTCGATTCGGTGACAGCAGCGACGACCTCAGCGACATGGCGGAAATCAACGTCACGCCGCTCGTCGACGTCATGCTCGTGCTGCTGATCATCTTCATGATCACCGCGCCGATGCTGACGCAGGGACTCGACGTCGCGCTGCCGCAGGCCGAAGGCAAGAGCTTCGAGCTCGCGTCGAACAATCCCGCCAAAGTCACAGTGACTTCGGCCGGTGCGGTTTATGTCGACGGCACCGCCGTCGGATCCGACAATCTCGAACTGTCTCTCGGGCCGATGCTGCGCGCGCGCGGCATCAAACGCGCTCTCCTCGAAGCCGACGAGGGAGTGCCGTACGGACGTGTGGTCGGCGTGCTGGATGTGATGAATCGGGCGGGCGTGCAGCAGCTGGGCATGATCACGCGGCCGAGTGAAGGGCGTGAAGGGACGGGGAATGCGGGACGGCGTCGCTGATGTGCTGGCCCAACGCGCGACCCTCGACCGCGGTGCGGGCGTCGGCATCGTGCTCTCGCTTCTCCTCCACGGAACGCTGACGGCACTCGTCATCTACGCCGCGACGAACGCATCCGCGCCGCAGGCCGCGCCATTCGTCAACATCGAGTTCGCGAAGATGCCCGCTGCTGCGCCAGCGGTGCAACGCAAGCCCGCAGCGCAAAAGAAACCGATCGAACCGCCGAAGATCGAAGAACCGAAACCGAAGATCGAGCCGCCGAAAATCACGGAACCAAAACCCGCGGCAGTGACGCCTCCGAAAGTCGAGAAAGGAACCGTTCCTCTCGACCCGTTCGGACGCTCGACGAAGAAAGGCTCCGAGACACCACCGGCCGCGAAGCCCGCACCGGCGCCTCCACCCGTTGCGCCGTCCGTGGGCACGACTACGGCAGAAGTCCCGATCGGCGGAGCTGGCGTCACGGGACTCGAAGGCGGCGATTTTCCGTACACGCTCTACCTTCAGGGCATGCAGCGCCGCATCGGTACGAACTGGTTCCGTCCGCAAGTCGCGGCCGGCACCGCGGTCATCATCTACTTCCGCATTCTGCGAGACGGCACGATCAGTGAAGTGAAGGTCGAGACCTCGAGCGGCAACGGGACATTCGACCGCGCAGCACTCAGCGCCGTTCGCAGTTCATCGAAACTCAATCCGCTGCCGTTCGCATACGACGGCTCTTACCTGGGAGTACATCTCACATTCCGATGAAGAAACTGATTTTGCAGTCCATCGTCGCGCTTTCGATCGCCACCGCGATGCCTCCCGCGATCTATGCTCAGACCGACGTCACGCAAACGATGACGCAGGAGCAGGCCGCGCAGATCGTGCGCATGGCGGTGCCATTCCCCGTGCTGAAGCCGCCGTCGGCTCCCGCGCCCGTGCTCGTCGATTCCGAGAAAGTACGCGTCGGGTTCTTCGGTCCGCTCACGCGCGACATCGCCTACTCCGGGATCTTCGCCATCGCCGCGCTGCCGCCATCCGTGCCGGTCACGCCCGAGTTGATGAAGACCGTCAACGCGCAGTTTCATCTGCAACTGAACGTGTGGACCGAGGGCGACGAGTATGTCGTCGAAGCGCGGCTCGTCGATCAGGCAGGGGAAGCGCAGCTGAAGAAACGCTATCGCGGGCCGGAAGCCGCACTCTCGCGCACCGCGCACATGCTCGCCAATGAGCTGATCAGGACGTTTAACAATCGGCCGGGCGTGTTCCTGTCGCAGATCGCATTCGCGTCGAATCGCACCGGCAACTGGGAAATCTGGCTGATGGATTGGGACGGCTCGAATCAGCGCCAGATCACGAAGCACGGCGCGTTGTCGATTCTCCCGAGCTGGGCGCCCGACAACGAGCGGATGGTCTACACGTCCTTCGCGCTCGGCACGAGCGACATGTACATCATCAGTCGCCGCGGCGGAAACCGCATGCGCATCAACAGCGGTCTCTCGCTCAACACCTCGGCAACGTTCTCGCCGGTCAGCAACGACATCGCATTCGTCGGCTCCGTGCGCGGCAATCCCGACATCTATCTGATCAAAGACGACGGCACGAACGTCCGTCGACTCACGACCACGACGTCGATCGAATCAACGCCCGAATGGAGTCCGAACGGACGCCAGATCGCGTTCACGTCGGGGCGCACAGGCACGCCGCAGATCTACGTCATGGATGCCGAGGGGACGAACGAACGGCGGATCTCGCACGATGGAAACTGGAACGATGACGCCGTCTTCTCACCGGATGGCGAGCGAATCGCGTA
>DASYLL010000258.1:0-1935 GCA_036009605.1 Thermoanaerobaculia bacterium | reverse complement strand
CGGAGGTGAGACCGCGAAAGTGCTCGGCGCTCGGTCCGGACATCTTGAGTGACATGGGGTCCGAGCCTCCCGTGGAGACGTCGACATTCCCCGAGGTGAAGTACCAGTTGAGCACTTCGGCCACGCCATCGTCGTCGTCGGCGATGTAGCCGTCGAGCGACATCGACATGATTGCGATCACCTTCGACACTTTGAGGTTCCTTGCGAGGGGTGGAGTCTTCGTTCAGGGGATCGCGCGGATACTACGACGCGGTACTCCGAAGCGACACTGCGACGCGTCGAACGCGACGGCGTAGCTGCGCGAAATGGGACACATTGCGCTAGCCAGCGTCCCGCGTCCCATCTCTGTCTCGCCGCCCAATCGGCTCTGCCAGCGGGTCCGTAACTCGTTGACCCCTTCGAACTCGCGTGGGTCGAGCTGAAGTCCGTCCGAAGTGGCAGTCTGGCCGCCCATCGAGTAACGTCCGCCGCCAATGGAGATCGCCCAGGCGCACGCGGCTACGGCTCGCGCGATCTCGTTCACGCTGTGCGGCGCCAACACCATGTTTGTCCGCCGTCGAGCGCTGGATCGTCGGTCAGATTGCGACTTTCAATAGGAGGTGTGTTTGACCGAGCAAGAGTCACGGGAACAATTCGCCTCTGCGCTTCGAAAGCTGGGAAGCAAGCGCAATCCATCGAAGATGCGCGCCGCCGACTGGTTCGTCCGCGGACTTCTCGCGTTCAATGCCGTGCTCTTGGTTCTCACCGTCGTTCCCCCATTTTCCGGCATATGGAGCGAATCGGGCCTGGCGAGTAGTCTATTGGGAGATGATAGGTTCAGAGCTGCAGGATTTCGCGCTGACGTCGTCTGGATGTTCTGGTCGACTGTGGTCATCTGCGTTGCAGGACTTCGTCCGACTTTGGAGAGCGGCGCGGAACGAACGACCTCAAATCTCTGTTGGAAGTGGCTGCTCTGCTTCTTCTTTTATCTCTGCTACGTGATGCTGCACATGTTCTGATCACCGTGCGAGCAGCTCGAGACGACGCATGGATTGCAGAGCCGAGACGCGCCCCGTCGGAACGAACCGATGGGACGTTCCCGCAAAAGGGCGATCGCAGACGATGCGAGACGCGAAGCCGCGACCCTGCCATTCTGAATGAGAACTTTACGCCCTCTGATCTCGCCTCTAGCAGCGATGATGCGGCGTAGTTCGGCAACAAACGGCACCGAATGTCCGCGTCGTTCTGTACCATCCCCTGTGCCACACCTCGAAACGACATGAGCCAACCACAGTCAAGTGATTGGCTCATCGATAGCAGGGGCGGGACTCGAACCCGCGACCCCGGCATTATGAGTGCCGTGCTCTAACCAGCTGAGCTACCCTGCCCTGACGTGCAATTCCCTCGCACGAAGCGAGCACGGAAAAATAGATCGCCGCCTCGGCGCATACAACCGCGACTGCCCCAAGCGAGATAGGGTCCTACTAACCTGCCCTTGCCGCCGCCTTCGTCCTCTCACGCACCGCTTTCTGCCGCGCGACGACGCGCGGCACGATGAAGGGCAAGGCGATTACGCAGCCTGCAAGTACGTACGGGTGCAAAGGCAGCTCCGCTAGAGCGTAGAGCCATCCCGGTGGCCCCCCGGTGGACGCATCACTCTTGACGGCATCGACGATCGATGGACCAAAGGCGATGCGGAATATCTCGAACGTCGAGATGAACTGCGCGAGGCGAATCACACCTCTCGTGTGAAATCCCTCAAACGCTCGGCGGCTGGTCAGTACCAACGAATAGACGGTCACGCCGACCCATCCCGCCACCGTCACCCCGAGGCGCAGCATGTCGGCCATTCCTTCGCTCGCGGCCCCGGCATCTGCCTGCGAATTCGTTTGCATCGCGACGGCGATGCTCGCCGCGATCCAAGCCACGCCAGCCACAAGCAACATGCCGACGACG
>DASYLL010000257.1:0-6989 GCA_036009605.1 Thermoanaerobaculia bacterium | reverse complement strand
TGCCGGTTCGGTGTAGATGAGCCGCGCCTCGTCGTAGCGCCCGATCGCGAGCGAGACATCCGCGCGATGCATCTCGTCGAACACGCGCATCGTCACGTACGGCTCGGCGTTCTCGCGCGCGTCGCCCGAAATCAGTGCGCTGTCGACCCCGAGATCGAGCACAATGCTCGGCTCGGTCTGCGGATCGACGCCGAGGATCGGCGGGATCGACGCCTGACGCTCGAGGTATGCGACCACGCGCTTCGCTGCTGGCGCGGCACCGATTCCGGCCGCCTCGCGAAACGCCGCTTCGGCGAGCGGGAAGGGGATCGCGGCGAGAATGGGCAGTAGCCGCGCGATCGCCTGTTGGCTCACGCCGAGGTATACGTTGTCGGGGCGCTGGCGTAGCTGATCGGCGGCGATGCAGACACTCGTGCAAAGGCGGAGAACGACGAGGCCGAAGAGGGCGGCCAACTCCTCGTCGGTTGACGCGATCTCTTCGCAATAGCCGCGCACCATTGTGACCGCGGTCGCGAGCGGATCGCTCTCGTCGCACAGCACGTAGGCGAGCGCGATCGCGAGGTCGCCGATGCGGTAGCTGTGCGTCATGTCGCCGAAGTCGACGAAACCCGTAACCATTTGGTTACGCGATTCTACATCCGTGCCGCCACCGACGAGCACATTGTAATCGTTCGGATCCCCGTGAATCGCTGCGCGGGGGAGCTTCGCGAGCAGTGGCGCGGTGTGCGCGTCGAACGACGCCATCAGCAAGTCGACGGTACGTCCGAGATCCTCGTTCGCGATGAGTTCGCGAAAGCGCGCCACGATCGCGCGGCCGTTTGCGAGATCCCAGTAGAAATCGCGATGGATCGCGGGCGCGTCGAAGGTCGCGAGGGCGAGCGCGAGCGCGCCGATGTTGCGGCCGAAGTCCTCGAGCAGCTCACGCGACTTCCGCGGCGCGAGCGCGAGCGGACGTCCGTCGAGCCAGGTGATGGCCCACGCGAGATGCGAGCGTCCGTCCGGGCCCGTGACCTCGACGAGCGTCTCGCCACTCTTCGCGCGAAGCACGTGGGGCGTGACGTCAACGTGCTTTTCCACGTGCATCAGCGCCTGCTGCTGCGCCTCGAGCATCGCCCGGTCTTCGGTCGCGTTCGCGATCTTGAGCACGATGCGCGTGCCACCGGCAGTCTCGACGCAGAAATTCTGATCGCGCTCGCTCGTGAGCGCCGTCGCCACGCCTTCTGTGCCGAAGTACTCGCGCGCGACGCGCTCGGCGTCGCGCAAATCGAAGCTGGGGCTGTGTTCGAGCATGGTCCGAAAAGCTAGCGACGCGCCATGGTCGCTGTAAGACGGACTCTCGCGACCTCAGTGCGGTTTTGCGCTTTGCAGCTTCTGGAGAAAGCTCGTCGCGCTCGAGCCGCCCTTGGTGCTGTCGCCGCCACCGAGCATGCCGCCGAGGAGACTCGAGATGCTGATCTTCTTGTAAGTCGCCGGCGGTGTGAACAGCGAATCCGGTTGCGCGCCCTCGCGGATGTTGCGCATTTCCATCGTGCCGCTCTTGTCCTGCGTTCGCGACAGGACGTGGAGCTTGTCGTCCACCCAGATCGTCATCGGCCCATCGGTCGGATCGTTCGACGCGACATCCCACTTCTGCGCCGATCGGCCGCCTACACTCTCGCTGCCGAGGCTCTTACAAGTCCATTGCTGCGTTTGGCCCGTCTTGCTGTTTTTCGCGAACGCGCCGAACGGATTGATCGCACTATTCCACTGCGAGCAGGGATCGCCGCTGCCGGCAGGCCGAAGGACTTTCATGAGCGGCGCGAAGCCGATCGTGACGAGCGACGTGAACATCCCGGCGTCGATGTAGCTCTTCGCCGGATCGTTGACGATGAGCGTCGTGCCGTGCGACGGGTCGAGGACGATCGCGCCGATACTCGACGTGTCCTCGGACTCGAGCCGCACGCGCCCGTCGCCCAGGTAGATCCGCGAGACAGGCTTGGTGGGGTGTGCGGGGTCGAACATCTCGGCCGAGAACGCCGCCCCGTTCCAGGCGCTGGCGGCGCCGGCAATGTCTCGGCCGATGCAAGCGGTGAGGGCGAGGGCGGCGAGGACGACGAGCGAGGGATGCGAAGCGCGGGTGGGCGACGACATGTTCTGAACTCCGGGTGGCGGTGGCGGCGTCGGTTGCTACGCGGGCCATGATACGGGTCGTCGGTTATCTCGCCGTTCTCTGGGCGTTACGGGCCAGCGCTATGGGCGCCAGAGCATTGTCGCCCTGAGAAGCGGCCCTATTGACGCGGTCACGCCGCCTGAATGTCCGGAAAGCGTTGACGAGCAATATTGTTCAAGCTGCCATCGTTCTCGAAGCGAAGCTTACGATTGACCCCATACGCGGTGATCGATGCACAGCTTCGCGAGACGCTCAAGCAACATCGCTCTGGCGCTTTGCGCGCTACTCACCGCGCTGTCGTCCGCACCCCTCGCAGCGCAGTCGCACGACCCCATCGAAGGCCGCTGGTGGGGTAAGTCCGGCTCCGCGCTCGACCGCATCGACGTCGGCTTCGAATTCAAACACGACTCGGCCGGCGACCTCCGCGCCTACCTCTATCAGCCGACGCTCAACTTCTACGGCTGGATGCTTCCGGGCGTCGTGCATCGCACCGATAGCACGTATGAAGTCCCCGAGTACATGCTCAAGCTCACGATGCACGAGGGGTCTCTCGAGGGCACGTACCACTCGCTCAAGGCTCCGATCACGCTCGCGCGCGCGAAGACGCTGCCGCACGAAGTCCCGATCCCCGCGCTGCCCACGGGGCCCGGACCCAAGTGGCGCGTGAAGCTCGGCGCCCCGATCTACGCGTCGGCGGCCATTGTGGATGGCATTGCCTACGTTGGCACGACGGGCGGCGTGCTCTTCGCCATCGATATCGCCAACGGGAAAACGCGCTGGACCTTTGCTCCCGGCCGCCCGATCTACGCGCAGGCGACGGCTACCGACTCCGCCGTCTACCTCTCGTGCGAAAACGGCTACCTCTACAAGCTCGATCGCGCCACCGGCAAAGAGCTCTGGCACTACGACCTCGGCGATGAGCGTACGTCGCGCATCACTCCGTACGATCCGGCCATCGATCCCCGATTCGAATTCAATAGTGAATTTGACTATTTCGACTATCGCGCCTCGCGTCCCATCCTGGCGGACGACGTGATCTACGTTGGCGCGGGCGACGGCGGACTGCACGCCATCGACGCGCAAACCGGCGCCCGCAAGTGGCGCTTCCAGGCAAAGAGAGCCATCCGCGGCGACGTGCTCATCGACGGTGATCGAATCGTGTTTGGAAGCTGGGGAGGGATTTTGTACGCTGTCGATCGCGCGACCGGCAACGAGCTATGGAAGCGCGAGACCTACGGGGTCATCAACAACACTCCCGCGTCGATCGATGGAAAGATCATCGTCGGCAATCGAGGCGGCCTCCTCGTGGCGTTCGATCCCGCCACGGGGAAAACAATTTGGCGGATGAACTTCTGGGGCTCGTCCGTGGAGTCGGATGCCGTGGGCGCCGACACACTCTTCTACATCGGATCCTCGGATCTGCGCCGCGTCACCCTCGTCGATGCTCGCGACAGCCGCGTGATCTGGCGCAGCGACGTGTTCGGCTGGGCATGGAATCGAGTCGCCCTCACGGAGCATCGCCTCTACCTTGGCGTCTCCGGAGCGACACCGTACCAGATGCGCCACAAGGGCAGTCTCGTCGCGCTCGATCGCACGACGGGAAAGATCGCGTGGCGATGGCCGATGCCGGAGTGGCCGGGCGGGTGGCTCAACGGATTTATCGCATCGCCGGAGATCGAGGGGAAGATGTTGGTGATTGGCGGAGTGGATGGATCGTTGTACGGATTTCCGATCGAGCGGTAAGACTCCGCCTACACGACTTCCGCGATCGGCACGTACTTCTCCCGTAGGCAGTGCGAATGCCACTGTAAGGCGGGAGAAAGTGACGTATTCCCCGCCAAAGTCGTGAGCGTAGACTCCAACTCTGCCACGAATATTCGCGATCGAAGCGAGGGCTTGAGACTCGCGAGCACCAGGTTCAATCGCTTCCAAATCCCCTCGTTCTCGCGCGGAAGCAGGAATATCACTCTCGATGTTTGATCTCGACTCGCGAGCCAGACATTTCTGAGTATCTGATAGTGCTCGAAGAAGTTCTTCGACTCCAACATCTCGGCCGTGCAATGATCCCGCAGCCCTGGCCCGTATGTGTTCAGAAGCTTGTGATGGTGCTTCTCGATCCCGGTTGCGTGGCCGAACTCGCGTTCCGATAGTTTGACCTCACAATACGTCCAGGAACCGCTGGAATTCTGCCAGGCGACACCCACTTGCGTTTCCTCCTTCGCGTCGACAACCATCTCACAACACCAACCACGTACATCGCCGTTGAGACCGAGCGCTGCCAGCAGTGCAGCGGATGTGGCGCTGTCGCTTTCGAAGAAAGGCAAGAAGAGATTTAGGGCGAGCGCCTGCGACGAGTTCAGATGGTGAAAATACTTGTGCAGGATGATGCTCTTGTGTGATCTAACGTATTCGTGAATCTCAGCCCGAAATCCTTCGAGGATGTTCAGCCACCTTAGCTCTCTTGGAAGAATCTGCGGCCGAACCACGTCTCGGCCTCTGTAGTTGTACGTCCCAGAGAGTTTAATGCCGAGTCGCGCGCGCTTGTAGTCGACGAGATGACGCAAGAGTGTCTTGCCATAGTCTTTCATCGCAATTGATCGGATTGAAGAGTGGTTCAAGAGCCGTGAAGACGTGTGTTGCTGAGTGACGAGATTCGACCCGGAAACGAAACGACCCTCCGGCACTTCGCCGGAGGGTCGTTTCACACTCTGGTACTACCACGCCCCTACCACCCCAACACAATCTCCGCCCTCGTGTACAAATACCGCCCATTGTACCCGAACGGACTCGCCGCCGCCCACGGGAAGGTATTGTCGTTGTTGTTGAACTCCTTGTGCGCCTGATCCGGATAGACGTCGAACAAGTTGCGCGCGCCGATCGAAAGATTCACCTGATTGAAGCGATAACCGATCTCCGTGTCGACCAGCGTCTTGCCGCCGTAGTGCTCCTCATCCGTAAAGCTCGGCTGCGCCGAGGAGAAGCCGCCGAAGTACGACAGCCGTCCGAGCGCGTGGAAGCGTGAGATCGTGTACTGCCCAGTCAGCGTGCCTCGCCAGTCGGGGCGCTCCTTCTCGATTCCCAGCGTCGTCACGAGATCGAGAATGCTCGTAACGTCGGTCGGACGTCCCTGCAGCACCGCCGGCAGCGGATCGACGCGTGTGATCTTGTTGCGCGTGTAATTCGCGCCGAGGTTCAGATCGAGCGTGCCGTTTCCAACGGGCATGCGGTAGTCCGCGGTTGCGTCGATGCCGTCCGTCTTCGTGTCGAGACCGTTCGTGAAAAATTGGACGCCGGCGATCCCCGTGATTCCCGAGTCCGCGAGAATGTCCTGCGCGACCGTATCCGCGAACGTCGCGCCGAGCAGGATGCGGTCGGTGATCTTGATGTGGAAGTAGTCGAGCGTGAGCGTGAAGTTCTGCACCGGCGTGTACGCAACGCCGCCGCTGATGTTCACCGACTTCTCTTCCTTCAGCGGCTTCGCTCCGAAGATCTGCGCGGCGCGCGCGTCGACGGGAAAGTTGCCGACCTCGAAGAGCTGGCCGCCGATGAAGTTCGTCGTGATGTGGCTGAAGTAGCTCTGCGAAAGCCCCGGAGCACGGAAGCCGTTACTCAGCGATCCACGGATGACGAACTGTTTCGCCGGCTGATAGCGCAGCGCGAGCTTGCCGGACACGTTCGATCCAAAGTCACTGTAGTGCTCGAAGCGCCCAGCGACGTTCACGAGGAACTGCGGTGTGAGATTCGTCTCGAGATCGAGATACGCGCCGATGTTGTTGCGAGTGTGATCGCTCGCGTCCTGCGGACGGAATCCACCGAAGCCCGACGACCCCGCCGGTGCGACTCCGCTCGGATCTTCCGACGCCGAGTCCTGCGCGAGATGCCCGCCGTTCACGTACGAGGCGAGCTCGCCCTGCACGATTTGATAGTCCTCGCTGCGAAAGAGCACACCGGCCGCGACGTTGAGCGGCGCGTGGAGTCCGACCTCGTACGCCTTCGATCCGTTGACGCCGAGCTCGTACTCGCTCCGTCGCAAACCGCCCGCGTAAAACGATGTCTGATTCGGAATGCCGGGATCATCGCCAGTGCCAAGTACGCCGTCCGCGCCCGGCGCGCACGCGACATCGAGACACGGTCCGAGCGATGGGTTGTTCGTGTTCCGCATGTCGTAGTCGAAGGTGCTCTTCCCGTACGAGCCGCCGAAGTCGAGCGACCACCCAGCAACCGCCGTACGAATGCCACCCGTCGCCGAGTAGTCTTTCGCCGTAGGCGCGAACTCGGGAAGGAAGCCCTCGGGATATATCTCCTGCCAGTTCCGGTTGCTGTCGAGGTAGCGCCAGAAGGCGTTGCCGGTGCCGAAGTGATCGCTGAAACCGCCGAAGGCGTAGACCTCGGTGTTGCCGCTCGCGCTGAGCGGCATGCGGAAGTTCGCGAACGTCTGCCCGTTGCGAAGCGCGCCATCCCCCCAGTGATAGTTGGGCTGCGTGATGCCGTTGTTCTTGTGGCGGATCGTTCCCGTGAGCGTGTCGATGTCGTCGGTGTGGCCCTGCAGGTCGGCGAGGAACTTGTCCGGCCACGCGCGGTTGGTCGGATCGTCGTGCTTGTACTCGCCGAACAGCGCCAGCGAGCCGCGTCCGAGCTTGATGCCGACGCCACCATTCATGTCGACGCCTGCGCCGTCACGCGGATAATCCGCGGTGAAGTATTCGCCTCCCTCGACATTCAGAAACGGTGCGAACTGTCCTTCCTTCATCTTGATGTTGACGACGCCGGCGATCGCGTCGGATCCGTAGTCGGCCGCGTCGCCATCGCGCAGCACCTCGATGCGGTCGATCGCGCCACC
>DASYLL010000256.1:0-1809 GCA_036009605.1 Thermoanaerobaculia bacterium | reverse complement strand
CCGATCGAATTCAATTGGTCAACTATCTCAGAGCCACAAAGTTCGAGGTGGGCGTCCTGCTTCATTTCGGTCCAGTCGCTCAATTCGAGCGTTTTATCGACCACCCAAAGCGAAGGCGACCTCCCGCGATCGTTACTATCTCGCCGGAGTGATTCGATTCGTACGATTGGGTTGATTCGTGCTAAGCCGTTGGCGTTTCACGGATACCGAAACCGATAACTCGCCGTCAGCTGGAAACGCCCGAGCGTCTTCGCCGGCGTCGACACATTGTTGATGTTCGTGATCCGCGCCAACTCGATCTTCGCCGTGATTGGGATGATCCCATCGAGCCACTCGGCCGAGGCATCGCCGATCCACGCGTTCTGCACGTCCGGGCGATCGTCCGTCACGTCGGGATAGGGATCGTCCGCATGGAACACGCGATTCTGCGTTGGGCGATCGTTCAGGCGGTACGCGCCGTGGCGCCACTTCGCTACTCCCGCCACGAAGCGCAAACGACCCGTTTGCCAGAATTCCCCATACGCCCGTATCATGTCCGCGTCCGGACCCAGCTCCGAGCCCAGCGGGGCATCGAAGTTCTGGTACACCTTCGAATAGTCGACCTGGCCGATGTACGTGAAAGTGTCCAGGCGGCGGTACTGTACTCCGACCGTCGTCGGCAGAACGATCGGAAGCGCGTACGCCGCTTCGAAGTTCCAGCCCAACTGATTCGGATAGTTCGCGCGATCCTTCGAGTCGATCTGAATGTCGTCGACCAGAAACTCGCCGCTCAGCGTCGCTCGTCCCACCGTCGCGCGCGCCGCGAAGAATGCCGTCAGGTTCGCGTCGCCTGCCCCGCTCTGGCTCGTGTCGTGCTGCGTGGTCTGGTAGATCATCAGCGGATTCAGGTACGCCATGTCGACCGTGAATCCCTGACGCTGCACGACGGCCGTCTCGCCGGCTGTGAGCTCGATCTTCTTCGTCGGCTTGTACGTGATCCCGTGACCGAACGCGAAGCGATGCCACCGCTGCTCCGCGACTCCCGCCGGAAGCACATCGCGCGTCGAGTCGAGCACCACGTCGTTGATCGTCGCGGCGAACGCGCGCAGCTCGAACTTCGAAAAGCGCAGCGAGATGAGCAAGCGATCGTACGCCGGCCCGTTGGCAGAGAGCGCGATCGATTCCTCCCCCGCGCCGAGCCACGCCTCGCGCGCGCGGCCGAGCGAGACGATCAACTTGCTCACCTCGGCCGTGATGTACGCGTCCTGAAAACCGACAACGCCCGACGTACTGCGGAAGGGCGACTCGCGAATGTGCGGATCGTTGCGCACGTCCGTCTCGCCAAACGCTTCCGTCACGAGAAGCACGTGCGGACCACCGTCGTACGTCAGGCGGATACGGCCGATGCCGACAGCGGCGGGTTCTCCATCGGACGTGGGACGGACGTCCTGCCACAGTGGATGGAAGGTGCCGTTCTTGAGTCCCGTCGCCTGCAACGTCGCGGCAGCGCCGAACGACAGCCGGCTGCGCGAGGTGTCGCGCGGAGCAGTGTCGGCCGGGAATCGAAGGCGCAGCGCCGACAGCAACGTCGACACCGGCGCAGCGGTGCATGCCGAGTCGCTCTCCGCCGCCTTCAGCGCCTTGCGAATATCGCCGACGAAATAGGGGCGGAACTGCGAGACGCGCGCTTCGGCGCATCCCTGTCGCATCAGTCCATCGAGCTGCGTGTACGCGGGATCATCGAGCGGAAGGCCGACGAGCGCGTGCTGCGCGCGCGCGGTGACCGGAGCCGCGACGATCAGCGCGAGCGCGAGCGCCCGCGTTGCGGTG
>DASYLL010000255.1:0-1607 GCA_036009605.1 Thermoanaerobaculia bacterium | reverse complement strand
ACTTGGCGCATTGCCAAGCGCATTCGAGGGCATCCACGAGCACGAGCCGTGCGGCGTACTGACTGCGCGTTGTGTCGAGGCTGAAAGGGTCCTCCGCGTAGCAGGACAGCTCCAGCAAGCTGTCTGCGAGCAGCGTGATCGTTGTCGACGAATCGAGCTCCGTCGGCGCCGTCGTGATGAACGCGAAGTACAGGCGCGTGTAGCGGCCGATGGTCACCGTGATGCTGGGTGTGAGCGGTCTGTCCAACATGGGTTGTTTCTCCTTTCGTTCCAGAATCCCCGCCGCTCCGATAGATGCCTTCCGGGCGAAGCGCGCAGGGCGGGTCAAGGCCGCGTAGCGGCGAGCGCAGCGAGCGAAGCCTTGACGCGACCGAGCACTTCGGCAGAATCCAGCGTTCGGAACGGCGGGTGCAGTGAAGCGGTTCATTTCGTCCTCCGGGATTTGCGTCCTTCGCGTTTGGAGGCAGATGACTTGCGGGCGCTTCGCCGCGAGTGTTTGGTGTGTCGTGATGGGGCGTTGTCCTCGGCAGACTGCCGAGGGACGTGGAGGGATCTGACAATCTGCGCGAGCCCGTCTTCTCTCCAGCTATGCCGGAGAGCGACGGCAAGCGCGACGACCTGCGGCCATCGACGCCGCGGGACGCGATCGAGATTGCCAATGAGCTCCGAGAAGAGGTCGTCCGGGTGGAGTTCCCGGACGACCAGCTTCAGGAGTGCGCGAGTCCACTGAAGCTTCGTTGTGCGTGAGGCAAAGAGCCGAAGCGCACGTAGGCGAAGCTCCTCCCGCCACCGCTCGACGTCGAGCTGCTGCTTGGCTCGAGCGGCGTCTTCGAGGAATCGATCGATGTCGAAGGAGAGATCGTGGATCTCGCGCATGCTCAGACCTCCGGGATCGCGACACGCGCACGAGTGCTCGCGTGTCGAAATGCAGGGGGCCTGGGCCGCCCGCGGTTAGGGTGTGGGTGAAGCGCCGCGCGGGGATGTGCCCGCGTGGCTACGAACGAGGGTCAGTGGACCGTCGTGAGGAGGCGACCTGCGGCCCGATCAAGAGTGAACCGTCCGTCCTGCCACGGGGTGCGCTGACTGAGACGTGTCAGTCCCTGCACGTAGCCCCATACGGAACGGGGATTCGCCTCGAACTGCTCCGCGAGTGTGTACGCCTCACCGACCTGCTTCTGCGACAGATCGAGTCGCTGAACGGCCGTCTCGAGCACCGCATCGCGTGTCGGCCCGAGCTCCTGGGCGGTTGCGCGCAGAAGCTTCGTCCGATCGTCGGCGGTGTCGGCGTCGAGTGCTGCGCGGACGTCGTTCAACGACGTCGTCCACGCATCTTGAATCGACGCACCCACGTGCCGGCGCCGGAAGCCAGCAACGTGCTGAAATCCCCAAATCAGATGGTTTCCACAGACCATCCGAAACAGGAACATGTCGAGCGTGAGGGCGGCAGCACCGACATCACTGTTCCGGAGAATGAATCCGCGGAACAGACCGGCGTGCGTGCGGTCCGTGGGATCGTCGAGATCGCGATTGCCGTCCACGAGGAACAGAAACATGTCTCGGTCTCCCAGGTAGGCGCCGGAAGGAACCTTCTCGGCGCCGAACTCGCC
>DASYLL010000254.1:0-3554 GCA_036009605.1 Thermoanaerobaculia bacterium | reverse complement strand
GCGGCCGCCGCACTCCAAACTAGAGGCGCGACAGGATCGCTGTCGCTCGCGCGCGTTCCTGCGCATACCTCTCCGACGGCGCGCGATCCAGATAATCGCGCAATGCTTTTCGTGCGACATCGCGCTGTCCCGTATCTGCCGCGACCATGCCGAGGTTGTAGAGCGCGTCGAACTGCGCGGGATCGACGGCGACTGCGCGCGACCAGCGCGTCATCGCGGCGTTCATGTTTCCGCCGCGCGCCTCGACGACACCCATCGCATTGAGCGCGAGCGGCAGATCGGGCGAGAGCGACAGAGCCTTCGACAAATACTCGCGCGCGCGGACGACCTGTCCCGCGCGAAGCGCGACAATGCCGAGGTTTTGATGCGCGCGCGCGTTCTCGCGATCACTCGAAAGAATGCGCTCGAACTGTTGCACGGCGCCGGGCACGTCGCCGTTGTCCGCGAGCGCGATGCCGTACGCGTTCAACAGATCGGGATCGGTGCGATCGGCGAACGGCTTCAACAACTCGATCGCTTCGCGCGCGCGTCCGGTCTCACTCAGCAAAAGCCCGAGGCGGATGCGCACGGCGTCATTCGCGCGTCCCGTTTCCACGCGCCGCTCGAGCACGTGAATCGCTTCATCCGGCCGCTCGTTCTGCGCGAGGAAAAACGCGAGCATCTCCTGCGCGATCTCCATCTCCGGCCGCGCATCGACCATCGCCTTCGTCCGCTGCAATGCGCGCGCGAGATTGCCGGCCTGATACGCGGCGATCGCTTCGTGCAGCTCGTTGTCGAGATCGACGAGATTCTTCGGATCGTCCGCCACCGTGTACGTCGTCTTCGCCGACGCGCCGGACAGGTAGCCGAGGCTCAGCAACGACGCCTGCTCATCCGCGCTGACATTCTGCCGTGCCGCCGCACGATCGGGTGCATCGCTGCGCAGCTTTGTGCGAATCGCGGTCACGCTGCGCCGCTCATCCGCGAAACGATTCTTCGTTTCTTTCGGATCGGTCGGCAGATCGTAAAGCTCGGGGATTGGCAACTCGATCAACTTCCGTCCGCCATCGATCGCACCGACGAGCGGTGCCCACCCGCGATTCAACGACGCGGACAGCGACTCGAAGTACGTGTAGCCGGGGTCGCCCGCAGCGAACAGCGATCGCCCTTTCCACTCTGCCGGCGCCGTGATGCCCGCACGCTCGAAGATCGTCGGCGCGATGTCGATGTGACGCACATAGCGATTGTCGACCTTCGCGGCGCGTGAGCCATCGATCACGAGCAGCGGGACCGCGAGCGTCGACTCGTACGCGAACAACCCGTGCGTTTTCTCGCCGTGTTCGCCGAGGGCTTCACCGTGATCGGCGGTGATGATCACGAGCGCGTTCGGCGACGCCTCGAGAATCGGACCGAGCGTGCGCGCGAGCATCGCATCGGTCGCCGCGACCTCGCCGAGGTACGGCTCGTTGCGGTACTCGTCGCGGAAGGGGGGCGGCGGGAGATACGGCGCGTGCGGCTCGTACAGATGCACGAACAGGAATCGCTTCCGTCCCGCGGACGACTGCCACCACGTCGTCGCCTTCTCCAGCGTCTCGGTTCCCGGCCGCTCCTGCACCGCGAAATCGAGAGGGTTCACCGTCGCGGGATACGAGTCGTCGTACACATCGAAGCCGCGATCGAGTCCGTATCGCGAGTCGAGTGGAAACGCGCTGACGAACGCGCCCGTTGCGAATCCCGCCTCGCGCAGTCGCGCCGCGATTGTCCGGTGCTTCGCATCGAGCGTGAATCCCGCGTTGTCGCGTACGCCGTGTTGCCACGGGTAGAGGCCGGTGAGGATGTTCGTGTGCGATGGCAGCGTGACGACGTTGTGTGCGTGCGCATGCGTGAACACGGTGCCGCGCGCTGCGAGCGAATCCAGAAAAGGCGTCTTGACGCGTTTGTTGCCGCGGAAGCCCAGGGCATCCGCGCGGAGGGTGTCGATCGTGATCAGGATGATGTCAGTCGGCGCTTCGTTTTCCGTCGCGCGATTGCAGCCCAGCGCGGCGAAAAAAACGATCGTCAACAAACTCCACGTACGTGTGCGTCGCGTCACGCGGCAGAGGTTACCATTCGCGTCGCATGCGCCTGATCGTAGCCTCCCTCCTCCTCGTTGTTCTCACCGCTTGTCGTGCTGCTGCGCCCGTTTCGACAGTGTCTCCGGTACCCGTTCCGACCGAGGCCATGCTTGCCTTGTCGCAGCGCGACGATGTGGCGCGCGCGATTGCATTTGTCGATCGCGACCGTGACGCAATCCTCGCCGAATGGCGCACCCTCACCGAAATCCCCGGCATGTCGGGACACGAAGCCAAACGCGCCGATTTCGTCGAGAACCTGCTGAAACAATATGGACTCACGGATGTGCATCGCGATGCCGTTGGCAATGTGATGGGCACGCGCAAAGGCACCGGCGGCGGGAAGCACGTCGTGTTCGACGCGCATCTCGACACGGTGTTCGCGCTCGATACGAACGTGACGACGCGCGTCGAGAACGGCAAGCTCTACGCGCCCGGAGTCGGCGACAACACGCGCAACATGGAAGCGCTGCTGGCGATGATCCGCGCGATGAACGAGGCCGGCGTGCAGACGAAAGGCGACGTCACATTCCTCTTCACCGTCGAGGAGGAGACGAATTTCAAGGGTGCCGATCAGTTCCTCACCGATCACAAGGGCAGGATCGATCGCTTCGTCGCACTCGATGGCGGCTATCGCAACTTCACCTTCGGCGGCATCGGCATCTACTGGCACCGCTACCACATCCTCGGCGCCGGCGGACACACGCGGTCCGACACGCCGCCATACTCTGCAACGCTGCCGGTCGCGCGCGCGATCGAGCGCATCTACAAACTGAAAATCACGGACGCGTCGTGGATCAACGTCGGCATGCTCGGCGGGGCCGACGTCTTCAATGCGAAGGCGGCCGATGCGTGGCTGAGCGTCGATCTGCGTTCGACCAATCAGGCCGAGCTCGAACGACTCGATGGTGTGATTCAGAAGATCGTGAGCGAAGAAGCTGCGCGCGTCGGGATGACGATGCGCCGCGATGTCGAGTCGGTCGAGCAGGTCGCGAGTCTCCCCGGACATCGCAATTCGGCGATGGTCGCGACCGCGGAAGGCGTGTATCGCGCGTTCGGATTCGAGCCCGCGATCACGGACACCGCGTCGAATCACACGAGCGCCGCGTTGCGCGCGGGGATTCCAGCGATCGGAATGGGAACCGCGCCGTGCGAGTCCGCGCATGCGATCGAAGAGAACTGTGAGATCGAGCCGATTTACAAAGGGATTCAACGCACGATCGCGCTGGCGGTGGCGCTGAGCGAATAGTTGTTTGGAGTGCGGCAGCCGCAGCTGCCGCTTTTGTATGCCACTGCGCGGATGGCAAACATACAAAAGCGGCGGCTGCGGGAGGGTGTCTCAAAACTCGATTCGCGTCACTCCATGAATGAGGAGAGACGAACAGAATGAGTCGAGAGCTTCGAGCCGACTACACAACGCAGTTTCTGTTTCCGCCGGCGCTGGAAGACTGGGTCAAGGCAAAC
>DASYLL010000253.1:0-13402 GCA_036009605.1 Thermoanaerobaculia bacterium | reverse complement strand
CAGCGGAACCTTCAGTCCCGGCGGTGTCACCGTCAACAACATTCAGAGCGTCAACGCGCAGATCGACATCCTTGCAGGCTCGCTCCAACTCCTCGCCGGCAAATTGAAGACGTCGGAGAAGGTCATCGTGGGTACGGGAGGCACGGTCTCCCGTGTCGCGGGATGGGTCGACGGCACGTTGCGCAGGACGGTCGACCTGAATGTTCCGTTCACGTTCGACGTGGGCGGTGCGACCGGATACTCGCCCGTCGTGTTTCACCCGACCGCCGGCGTTGCTGCCGGCGACGTCGATATCCGCCCCACTGAGGATGCGCATCCGGTTCCGCTGGGAGGGAACGCGTTGCGGCGCTACTGGAACGTTTTCGCACCGGGATTCACGAACGCGGATCTCACGCTCCGATACAACCCGACCGACGTCGTCGGAACCGAGAGCAACCTCCGGCTCGTGCAGTTCTCGGCCGGAAGCTGGACGTCGCTCGGCACGATCACAAACGCGATCGCGCACGAGGTCCATCACACGGGCGCGACGATGTTCGGCGACTTCGGCCTGGTCTCGCCGGCGACGGCGCTGGCGTTCGGTCCGATCAACGGCGGCGTGAGCCCGCGGGCCACCGTGCCGTTCCCCGTCGTCGTGAAAGCGGTCGACGCCGATGGAGGCTCGGTGATCGTGCTGACGTCGACAGATGTCGTCGTCAGCCTCGATCCGCCCAATGCAGGCAGCGGCTTGCTCAGCGGAGCGCTGACGGCCACGATTCCCGCGAACAGCAGCGCGGTGACCCTGGGCAGTCTCACGTACAGCGTGACGTCGAGTAATGTGCGTCTGCGTGCGGAGCGCGGCGCGAGCGGCGAGAGCCTCACTACCGGTTTCAGCGCTCCGCTGACGTTCCTGAGTCTCGCCGCGAATCATCTCGGCGTGAATGCGCCGCCCGCGGCCACCGCCGGCACACCGTTCAGCGTGACGGTCTCCGCGCTCGATGCAAACGGCATCACCGACAGCGGCTATCGCGGAAGAGTGCACTTCACGACTTCCGATGCCTTCGCCGCCGGCCTCGCCGACTACACATTCACCGCCGCCGATCTCGGCTCGCATACGTTCAGCGTCACGCTGCTTTCGAGCGGTGCGCAGTCGCTCGCGTTCACCGATACCGCCACGTCGTCGATTCAGGGAAGCGGCAGCGTGACCGTGACGAAGGGATCGACGACGGCAACGCTGATCGCGGCGCCGAATCCTTCGACCTACGGACAGAGCGTGACATTGACCGCGACCGTGGATCCCGTAGCTCCGGCCGTTGCGACACCGACGGGCACCGTCACATTCTTCGACGGAGCGACGTCACTCGGAACCGTTGCACTCTCGTCCGGAACGGCATTGCTCACCGACTCGTCTCTGGCGGCCGGAGTACGGTCGCCGTCAGCGACGTACAACGGCAGCAACTCCTACAACAGCAGTACGTCTGCTCCCTTCGTTCATACGATCGACCCCAGTCCCACGACCACGACCTTGACCGCGACTCTGAATCCTTCGGTGTTCGGCCAGAGCGTCGTGTTCACCATCATCGTCGCGGCGAGCGGTGTCGGCGGCGGCGTTCCGTCAGGCACAGTCTCGTTGCTCGAAGGCGCGACGACGCTCGGCAGCGGCTCGCTCGATGGCTCAGGCCAGGTCCAGATCCCGCTGGCGAATCTTCCGGTCGGCGCACATTCGCTGATGGCCGCGTATGCAGCGAGCGCGAACCACGCGGCGAGCACGTCTTCCGTGTTTGTGCAGAACGTGGGCAAGTCGGGAACGGTGATCGCTCTCGGCACCTCGAACGCGTCGACGATCTTCGGAGATGCGGTGACATTCACGGCGACCTTGTCCGCGCTGAGTCCGGGCGCCGGATTGCCAACAGGCACCGTCGAGTTCTTCGATGGCGCGACGTCGCTCGGCACCGGCGGCGTCAATGGCATCGGCGAGGCAGCGTTGACGACATCATCGCTGTCCGTAGGCACGCACTCGATTACCGCGAATTACAGTGGCGACGCGGGCTTCGACCCCGTCACTTCATCCGTGCTTTCTCAGTCCGTCGGCAAAGCGACGCCGATCGCATCGCTCGTTTCTTCCGCGACGCCTTCGAGCTTCGGCCAGTCGGTGACCTTCACGGCGACGCTCTCCTCACTCGCCGCCACACCCACCGGCACGGTCACGTTCACCGACGGTGCGACGACGCTCGGCGCGGTTCCTCTCAGCGCCGGGATCGCGACGTACACGAGCTCATCGCTCGCGTTGGGTGCCCATCCGATCACCGCGACGTACGGCGGCGACGGCAGTTTCCTCGGTGCTTCGGATTCGCTCACGCAGACGGTCGATCCGACCGCGACGAGCGTCGCCGTCACTGCGACGCCGGCGCCTTCCACCTTCGGCGAAGAGATCGCGATCACCGCGACCGTCACGCCGGCGACCGCAATCACGCCGACGGGCAATGTGGTCTTCAAGGAAGGGACGACGACGCTCCACACCATGGCGCTGGTCAATGGCGTGGCGACGTTTGAGACGAGCGACCTCACCGCCGGCAGTCACTCCATCGTCGCGGAGTACATGGGCGATACGAACAACAGCGCCGGAAGCGGCAGTCTCCTCGTCACCGTCAATCCGGCATCGACCGCGACCGTCATCGCAACGTCCGGCACGCCCTCGCTCTTCGGACAGAGCGTTACCTTCACCATTCACGTCACGCCCGCTCTCAGCGGCATCCCGACCGGCACGGTGACGCTCAGCGAAGGCGCGAGCACGATCGCGACCGTTCCGCTCATCGGAGGCGTCGCGACGCACTCGACGGCGGCACTCTCCGTCGGCACGCACACGATCACCGCGACGTACAACGGCGATGCGAACTTCAACGGCAGGGCCGATGACGTCGAGCAGGTCGTGCAGAAGGCCACGGCGACCGTGGCGGTGGGGTCGGGGAGCCCGTCGACGACTTACGGTCAGTCGGTGACGTTCACGGCCACACTCACTGCATCAACAGGCAATCCGACAGGCACGATCCGTTTCGTCGACGGTGCGACCGACCTCGGAACCGTTGGCGTGACCGCGGGCTCGGCCGCGTTCACGACGAGCGCGCTCACTCCGGGCTCGCATTCGATCACCGCCGTCTACTCCGGCGACGCGAGCTTCGAGACCGCAACGTCGCCTGCGATCGGACAGACGGTGTCCGCCGCGGCGACCACGACGACGCTCGGGTCCAGCGCCGCACCATCGACCTTCGGGCAATCGGTGATCCTGTCGGCGACAGTCGCGTCGCCTGCGGGCACGCCGACCGGCACCGTCGTATTCGCCGACGGCGCGACGGCGTTCGGCACGGTGACACTCGCCGGCGGAATCGCACAATGGACGACCAGCGCGCTGACCGTCGGATCTCATCTCGTGTCTGCGACGTACTCCGGCGACTCGAATGCGCAACCGTCGTTCGCGACCTTCACGCAGATCGTCGACGGTGCACCGTCGACGATCTCGCTTGCCTCGTCGATGAATCCAGCACCGTTCGGTACGACGCTCAGTCTCACTGCAACGGTTGCGTCGACTGTTGCACTCACCGGCGGCACCGTGACATTTCACGACGGGGCCACGCTCCTCGGCACGGTTCCGCTCACCGGCAACAGCGCGACGCTCTCGATCGGATCCGCGCGGGATCCCGGCGTTTACCTTCTCCGTGCGACCTACAGCGGAACGGGTACGCATGCCCCCAGTCCCGTCGAGGAGATCTCGCAGACGATCGATCCGGCCACGACGTCGGTCACGCTGACGTCTTCCACAAATCCGTCTGCCGTCAGTGCGACGGTTCAATTCACTGCGACCGTTACTTCCGTCACGGGTGTCGTTCCCACCGGCACGGTCACATTCTTCGACGGCGCGGCGAACCTCGGCTCCGCGCCATTGTCTGGCGGCGTCGCCACTCTTTCGACGGCTGCACTCGCAGCGGGCGATCATCCGATCACTGCCGCCTACAGCGGATCGGCGCACATGCTGGGAAGCACGTCCGCCGAACTGACTCAGGAGGTCGGTGTCGTCGTAACACTCTCGAGCATCGCGCCGCAGTCGATCTGCCAGGGCGCTCCGCCATTCACGCTGACGGTGCATGGCAGCGGGTTCGACGCAACGACGCGCGTGCGATGGAATGGCGACACGCGTACGCCGACGCTCGTCGATGCGGGCACGCTGATTCTCGAGATCGCGACGGCGGACGTCGACACTTCGAGTGACATCGAAGTCACCGTGCTCGACGCGGGAAACAATCCCGTTGCGAATCCGCAGACATTCACCGTGGCAGCGGATGTCACGGCGCCCGTCGTCGTAGCGCCGCCACCGATCACCGTCGCACAGTCGGTTTGCTCGCCGGACGGTCCGGGTGCTCGCGCATCCGATGTGCCGGCACTCCTGGCATTCCTGCAGAGCGCCACCGCGACCGACGAGTGCTCGGTGCCGATTGCGCTCACGCCGCAGCTGGACGGCTTCGATATCGATGAAGACACGGTGTTCCCCGGCGGGACGAGCGATGTCTCGTTCCGCTTCATTGACCGCGCGGGCAATATCACGCCGGCGGTCAGCCAGGTCACGGTGCAGCTCTTCGGAGATCTGAGCAGCGACGGCAACGTCGATGCGTCGGATCGCCTGATCCTGGAGAACTATCTCGTCGGCAATCTGCAGCAGGGTACGGCTCCGTTCATCGCGCCGCTCTCCGCCGCCGATTTGAACGGCGACGGCAACGTCGATTCCACGGACTCTCTGCTGCTGGCGAATCAACTCGTCGGCAACATCGACTGTTTGCGGACGAATCGCGCCGGAGCGGACTCCGCGTCCGCGAGCATCGATGCGTCGCTCGCCGGACGACGCCGTGCGGTGCGTCCGCCATCCGCAACCGAAGTCGCGTTCCCCGTGCGGATCGATCTGACCGGAGTCCGGATCGACGAGCAACCGGCGACGCTCGGCAGCTACGTCGTACGCGTGACCTTCGATCCCGATCGCGTCCGCGTGAGGTCCGTTCGCGGCGGCGCAACGCCGCAGTTTGCGGCAACTCCTGCGGCAACCGAGGCGTCCGTCGCCAATCACAGCGGTGTGCTTCGCATCAGCGGCGTGCAACTCGATCGCTACGCTCCAATCGGTCTCATCGAGGTGGCGCAGGTGCGCCTCATCGAGATCGCGCCGGACGGTCTGTCGTCGGTCACCCTGGAGATCGAAAGCCTCGCGCGCTCGTTCGTTCCGAGCTCGTCGAGCTCCATCTTGTCCATGCCGGCGGCGACGCCCGGCGGGAGGATTCAATGAGCGCGAAGCGCTTTGTTCCTTTTCTTGTTCTCGTGAGCTTTGCCGCGGCGTTGTTCGGGCAGGGCGCGCCGATCGTCGGCACGGCGCAGGTTCGCGGCATTGTGCCGTCCACCGCGGCAGTTGGCGCGAGCGTCGTGCTTCGGCTCAACGTCGACTGCACGAGCGTGCAGGGAACGACGGGAGCGGGGAGTGTTCCCGTCGTGCTCGGCGCCTATCAGATCTCCGTCACGTTCGACACCGCGCGACTTCGCTTCGAATCGGCCAGCGGTGGCACGAGCTCCGGTTTCACGGGCGCGCCGACCGCGACGAATCCGACGACCGCGAACAGCACCGGCAAGGTGACCGTGACCGGAGCGCAGACTTCGAGCACATCGCCGGGCGGCGACGTTTCCGTGGCCACGCTCACCTTCACGGCGCTCGCTCAGGGAGCGGCGGCATTCAGCTCTTCGGGCGTCAGTCTCTCCAGCGCCTTCGTGCCGCCCGCGCACGGACCTGCTTCCGTTCCATCGACTCCCGGCAACTCCGTCGTGACCATCGCCGCGCTTCCGGGACCGATCACGAATCCATCGCCGGCCGATGGAGCCTCGGTCGACGAGTCGGTGACCTTGTCCTGGACGGCTGCGGCCAACACGACGAGCTATGACGTCTACTTCGGCACGTCGAGTCCTCAGTTCTTCCTGAGCACGACCTCGACATCCGTGCCTGTATCGACGGCTCCAGGCAGCGAGTACTCGTGGCGTGTCGTTTCGAAGAGCACTGCCGGAACGACGAGCAGCTCGACGTTCTCTTTTTCCACGCGCGGCACGGCTCCCTGTGCGGTGCCGAAGGCTCCCGTGCTGGTGGCGCCGGCGAGTGCGACGTCGGGGGCGAGTTTCACGATTTCATGGAATGCAATCACCGATGCCAGCGACTACCGCGTCGACGAGGCCACGGATCCGACGTTTGCCACGGCCACGTCCACGATCGTCACAGCGCCGCGGCAGCTCAGCGTGACGAAGCACGTGAGCGCTCAGACGCCGTTCTACTTCCGCGTCGTCGCGAGGAACGGCAGCACCTCGTGCGACCTCTTCGGGCCACCCTCTTCGACGAAGACCGTCGTCGTGCAGGCGCCCGACGTCGTGCCCACGCAGTTGCACATCATTCCAGCCGTGATCTCCGGAGCCGGCGCAAACGGCTCGTTCTTCCGAACGGCGCTGCAGCTTTACAATCCGTCGGCGGAGCGCCTTGCAGGAGACCTTCGCTTTCATCCCGCCGGGACGACCGGCACGGACTCGGATCCCACGCTTCCATTCACATTGGAGCCGGGGCAAACGCTCTACTACCCCGACCTGGTCGTCGCCATCGGCACGCAAGGTCTGGGCAGTCTCGACATGATCATCACGGAGGGAGCGCCGCCGCGCGCGGTGGCGCGGGTGCTCAATGATGGAGGTGAGGCCGGAACCACGGGAATGATCGAGCCGTTGCTCGCGGAAGAAGACGCGCTGGTTGCGGGCCAGTCCGCAACGCTGATTGCGCCTCCCGATCCCGTGGCCGCGCGCTACAACATCGGCATCCGCACGCTCGAGGCGACCACATTGACGATCGGGCTGCGCAACAGCACGGGATCGCTGCTGCAGACGACTACGAAGGCGTATCCGGCCACATGGTTCGAGCAGAACAACGCATCCGCGCTTCTCGGTCTGCCGCCGGATGCGAACGATAC
Organism: Thermoanaerobaculia bacterium; assembly: GCA_036009605.1. Lineage (GTDB taxonomy): Bacteria > Acidobacteriota > Thermoanaerobaculia > Gp7-AA8 > Gp7-AA8 > QHVT01. The sequence goes on along the minus strand of DASYLL010000253.1, from coordinate 6,401 downwards.
GATCACCTTCCGCATCGAATCCGGCCGGGCGTTCATCTACGGCGCGGCTACGGACAACCGGACCCAGGATCCCAGCGTGGAGTTCGCGCGGCGGTAAGGACACTCGGGTCACGAAGTGCGGTGAAGTACTTCGCGGCGCTCAATGCCTGGGTGAGTCGCAAAGGGGTGGGAACGCCGCTACCAGCCGAGTTTCTCGATGTAGTACGGGAGCATCTTTCGCCACCACGGCCAGTCGTGATCGACGTCGTGGCCCCAGACGTCGAGCCAGTGCGGAATGCCCTTTTGCTCGAGGATCCGGGCGAAACGGCGCGACGCATCGGGTGCTTCGTATGCCCCCTGGCCGGTAGAGAGAATGATGCGGCAGTGATTTTGGAGCAGGTCGAGGTACCGCCCCTCCAGAGACGGCACATACCACGTCGGATTGTTGAAGTAGCAAGCCTCGTCGCTGTAGCCCTTGAAGTAGTCGCCAGCCAGGTCGTAGAAGCCGCTCATGGCGATCACGGTGTCAAAGAGGTCGGGACGTCGGAAGAGCGTGTTCGCCGCGTGGAACGCTCCAAAGCTCGCGCCCGAGGTAGCGATGCGCCCATCGGCGTTGTCCGTCGCCTGGCGGATGTAGGGCACCACCTCGTCCTCGATGTAGCGCATGTAGAGCGCCTGACGCCGCGCCTGCTCGGGGACCGGATATTGGCGGTCCATCCACCCATGCCGGTTGATGCTCTCGATGGAGAAGACGCGGAGGCGACCCTCCAGAATGGCCGGCTCGATGGCCTTGATCAGGAAGAAGCGCTCGTTCTCCAGAAAATCGGCAGCCGCCGTGGGAAAGAGCAACAGCGGATGTCCGCTGTTGCCATACGAAACGATCGGCATGTCCATGCCGAGGGCTGGACTGTGCCAGCCATCGATGCGACGGGGGAGATTCGGATCGACGTATTGCATTGTGGTGCATAGCCTAGCAGGGCGTCAGTTCCGGCGCAGGCCTTCGTTGAACGCACGCGATGCATTGCCGCGAGAATCAGCTTCGGCCACGTGACTGGCACCCCGCTACCGCACTGCCCTGAGCCGTACGATCGCGCTGTTCTCGCCGCTCACCACGTCGAGCGAGATAGGCGCGGCGATCACCCACGCCGCGTCGTACAGCATCTGCCCCTCAGCCTCGGACCGATAGGGCCAGAAGTCGTATATCCCCGGAGGGATGCGTGCGAGCGAGATGCTCCCTTCGGCATTGGTCTTCAGTCGCAGCCCGCGGGTGAAGAGCTGCTGCGAGACGGCAGGCGGAACGACCGTGCCGTCGATGCGCATGAGGAGCCAGATGTCGGAAAAGGTTTCGCCGCTCTCGGCCTTCAAACGATACGATCACCCTCCGCATCGAATCCGGTCGGGTGTTCATCTACGGCGCGGCAACGGACAACCGCACCCAGGATCCCAGCATCGAGTTTGCGCGGCCGTAAGGGGCAGGTCTGCTGTAACGATCGCGACGTTCCCGAGACTCTACTCTCGGGAGGTCGTAATGAAACGCATTCTTCGACTCACGTTTTGCTGCTGATAGCGTCCGGCGCAGCCGCCGCCGAGCGCTGGTATGTCTTCTCGATCGGCGAAACACCGGTTGGCTACGTCATCGAGAGAACCGACGGTCCCGCGACAGAGACGGTCGTCTTTGCTCGCCTGACGCGGCTCGGAAAAAGCATCGAGATGCGTTTCGCGGGGACTGCACGCGAATCCGCGGACGGCGAACTGCAGTCGCTTTCATACGAGGCGCTTCTGTCGAAGCAGGCCACAAAACTCGAAGCACGGGTGGAAGGCGACGGAATCGTAATCGCGTCGGGCGATCAGCAGCGCACGATCGCACGCGGCGAAGCGCCCGTCCTCGGCGCGGCGGCGATCGCGAGGCTTACCACGTCGCGGCTTCGCAACAGCGGCGACGCGATCGACTACGCGATCTTCTCGCCCGAGCTCCAGCGTGTCACGCGCGTGCGGCGGCGCGTCCTCGCAGTCGACGAGCCGGTGCGCTGCGCGAACACCAGCGCACTGAAGATGGAGGAGACGATGGAAGGCCCTCCCGCCGCACGCTCTGGATCGACGCGAGCGCTGCGATGATCGCGGACTCGATGCCGGGCCCTTTCGGTCCGATGAGCTCCTGCCGCGCGACGAAGGAGGCGGCATTCGCCGCGAACGGAACGCTGCCTGCCGATCTGTACGAGCGGACCCTCGCGAAGTCGAACGTGCGCCTCGCGGATGCGGCGGCGATCGATCGGATCGTGCTGCGCGTCCGCACGTGCGACGCCACGATCGCGCTCCCCGATTTCGCGACGCACAATCAACGCATTCTCGAAAGGGAGGCGCAGTAACGCTGGAGATTCGCCGGGCCATCGCGCCGTCCACCCCGTCGCCTCGCGAGGTGATCGCCGTGGAGTATCTGGAGCCGAATGCGCTCATCGAGGCGGCGCACCCCGAGATCGTGAAGATCGCCGCGGAGATCGCCGGGACTGCGCCGGACGCCTATCGCCCCGCGCTGGCGCTGACGAAATGGACCGCCGAGAACATGAAGATGGATGCGGGAATCGTGATGGCACCCGCGTCGGAGCTGATTCGCGAGCGCAAGGCGACGTGCGTGGGATACGCGACGCTGCTCGCGTCGCGCGCCCGCATCGCTCGCGCGCGCATCGAACCTGCCACTTGATGGGGTTCTGTCAGGGCTTGGCCCCGGAGACTGAATTCGCTGCCACTTACACCGTCGCGGAAGTCGTCGTGGAGACCGAAGTGGTTTCGGACGTGACGACCGATTTGCAGAAAGCACTTGTCGAGTCGCAGAAAGCTGAGAAGGTTGTCGTCGAATAGTAATCCCTCCGTTGAGACGAGGCGCCGTCCGCGCCTCGTCCCCACGGGATTGCACGCTGCCGCCAGCCGCGACCTCCGGCGTGACAAGGACGTCTACTACGTTAGTTCTGACTCTCGGATAGTCCGCTCGTAAAGAGACGGAAGCAGTTCTGCTCGGAATTGACGATCTGTGTCCCTCCAAGAAGCCGAGGGTTAATCATGCGCAGCTATTCATTCCATCTCCTGTTCATTCTATTGATCGCCATGTTTGCATCCGCCGATCCGGGCGTCGACGCCATCTACACAGATGTGCATGACGACGTCTGCACAGACATGGGAGTCTCGCCGTGTCCCCGCCTCGACGACCCCGACACGCGATGGGCATTCGTTTCAATGTGGTGCGAGCAACACGGGGCGGATGCGCGATGCAAGGCGCTGCCGCAGAATGGACCGGTGGTCATCGCCTTCAGCCACGACACAAAGCGCTGGCGGGTGGTGCGCGGGATTGACCATGACGACGTCGAGCAGGACGCGAACGGCGTCCCGACGGTACATGCGGGTACCGGCCGGAAGGTCGTTGCGGTCGCCGAGGCCACAAACCCGCTGCTGTACGTGACCGAAGCCGGGGCGATCACGGAGACGAACAGCCCCGCCGTCGCCAGTGTGCAGGCGCTCTTCGACCTCCTCGGACCCGCCATCACAAAACTCGCGGGGCTGGCGAACGACGGTCGCCTGCAGCCAGACGAGGAAGCACTCGTGACCGCCGCGGAAGATGCCATCAAGCCTTTGCAGTGCATCCCGGAGCATTGGAGCCGCACCGCGGACTTCATCACGAACGTCGAGAAACAGCGCGCCACCGACTACGTGCTCCTTGTCAATCAAGCTGGCTGCAACTCCATCTCCACCGCCACGTTCGACACCGTGCTCACCAACCTGCGCACGAACGTAATGCCGCTGCGCACGGCCGACTTCTGTAGCGCCGGCGCGGCGAGCTTTCTCGAGCTATTCGACCTCGACCCGACAAAGGTCCCTGCCATTCGACAGAAGTTCGACGCCATTCAGCTCAACAACAATTGCCGCAATCGCCTCGGCCAGCTTCACCAAGTCACCGGCGCCGCGTTGCAGGCACTGGAGGCCGGAGGGCCGAACGCCGTGAGGAACTGGGAGCTTCACGGCCGAGGGTCGCAGACGCCGCTGCGTACACGCGTCAACGCCGCAGCGAAGGCGCAGAAACTCATCACCGCTGCCGACGAGCTCCTTGATACCAAGAAGGACGATACGAAGAAAGCGCTCGACCAGATCGAACAGTTCGAGCGGAGGTTGCTCGCCTCCGTCGCCACCACTACCGTCAAGACGCCGCAGTCCTCCATCACACAGCCGGAGGTCGTCGACTTCATCGTAGTGGAGGACGGGATCATTCCGGTGGCGTGGGAGAAAGTGCGCGCACGCACGCTGACGGTCAAGAAGTCATCGCCCTTCAGCGAGAAGGTCTTCGCCCGGCGTCCCGACAGTATCGCCACCAGCTATTCGGCCGACGTACTCAGCGCGTCGCTGATCGATATGTCCGTAGCGGCCACGTTCACGCAGATGGCCAGTCCGGTGTACGGTGCGGTGAGCGAGCCCGCCCCGACCGAAGCGAATCCGAACGCGACCCGCAACGTCATTGCCAAAGTGGACGATGAAGAGCGTTCCGGGATGCTTGCGCTATTCGTCAGCTATCCCATTTATCGCCGCGTCCTGGGTGTGGAAGTCGGCGCCGGAACCGACACCGACAACACCGCACTTTACGCCGGTCTGTCCTGGCGTCTCGGCGGATTCCGGCTTGGCTTTGGCTCGACATGGCAGCAGGTGAAGGCGCTGGACGGGCAGGCGGTCGGCACCGTTGTGGCGACGAAAGAAGACATCAAGCTGAAGAGCGAGCTGGCCAGCTCCTGGTACGCCTCCTTCAGTTTCTCGCTCGGCTCGCTTAGCTTGTTCAAGAAGGAGTAACGCCGTGCAGCGAGACGACGCGTACAACACTCACGACCGCGCGCTGGAGTTCCTGCGCACGCGTTACGTCGCGGACAAGACGCTGGAGAGCGCGAAAGATTCGGAGGACATTCAGATCGCCATCGCGGTCGAGGAGATCGGCGACGGAGAGACCCGCGTCGTGCTGCGCGTGCAGACGGACAACGAAGCCACGTGGCGCGCCATCGACGAGATGCGCGGTGCGGGCGTCGTGCCGAAGGATGCGCAGGTCGAGTACATCGGACGCATGTACGGACTCGGGCCGCAGGATGCGGTCTCGCCGATCCAGCCTGGCGTTTCATGCGCGCCGGAGATCGGGCCATCCGGCACGATCGGCTGTTTTGCACGGCGTGGCGACGTTCCGTTTCTCGTGTCCGCGAACCACGTTATTGCGCAGGAGAACAACGGCGTCGTCGGCGCCGACGGAGTAGTGCAGCCGCTGGCCGGAGCATTTGGCGTCCGCACGATCGCCGTGTTGCACGACTTCGAGCCGCTGAGCACCGTGGGCGGCAACGCCATGGATGGCGCGATCGCTCGCCTCACGATCAACGACATCGATCCCCGTCTCTTCAGCGGCCGTCGGATCGCGACCGTGCGGCCGACGACTACGCTCGTGTCCGGCAATCGAGTCTTCAAGTTCGGCCAGATGAGCGGCGAACGAGAAGGGATCGTGCTCTCGACGATCAGCAATATCTCGCTGGAGATGCGCTTCGGTACGTACGCGTTCGATCTGCACATCGAAGTGAGCTCGCCCGCGGATCGTCCCTTCTCCATTGCAGGAGACAGCGGAGCGTTGGTGTACGACGAGATGGATCGGGCGGTCGGGATCCTGATCGGCGGGAACCAGAGCACGCGCAGTTACGTGACGCCAATCGAGCGGGTGTTGGGGCGATTCGAGCTGACGCTGATGTAGATGAGGAGAGGGTTGAAGCCGCCCGGCGTTTTCAGGTGGGTCAACAAAAATGGGTCAACGAACGGTTACGGGTTCAAGTGTTGACCCGCCAAGCCTACAGCCTCTCCAATAAAATCAGCAACTTACGAGTGGCACTCCCGCTGCTCTAGTGCGGTCAGATCGCTTAACGCGAAATCTCTCTCATAACAAACAGGAGAAATCTGAATGCACCGTAGCCTCATCGTTGCCCTGACCCTGGTTCTCTCCGTGAGCGCGTTCGCTCAGGAACTTCCCTTTGAAGGCTCCCGCATGGATCGGGGCGAGCGTATCCGTGGATGCGCGACGCACCAGCCGACCGATTTTGAAGCGCAGGCGATCGAAGAAGCGACCGCCGAATTCGCCGCGCTGCAGAGCCGCAGCGGCAGCCGTTTCGAGACGGAAGCGGTTGCGACCGTCAAGGTGTACGTGCACGTGATCACCAACACGTCCGGCACCGGCAACATCACGGATGCCGTGATCGCCAACCAGCTCCGCGTGCTGAACGATTCGTTCAGCGGCGTCACGGGCGGCTTCAATACGAAGTTCCGGTTCACGCTCGCGGGTACGGATCGCACCGCGAACAATTCGTATTTCGGCGCGGGCTACGGCACGACGGCCGAGCGCAACATGAAGAACGCGCTCCGCAAGG
>DASYLL010000252.1:0-33267 GCA_036009605.1 Thermoanaerobaculia bacterium | reverse complement strand
CTATGCGAATTTCGCGCACGACCTCGGCAATCTGTTCTTCCCTCAGCTCCGGAAAGATCGGAATCGCCAGCGTCGATGCGGCCGCGGTCTCGGAATTCGGATACGAATCACGCGCGCCCGGGATGTCTTTGAAGCACTCCTGCTGCGCGAGCGTGAGCGGGTAGTACACCTCGCATCCGATGGCGACGCTCCTGAGATGTTCGATCACGCGATCGCGCGTTTCGCGTCCTTCCGGGAACCGCACGATGAACTGGTTGTAGATATGACGCCGACCCGACAGCTCCTCGGGCAGAATCACGCAATCGCCGAGATTCGCGAGCTCGCGGCGATAGATGTCAGCGTTGCGGCGACGTCCCTCGTGCCACGACTCGAGCAGCGGCAGCTTGATGTGCAGCATCGCCGCCTGCAGCGCGTCGATGCGGAAGTTCCCGCCGACCGCGTGGTGGTAGTACTTCGGACGCATGCCGTGTACGCGATAGTCGACGAGCTTCACCGCCATCGCGTCGTCGTTCGTCGTGATCGCACCGGCGTCGCCGAATGCGCCGAGGTTCTTCGACGGGAAGAAGGAGAAACAGCCGATCGTGCCGATCGTGCCCGCGCGGCGTCCGTTGTATTCGGAGCCGACTGCCTGCGCCGCGTCTTCGACGACAGCGATGTTGTGCTTCGCCGCGATCGCGTTGATCTCGTCCATCGGCGCGCACTGCCCGTAGAGATGCACGGGCATGATCGCCTTCGTACGCGGCGTGATCTTCGCCTCGATGAGACGCGGATCGATGTTGTAGTCGGTGAGGTCGATGTCGACGAACACCGGAATCGCACCGAGCCGCGCCACGACACCCGCCGTCGCGAAGAATGAATACGCGGGGACGATCACCTCATCGCCAACGCCGACGTCGAGCACCATCAGCGCTTCGAGCAACGCGTCGGTGCCGGACGAGACGCCGATGGCGTGCTTCGTCTGGCAATAGGCGGCGAAGTCGCGCTCGAAATCATCGACGCGCTTGCCGAGGATGAAGAGCTGCGATTCGTAGATCTCCGCGGTCACGCGCAGGGCTTCGTCGCGGATGGCGGCGTACTGCAGTTTGAGGTCCAGAAGTGGGATGGCCATAGCGGGGCGGATGATAGCCGCCCTAGACGGTTTTGCGCGACCGGGCGTATTAACTGGGCCCACCCATAGCGATTGTCATTATCAATAATCGCACTTAATTACTGTTAGACAATTTCATGCCAGCCTTCGTATCTCCTGACAACAAAACGCAGTAAATACAGGAGGCAACCCCATGAAGTTTCGGAATCTGATCGCCGCCGCGGCCCTTGCCGCGCTCCCCCTTTCCACCCACGCCGCCACCCTCGTCGTCCCCGTCGTCGGCACCGGTCCCGGCGTCCGTAACAGCCAGTGGCAGAGCGAGCTCACGATGCACACGGCCGGACCGCGACCCGTCACGCTGTCGGTCACGTTCCATCGGACCAACGACATTCTCGGGCCGATCGAATACGTGCTGCAGCCACGCTCCACCCTCTCCATCGCAGACATCGTCAACACGCAATTCCTGGTCAACCCTGCCTTTGGCGCGCTGGAGATCGAGGTCGCGGATCGCGACGCGAGATCGCTGGCCGTCACGTCGCGCACGTCGAACACGTGGGAGTCGGGCGAGTTCGGACAGGACATCCCCGCCATCGACAAGAACGCCGCGCTCCGCGCCGGCGACATCGCAGCGATCCCGGGTCCCGTGGACTCCGTACAGAACCGCTTCAACTTCGGCATCTACACCACCGAAGCGACCACCGTCGAGTGGCAGGTCATCCGTCAGGACGGCCAGGTCGGCGCGACGAAGACCGAGACGTACACCGCCGGCTCGCACGCGCAGTACAACGGCGGCATCCAAACGCTGATCGGGGCGACGGCGCACAACAACGACACCGTGCACGCGCGCGTCGTCAGCGGCCGCGCCATCTTTTACGGCAGCATCATCAACAACACCGGCGACCCGACGTTCGTCCCCGGCATCCGCACGCGCGAAGACATCCTCATCGAGCTGACGGGTGTCGACCTCGATGAGAACGGCTCCGTCGACGTGCGCGACGACAATGGCGACGCCGTTCTCGATACGCCGGTGCGCATCTTCAAGTCGCTCTTCCCGAACTACTTCTCCGTCATCGCGCAGGGCGAGTTCGGCGAAGAGGTGACGCTCGAAGTCGTCTCCGGTCCGGGCCATACGGAGCTTCTCTCCGACAACCGCACGCTGATCGTGATCGTCGGCGCCGACGTGACGACCAGCACCGGCGAGATCGTGCTGAAAGCGACCAGCGAAGGATCGACGCAGCTCATCACAATCCCCGTGACGTTCCGCTAGCCAGCACGGCCGATCGCGCTGATTGCTCCGCCGAGTGGCACGTACGGCTGCCAGGGTCGGACGTTCTTAGTTGCTGGTTGCTGGTTCCATGTCGGTATCGTGCGGACGCACAGGCGTCACCACGAACTGACAACCAGCAACCAGCAACATCATTCGAACGTCACTTTTCCGAAGCGCCGCTTCCCCACCTTCAGCAGGTAACTCTTCCCCGCCGTCGCGTCCAGCGCATGCCGGGTCGAGTCGACCTTCACGTCATCGACCAGCACGCCGCCCTGCGCGATCAACCGCTGCGCGTCTTTGTTGCTCTCCGCGAGGCCCGCGGACGTAATCACCTTCGCCAGCAGCTGCGGTTCATCACTCGCAGGCAAAGTCTTCTCCTCGATCTCCGTCGGAGCCTGCCGGTCGCTGAACACGCGACGGAACTCCGCGTCGGCCGCTTCCGCCGCCTCTTCATTGTGGAAGTCGCGGATGATCGATTTCGCGATTGCCTTCTTCGCGTCCATCGGATGCTGCTCGCCCGATTCGACGCGCTGCCGCTGCTCCGCGACCTGCGCGGGCGTGAGGTCGGTGCAGAGCAGGTAGTACTTCCACATCAGCTCATCGGAGATCGACATCATCTTGCCGAAGATCGAGCCCGGCTCTTCATCGATGCCGATGTAGTTGCCGAGCGACTTCGACATCTTCTCGATGCCGTCCAGCCCTTCGAGCAGCGGCATCGTCAGCACAACTTGCGGCTCGAGTCCGTACTCGCGCATGAGATCGCGGCCGACGAGCAGGTTGAACAGCTGATCGGTGCCGCCCATCTCGACGTCAGCCTTCAGCGCAACGGAGTCGTAACCCTGAGACAGCGGATAGAGCAGCTCGTGCAAAGCAATCGGCTGCTTCGCATCAAAGCGTTTGCGGAAGTCATCGCGCTCGAGGATGCGCGCCAGCGTGTACTTCGCGGCGAGCTTGATCATCCCCTCCGCGCCCAGCGCACCGAGCCATTCCGAGTTGAACCGCACCTCGGTTTTTTCGGGATCGAGGATCTTGTACACCTGCCGGCGATACGTCTCCGCGTTCGCCATGATCTCTTCGCGCGACAGCGCCGGCCGCGTGGCCTTCTTTCCCGTCGGATCGCCGATCATTCCCGTGAAATCGCCGATCAGAAAAATGACGCGATGCCCCATCTGCTGGAAGTGCCGCATCTTGCGGATCACGACCGTGTGGCCGAGGTGAATGTCGGGGGCAGTCGGGTCGAAGCCGACCTTCACCGTGAGCGGTTTCCCGCGCGAGATCTTCGTTTTCAGATCGCCGCGGTCGATCAGATCGACCGAACCCTTGGCGAGATATTCGATTTGTTCGTCGAGAGTCATGGTCGGGGGATTCTAGGGGGTTGCGCATCGGAAGTGTACCGAGCCGGCTTAGCGCGACAGCCATTGTTGAAACATCAGCACGCGCCACAACACCTGCTCGCGCCCCGCGATCGGTCCGTCGTTCCACACATGGCGCAACGTCGTCGGATCGAACCAGCCCTCCCGTGCGATGCGCTTCGGGTCGACGAGCGACGCCGCCCATTCGCGCAGCGGCCCGTGCAGCCATTTGTCGATCGGCAGACCGAAGCCCTGTTTGTCGCGATCGACCATCTCGGCCGGCAGAAACTTCTTGAGCAACCTGCGCAGCACCCACTTACCATCCGTGCCGCGGATCTTCATCGACAGCGGCAGCGACCACGCCAGCTCGACCAGGCGATGATCGAGCATCGGCTCGCGCACTTCGAGACTGACGGCCATGCTCGCGCGATCGACTTTCGCGAGGATGTCATCCGGCAGGTAACTGATCGCGTCGAGATACATCATCAGCGTCGACGGATCCTGCAGCCGCGGCCAGCGCATGCGCGCCGTGAGCTGCGCCGGACGCACTTGCGCGGCGAGCACGCGAATCGTCTCCGTGCTGTCGACCTGTTCCTGAAAGAGCGTGATCGGATCATCGATCACGAGCGAATCGCCGAATCCGCGAAGCCGCGCGCGAAAGTTCTGCCGCGACGGCAGACGCGCCGCGGCGAGCATCAGCGATCCGAGAGGCCGACGCAAAAGACGCGGCACGCGTCGCACGCGCTCACTGGAGCGGCGTCCGAGAAAGTAACGATGATAGCCGCCGAACAGCTCGTCCGCGCCGTCGCCGGAAAGCGCGACCGTCACGTGCTGCCGCGCCATGCGCGACACGAGATACGTCGGAATCGCCGATGAATCGCCGAGCGGCTCGTCGTACAGCGACGCCATGAGCGGCACGAGCGCGAGCGCCTCGTTCGCGCCGATCACGACTTCCGTGTGATTCGTTCCGAGGTGACGCGCGATCGCCGCTGCGAACGGCGCCTCGCTTTCGATGCCGTCGAAGCCGATCGTGAAGGTCGAGACGCTCCCCGCCTCGCGCTGCATGAGCGCCGCGATCAACGGCGAGTCGATGCCGCCCGAAAGGAACAGTCCGAGGGGAACGTCCGAGATCAGGCGCAGCCGCACCGAATCGGAGAGCAGCGCCTCGATCTCATCGACCGCTTCGTCCTCCGTCCCGGTAAAGCGATTCGACGCTGCCTCCGCGACGCGCGCCGCGTCCCAATACGTCCGCGTCTCTTTCGCGCCGTTGCTGTCGATCGTGAGGATCGTCCCCGGCAACAGCTTGGCGATGCCGTCGTAGATCGAATACGGCGCCGGCACGTAGCCGAAGCGGATGTACAACGCGAGCGCGCCGCGATCGATGTCGCCGCCGTCCGCGACGCCGCTGTGCAGCGCTTTCAGCTCCGACGCGAATGCGATGCCGTTCGGCGTCGACTTGTAGTACAGCGGCTTCACGCCGAGGCGGTCGCGGACGAGGGAGAGCTTTCGTTCGCTGCGATCCCACACCGCGAACGCGAACATCCCGATGAACCGCTGCACCGCCGTCTCGAGTCCCCAGGCTTCGATGCACTCGAGCATCACCTCGGTATCCGAATGGCCCCGATAGTCATGCGCGCCGAGCTCGACCACGAGCCGGCGGTGGTTGTAGACCTCGCCGTTGAACACCATCACGTAGCGACCGCTCGCCGAGACCATCGGCTGCGCGCCCGCACGAGAGAGATCGACGATCGACAGCCGCCGGAATCCGAGCCCGATCCCCGCCTCGGCATCGGTGAAGATGCCTTCGTCATCAGGACCGCGGTGGCGCAACGTATCCGCCATCTGCTGCGCTCGCGCGCGCAATGACTCCTCACCGCTGCCGCCGAAACTCCACACTCCCGCAATTCCGCACATGAATGAGACATCTTAGTGGGCGCCAAATCAGCGGGTAGTCAGCAAGAGCGCAAACCACCGTGATTCTCCGTGCTACACTCCTTGGCGATGTTCAGCGTTCCCGCACAGCACCACCATCACCACCACCATCAACGGTAGGGGTGCAGGTTGTGTGTGCCCCGCCGAAAGGAAGGGGCACATCGCGATGAGCAGCGCCGAGTCGAGAACCTCTTCCTGATGCGGGAAGAGGTTTTTGACTTTGATGGCGACGACAAAATTTGGATATCCAACCGGAGCCCGGCCGCTTCTCATCGAAGAGACGGCGCGGCGCAGATGCATCGAAGCGCGTTTCGTGACGCTGCTCGAAGATGCCGGGTTCGCCGAGGTGGTGCTTCCGATCATCGACTTCGCGGAGCCGTATGCGAATGTCATGGATCGCGATGCGGCGAAGCAGAGTTACCGCTTCACCGATCGTGACGGCGAGCTCGTCGCGATCCGTTCCGACTTCACGCCGATGGTGGCTCGCGCGCTCGCGCCGTCGCTGAATGGCGATCCGCTGCGCGTTTTCTATCGCGGCGACGTCATCCGCTGCAGCGCGACGCGCCTTGGATCGAATCGCGAGCTGTTCCAGATCGGCGCGGAGCTCGTCGGCGATGGTTCGGTCGAGGCGGATGTCGCCATGCTGCGACTCGCGGCGGACATCGCGTCGGCATTGAGTGCGCAACCGCTGGTCGTCTACACGGGCGGAGCGCTGTTCGACGGGCTGAGCCTCGACGATCCGCGCTTCGTGCTCCACGACGACCAGGACGACGACCGCGGCTACTACACCGGCCTGCGCTTCTGGGTGTACGGCGAGGACCGCCGCACGCCGATCGCACAGGGCGGCCGCTATGACTCTTTATATGCCCGCTTCGGCACGGACGCACCGGCGGTGGGCTTCACATTCACGGTGGAATGATGCGAATCGCAATCCCCAAAGGCCGACTCCAGTCGAATGCTCTCGCCACCTTCGCGGCGGCGGGTTACGACGTCCCGACGGAAGCCGATCTCCGCACACGCAAGCTCGTGTTCTCGCGTGCCGCCGCCATACGTGGCGGCTCTGATGTCGTCGAATGGATCTTCGTCAAAGACTGCGACGTGCCGGTGTACGTCGAACATGGCGCCGCCGACGCAGGTGTCGCGGGACTCGATCAGATTCTCGAGCACGACTGCGGCGCGTATCAGGCCGTCGAGCTTCCGTACGGCCACTGCCGGATGATGCTCATCGGTGCGCCTGATGCGCCGCAGCTCGCGAACGGCGCGCGCATTGCCACAAAGTATCCGCGCATCGCACGCACCTATCTCGATGGCCGTGCATTGCGCGCGGAGATCGTGCCGCTCGGCGGATCAGTCGAGCTCGCGGCTGTGCTGAATCTCACCTCGCACGTGATCGATCTCGTCGAGACCGGCGAGACGGTGCGCGTGCACAAGCTCGTTCTCCAGGACGTCGTCCACGAGATCACGCCGCGGCTCATCGTCGCGAAAAACTTCTACCGCACGTCCAACCAACGCGTCCGCGAGCTGATCGCGCGCATCGAGGAGTCCAACAATGTCCTGCTTCCGAATCCCCTCGCTTGAAGCTGAAGCCGCGCTGCGCGCGCTGGAAGAACGCCGCAACGACGCGAACGAAGATGCATCGCACGTCGCCGACACGATGATCGCCGGCATCCGCACGCGCGGCGACGCCTTCGCCGCGGAACAGATCGCGCGCTTCGACAACGTGTCGATCGCGCCGTCGCAGATTCTCATCACACCAGGCGACACCACGATCGATCCCGAGCTCGCACGCGCACTCGATCTCGCCATCGCGCGTGTCGAGTCATTTCACGCGCAGCAGTTGCCGCAATCGTACTCATGGGAAGGCGTCGAGCATCGCGTGCGGCCGTTACGACGCGTCGGCGTGTACGTTCCCGGCGGGCGCGCGGTGTACGTCTCGACACTGATCATGTGCGCGGTCCCCGCGCGCATCGCCGGCGTCGCGGAGATCGTCGTCGCGACCACGCCTTCCGCTGCGAACACGCCGGAGCTGCAATACGTCTGCAACCGCCTCGGCATCCGCGAGATCTATCGCTGCGGCGGCGCCGCCGGTATCGCGGCGATGGCGCTCGGCACCGAGTCGCTCGCACGCGTCGACAAGATCGCCGGTCCGGGCAACGCGTACGTCACGGCTGCAAAGGCACGGCTCGTCGGACAGGTCGGCATCGACATGACTGCCGGTCCGACGGAGCTCGTCGTGATCGCCGATGACTCCGCGGACGTCGTCGCAGTGCAGGCGGATCTCGATGCGCAGCAGGAGCACGGTCCCGATTCCGCCGTGATCTGCATCTCGATCCGCCGTCCGATGGACGTTCGCGCGACGTTGAATCTCGTCGCCGAGTCGGTCGAGGACGCGATCGCGGTCTCCGATCGCATCGCGCCCGAGCATCTCTCGATTCACGCGCGCGACGCCGCGTCGATCGCGGAGCGCGCGCAGAACGCTGGTGCGATCTACTGCGGCCGTTTCTCGCCGCCGGCAATCGGTGATTACGTCGTCGGCTCGAATCACGTCCTCCCCACCGCCGGCAGCGCCCGCTTTTTCTCCCCCCTCGGCGTCTACGACTTCGTGAAGCGCTCGAACGTCGTGACGCTCAGCGAGGAGTCGCTCGCGGAGCTCGCGCCGTCCGCGGCTCTGATCGCTCAATTCGAAGGCTTGCCTCAACACGCAAACTCGTTGGAAAGCGGCGGCCGCAGCCGCCGCTTTCGTATGCCACAAGCGGATGACGAACATACAAAAGCGGCAGCTGCGGCTGCCGCACTCCAAACTGAGGTGCGCTCATGACCGCGCGCGCCGCCGTCGCGGCGATGACCGCGTACACGCTCGAACTGCGCGAAGCCGAGATCAAGCTCAATCAGAACGAATCGCCATTCGACTTCCCGTTCAAAGACGAAGCACTCGCGTCGATCGTGAAACGCGCGTGGCACATCTATCCCGACTTCGAATCAACTGTGCTGCGCACGGCACTCGCGAACGCATACGCGCTGACGCCGGAGGACGTGCTCGTCGGCAACGGCTCGAATGAGCTGCTCGCCGCTGCCGTCGGCGCGTTCGTGGGTCCCGGCACGCCGGTCGTGTTCGCGCGTCCGACGTTCGCGCTTTACGACAAGCTCGTCACCGTCGCAGGCGGACTGCCGATTCCAATCGACCTCGACCCAACGACCGGACTTCTGCCGCTCGACACGATGCTCGACACGCTCAACGCGCTACGCGGCGCCGTCGTCATCGTCTGCTCGCCGAACAATCCCACGGGCGGCGTGCTACCCCCGAACGGCATCGAGAGCCTGCTCGCGACCGGCGCAACCGTGCTCTTCGATCGCGCATACGGCGACTTCGCAAACGACGACTTGCCTCCGCTGCACGATCGCCTGGTCACGTTCTCGACGTTCTCGAAAGCATGGGGACTCGCCGCGCTGCGCGTCGGCTGGCTCGCCTCGACCGCGGCAACGTGCCGCGAGATCCGCAAGGTGAAGTTGCCCTACTCGCTCAACATCATCAGCGAATCGATCGCCGCTCTCGCACTCGACCATCGCGAAGTACGCGACGTGAACGTCGCAAGCATCATCGACGAGCGCGAGCGGATGTTGATCGCGATGCGTGCGATGCCCCGCGTCACACCGTTCCCGAGCCGCGCGAACTTCATCGCGTTCCAGTCGCGCGCAACGTTCGAAGACTTTCTCGAGCGCGGCATCCTCATCCGCAAATACAAAGACTTTCTCCGCGTCTCCGTCGGTACGCGCGAACAGAACGACGCATTTCTCGCAGCATTGCAGGAGGTCGCATGAGAACCGCCACGATCAATCGCACCACGAAAGAAACCTCGGTCTCGCTGACCGTGAACGTCGACGGCACCGGCCGCTCGGCAATCGAAACACCGATCGGTTTCCTCTCGCACATGCTCGACGCGATTGCGCGTCACGCGCAGATCGACCTCGACGTGATCGCCACCGGCGACACGTTCATCGACTATCACCACACCGTCGAAGACGTCGGTCTCGTCTTCGGCGAAGCCTTCGCCGAAGCCCTCGGCGATAAACGCGGCATCCGCCGCTTCGGCTCCGCGTATGTGCCGCTCGACGAGTCGCTCGCGCGCGTCGTCGTCGATTTCTCCGGCCGCCCGTTCCTCGTCTTCGAAGCGCCGATCGACCGAGAGATGCTGCTCATCCACAAAGACTTCCCGTTCGCACTCGTCGAGGAGTTCTTCAAATCGTTCGCGAACAAATGCGCGTGCAACGTCCACGTCGATCTCATTCGCGGACGCAACGGCCATCACGCGGCCGAAGCGATTTTCAAGGCGTTCGCGGTGGCGGTGCGCGGCGCGAAAGAGATCGTCGGCGCGGACGTGCCGAGCACGAAAGGCGTCATCTGAGTTTGGAGTGCGGCAGCCGCAGCTGCCGCTTTCGTATGCCACAGGGCGAATAGCAACCATGAATGTCACTCTCATCGATTCACCAGTTGCGAACACGGCGAACATCGCTCGCGCATTGCGCGCATCGGGCGCGCATCTGCACGTGACGCGCGATTCCACGGAGATCGCGCGCGCATCGAAACTCGTCCTCCCCGGCGTCGGCTCGTTCGTCGCTGCAATGCAATGGCTTCGCGAGCAACACATCGACGACGCGATCCGCGAAGCCGTCGCGCGCGGCGCGTATCTCCTCGGCATCTGCGTCGGACATCAACTGCTCTTCGACACCTCCGACGAAATGGAATCGACGCGCGGCCTCGGACTCGTGCGCGGCGCCGTGCAGCGATTCGAGGGCGCGCTGCCGGTGCCGCAGATCGGCTGGAATCGCGTGTCGATGCGCGGTCCCCTGTTCGACGGCGTCGCTGACGAAACGTCGTTCTACTTCGTGAACTCGTACGCCGCGCGCAACGTCGAGAACGAGATCGCGTACGCCGACTACAACGGCCGCTTCACCGCGGCCGTGCAGCGCGAGCGTGTGTTCGGCGTGCAGTTCCATCCCGAGAAATCGTCGACCGCCGGACTGCGCGTGCTCAGGAACTTCATCGCATGCACGTGATCCCCTCGCTCGACCTCCTCGGCGGCCGCGTCGTGCGTCTCACGCGCGGCGACTTCGCGACGGCGCAAACGTATGGCGATGCCGAGACCGTGCTCGATTCATTGCGAGTTCCGCGCGGCGCGCGATTGCACATCGTCGATCTCGAAGCGTCGCGCAGCGGTCGTCCGATCGAGACGGATCTCGTGCGCCGACTCGCGGAACGTGAGCTCGTCGTGCAGGTCGGCGGCGGCATCCGCTCGATCGACGACGCGCAACGCTGGATCGACTGCGGCGTCGAGCGCATCGTCGTCGGCACCGTCGCGGCGGAATCGCCGCGGCTCCTCGCTTCGCTCGTCGACGCATTCGACTCCGAGCGCATCGTGCCGGCGGTCGACATTCGCGACGGCGTGATCCGCACGCACGGCTGGGAACGCGAGTCGAGCGCGACGCTCGCGGATGTCTTCGCGCACATCGAATCACTCGGCATCGGCGAAGCGCTCGTGACCGACATCTCGCGCGATGGCGTCCTGCGCGGACCGTCGTTCGCGCTCTATCGCCAGTTACGCGCGATGACGCGCGTGAAACTGATCGCGTCCGGCGGCGTGTCGAATATCAGCGACGTGATCTCTCTCGCACGGCTCGGCAACATCAGCGGCTGCGTGATCGGCAAGGCTCTGCTCGAACGTCGCATCGATCTCAGCGAAACGAACGCGCGGCTGGCGACACCGAATGCGATTCCCGAGCGCGTCATCCCCTGCCTCGATGTGCGCGGCGGGCGCGTTGTGAAAGGCGTTTCGTTCACGAACATCCGCGATGCCGGCGATCCCGTCGAATGCGCGATGCGCTACGAAGAGGAAGGCGCGGACGAACTGGTACTACTCGACATCGACGGCGCCGGCGCGATCGAGACCGTGCATCGCGTCGCGGATTCGCTCTTCATTCCGCTGACGGTCGGCGGCGGCGTGCGCAGCATCGAAGACTTTCGCGCGTTGCTCCGCGCCGGTGCGGATCGCGTCGCAATCAACACCGCGGCGCTGTTGCGACCGGAGCTCATTCGCGATTGCGCGCGCGAGTTCGGCGTACAGGCCGTCGTGCTTTCGTGCGACGCGAAAGGCGGACGCGCGACGATTCGCGGCGGCAAAGAAACCACCGACGTCGATGCCGTCGAATGGTGTCGGCGCGCGGAAGAGTTGGGTGCAGGCGAAATCCTGCTCACGTCCGTCGATCGCGACGGCACGAACAGCGGCTTCGACCTCGAACTGTTGCGCGCAGTCACGAGCGTCCTGAAAATCGGCGTCATCGCATCAGGTGGTGCAGGCCGCGTCGAAGACTTCCGCGACGCAATCGAATCCGGCGGCGCACGCGCCGTCCTCGCTGCGTCGCTCTTTCACGACCGCGTGCTCACCGTCGGCGACGTCAAACGCCATCTCATGGCAGAAGGGATTCCCGTCCGATGAACCTCATCCCCGCAATCGTGCGCGACGCGCGCACCGGCGCCGTGCTCACCCTCGCGTACATGAACGACGAGTCGCTCGCGAAAACGCGCGAGACCGGCGAGACCTGGTTCTGGAGCCGCAGCCGCAACGAGTTGTGGCACAAAGGCGCGACCAGCGGCAACACGCAACGCGTGATTCACATCGCCAGCGACTGCGACGACGACGCGCTCGTCGTCACCGTCGAACCGAACGGCCCCGCATGCCACACCGGCGCCGAATCGTGTTTCACCGATGTCCCGCCACTGCCTTTGGAGCGCTTGATGCGCGTTCTCCGCGAGCGTTATGCGAAACGTCCAGAAGGCTCGTACTCGACGTACCTCTTCAACGAAGGCCGCGACAAGATCCTCAAGAAGGTCGGCGAAGAAGCGACCGAAGTTGTGATCGCCGCGAAGGGAGATTCGCGCGAACGGACGATCAGCGAGATCGCCGATCTCGTGTTTCACCTGTCGGTGTTGATGGTGGATGCGGACATCACCTGGCGCGACGTTGAGGGTGAATTGGAGAAAAGGGCGCGTTAGCTGCTCGATACGCGATCGCTGCGCCGCCTCGCAGGACGCGCTCGAACACGCCATCCTCATCCTCGTCGAGCCGCACGACGTCGACGATCATGCCGGCGTAGCGGACGTGCATGTCGTCTCTCCCGTTGAAGTCACGATCTTCCCAATACTCGTCGGGTGGATTGTGGTAGAAGACTGTGGAAGGTCGGTCGTAACGAAGTCGGAGGTCGACGATTCCGTCTCGATTTCGATCCATTCTGATTTCCGCCGCGCGGCCCCACCGCCACACCAGCCGCACCCGGCCCCAATAGTCGTCGTCGTACTCCTGCCAGCGAAAGGCATAAACCCCGGCCCCGGCCACGACGAGCAACAGGATGAGCGCCCGTCGGAGGCGCGGCGGCAGATCAAGGTCAGCCCGCAGATCTTCGTCATCAAACTTCAGAAGAGCGGCAAAGACAGCGACCGGGAAGTAAACGACGACCGTCCCCAACGCAAACATCAGAATCCCGCGCCAATCGTCGGTGAAGAGGTCGTGCGATCTCGCGAAAAAGAACCGCGAGTCTTCACCCATCATGAATCCGAACGCATGAAGCAGCCGGTCGCGCGGAACATTGATCGCGGAGTTCACGAACCCGTTGACGACCGGCGTCATGGCGACAGATCGCACGGCGTGGAGGATGGAAGCGGTTCTGGCGTGACCGAGCTGAGACATCGCACGAGCCCACGCGTCCGCACCGTGTCCTTCACGGACAGTCAGCCACTGGCCGACGGACATCCCGAATGCAACGACGGTCAGGACGAGCGTCCAGCGGACCAGTCGCTTTCCGAAGCCGGTTCGTCTATCCATCATCGATTTGCAGCTTGACCGGTTTCCCGATCCGCTGCCCGTCCATGATGGGAAGCCAGTAGAAATCAGCTCCGGGAGCGCCGCCCAACGAGACTCGCCCAAAAATCCCGACCGTCGGGTTGAAGGCAACTCCTTCCGGGACCACGAACGACAACTCGACCAGCGTCGACATGTCGAACTTGCGCTTTCTCGTCGCTCGCCAGACGCAACGACCGTCCTGCGGAAGCGCAAAACGCTCCGGCTTAAATGTCCGCAGTAGTTCCTCCTCCGATCGCGTGAAGGTCTCCACGTCTGCGATCGTGAGAGGCTGCGGGTTGTAGTGCTGCCAGATTGCGGCGAGTGGAATCACGCCCGTGGTGGCCGCTATGACCTGCGGCGCTCCATCGAGCAACAGGGATTGTTCGCACAAGGTGTTCAGCGCCGACGTGTAGATCGACGGCGGCCGGGTCGAGGAACAGGCCGAGGTCGCGAGCGCGACGAGGAGCCATAAGGCTGACCGTCGCATCAGGTGGGCAACGGACCCCAGAACAATGTGAGGTTGATCTCGATTGCTTCGAACGGGGCGATGCGCACGATTGCGTCGTCACCATAGATATTGAGCCGCCACTGATCGTCCTGCCGTTGAAAAGCCTCGATCGACGGCGAAGTCACTTCGCAGATCCAGTCGGGAACGATCGAGACGATGTGCTCCCGCGGAGGGTCGGGCATGCGCTCGCGGCGCCAGCCTGCGAGATCGGGAACGAGCACGTTCTGGCCGAAATGCAGCTCGGGCTCGTCGAGAATCCACCAACCGCCCGGACCTTCAACGCCGAAATGGAACGGTGGACCAAGAGCAAAACCCACAGTCGATTTCGCGACTATGTGCGGACCTGCAGGTCGCGGAGACGCATACAACTCACCGTCGATCAACTCCCCAACGACATCCTCCGGAAGCCGGACGAGATCCTCGTACGTCGCGTGCTCCCGTACTCGCGCAGGCATGGTCTCCATTATAGTTCCCGGCATGTTGCGACGCCTGATCCTCCTCTCCGCACTCGCTCTCGCCCTCACCGCCAGCGCCGCTGAAAAGATCGACATCCTGATTACGGGCGGGGCGGTGGTCACCATGGCCGGGCCGAACATCGAGAACGGCTCGGTCGCGATCAGGAACGGCGAGATCGTCGCGGTCGGGCCTTCGTCCGACGTCGATGGCAAGTACGAAGCAAAGACCGTCATTCGCGCGGGCGGGCATGCAGTCGTGCCGGGCTTCGTGAACGCGCACACGCACGCGCCGATGGTGCTGTTCCGCGGCATCGCGGACGACCGCGATCTCATGGACTGGCTGACGAACTTCATCTTTCCGGCCGAGGCGAAGAATGTCGATCGCGAGTTCGTGAAGTGGGGGATGCGGCTTGCGGCGGCGGAGATGATCCGCTCGGGCACGACGACGTTCGGCGACATGTACTACTTCGAGTCGGACATCGCACGCGAGACGAAGGCCGCGGGTTTGCGCGGCGTGCTCGCGCAAACGTTCATCGATTTTCCCGCGCCGGACAACAAAACGTGGGACGAGATGGTCGCGTACATGCGCGAGTACGCGAAGCAGTGGAAGGGCGATCGTCTGATCACGCCCGCGTTCGCACCGCACGCGCCGTTCACTGTGTCGAAGGAACATCTGCAGCAGATCCGCGCTATGGCGACGGAGCTCGGTCTGCCGATCCTCATTCACGTTTCCGAAACCAAGAACGAAGTCCAGCAGGTCAAGGACAAGCAGAACGGCCTCACGCCCGGTGCCTACCTCGACTCGATCGGCTTCCTCGGCGATGACGTCGTCGCCGCGCACGGCGTGCATCTGACGCCCGAGGAGCTGAGCATCTTCGCGGCGAAGAAGACCGGCGTCGTGCATTGCCCGGAATCGAATCAGATGCTCGCGTCGGGTGTCGCGCCGATCGTCGAAATGATCAAGGCCGGCATGGAGGTCGGCCTCGGCACCGACGGTCCCGCGGGCTCGAACAACAATCTCGACATGCTCGAGGAGATGGCCAGTGCGGCGCGTCTGCAGAAGGTGATGCGCGAGGATCCGAAAGCGATCAGCGCACGAGAAGTCCTCCGCCTCGGCACGATCGGCAGCGCCCAGGTCCTCGGCCTCGGCGACAAGATCGGCACGCTCGAGCGCGGCAAACGCGCGGACGTCGTGATCATCGATCTGCAGCAGGCGAAAACGCAGCCCGTCTACTCCGTCGAATCGGCGATCGTGTACGCGGCGTCGGGCAACTCGGTCGTCACGACCATCGTCGACGGCAAGATCCTGATGCGCCGCGGCGAAGTGCTGACGGTCGATGAAGACGCGGCAATCGCAAAGGCGAAGGAGTACCGCGAGAAGATCCTCGCCAGCCTCAGGAAATAGTTGCTGGTTGCTGGTTGCTGGTTCGTTGTGCCGCATCGCTCATGCGGTCACGACGAGCCACCTTGAACCAGCAACCAGGAACCAGCAACCCATTCATGCGCCGACTTCTCCCTCTCGTACTGCTCGTCATTTCCTGCACGCCCGCACCGCCACCCACGGTGGTGCCGGTGCAGCCGCAGTTCGCGCCGACCGCGATCGCGCGCCGCGTGGTGTTGCTCTCGTTCGACGGACTCGGCGCGGACGAGCTCGCGCGACAGAACCTCGGATCGTTCGAGCGACTCGCGCGCGAAGGGGCGTCGGCGCGAATCATCAACGTGAATCCGACGCTCACTGCGCCAACGCATGTTTCGATCCTGACCGGCGCCGATCCGCAACGTACCGGCATCGTGTCGAATCGCTTTCATGCCGAAGGCACGCCGATCGAAACGGTCGCGCGCGGAATGGAGACCGATCCCGACGTCGAGACACTCGTCGAAGCCGCGCGTCGCCAGGGCAAACGCATCGGCGCCGTGTCGTTTCCGAACGTCGACGGACGCACACCACGACGCACTGCCGACTTCGGGCTCGCGTGGACGATGCCGCTCGAACAGCCGCGCATCGTCACGCTCTCGCGCAAAGACTTCAAACGCGAATGGGTGCCGCCGACATGGACGCAGCGTCCGCAACGTCGTCAATCGTTCAGCCCGATTCAGCGCGCGCGTGTCGTGCGGATGCGTATGGACGTCGACGTCGTCGCGTACGACACGACGGACGATTCGCGCGAAAACTACGACACGTACTTCATCGAGAACGACGAGCGCGAGCTCGGCGCGGATACGCGAGGCTGGTTCGCGCTCTCACGTCAAACCGCGGAGGGGCTCGTGGGATCGTGGTCGAAGATTCTGAGCGCGGCGCCAACGCTCGATGTGACGATCTACTGGGGCGCGGTCGCACGCAATGAAGCGTGGCCGGCGTCGTTTCGCGATCTGCTCGATCAGGAAGTCGGCTTCTGGCCCGGCGCGCCGGATGAGAGCTCGGACATCGACATCGCAACGTTCATCGAGCAGATCGATCGCATCGCCGATTTTTACACGCGCGCGCAGACGATGACGATCGCGCGTGTTCCCTTCGATCTTCTGCTCGCCTATCAGCCACAGATCGACGAAGCATCGCACGCGTTTCTCGGCAGGCCGAATGGCAATGCGGTCGTGCGTGCTGCATTCGTCGCGGCCGATCGCTCCGTTTCGGTGATTGCGGAAGCGCTCGATCCCGAGGATGCGCTCGTCGTGACGGGCGATCATGGGCTCGTCGCGGTGGAGCGTGAAGTGCGATTGAATCGACTGCTCGCGGATCAGGGATTCGCGCCGCGGTGGCGTGCGTATTCTTCAGGCGCGTTCGCGCACTTGTATCGATTCGAAGGTGCGGATGACTCGGATGCGCTCGTTGCGATGCTCATGAAGAGCGGGCATTTCGAGCGCGTCGAAAAGAAGGGTGCGACTGCGCATCACAACACGGGCGATGTGATGGCGTGGGGTTGGCCGAATGTCGCGGTCTCGTCCGATGACACGGCGCCCGCTGTGGTCACACCGGAACCCGAGGGACAGCATGGCGCGCTGAATACGAATCGCGAGATGCATCCGCCGTTGTTTGCGATCGGGCAGGGTGTGCCGATGGGTGCGTTTGGAGAGATTGCGCAGACGAGGATCGCGCGGTTTGTCGCGGGGTTGTTGGGAATCGCACCGCCGGCGGCCGCGGAATAACCGATGTGTCATCCCGAGCGTAGCGAGGGACCTGTGCGGGTGGGGCGCGACGATCGAGCATGGCGCCCCGCCCGCCCAGGTCCCTCGCTACGCTCGGGATGACATTAGTATTCGTCGTAAATCTGCGGAAACTGCCAGCGCGCTTCGCGAATCTCTTCCTCGATGATGTCCTGCTCCGGCGCGTCGGCGAGTTGCGGCGCGTCCCAGTTCGCCATCCACATTGGGTTCATGTACGGCAGCACCGCGAGATGCTCGAGGCGATACGGCAGACCGCGCGCGGCGAAGCGCTCATTGAGAAAAGCAACGACGTCTTTGGACGTGGGGATGTTCATTCGATTTCCAATTCTTTCATCTTCAGCGACAGAGAACGCATGGAGATGCCGAGGAGCTCGGCGGCGGCGTTGCGATTCGGGGCCTGGCGCAGGGCGTCTTCGATCTTCATTCGCTCGATGATGCGGTTCGCGCGCCCGGTGGCTTCGTCGAGCGTGCCGGAGAGATCGAGTGCTTCGCGGAGTGCGTCGCCGGCGACGGTCGTCGACGGCAGCGCGAGATCGCGCGGCTCGATCGTGTTGCGATCGCAGAGGATTGCGGCGCGCTCGATGTAGTTCTGCAGCTCGCGAATGTTTCCCGGCCAGTCGTAGCCGCGCAGCATCGCGCGCGCCTCGTCCGTGATGCGCAGACTGGGGCGACCGAGCTCGCGCGCGAAACGCAGCAGGAAAAAATCGACCAGTGCGTCGATGTCCTCGCGACGCGCGCGCAGCGGCGGGATCGTCACGGGGAACACGTTGATGCGGAAGTAGAGATCGTCGCGGAAGGTGCCGCGCTTCACCGCTTCTTCGAGATTGCGATTGGTAGCGAGGATGATGCGCACGTCGGCGTCGATCGAGACGTTGCCGCCGAGGCGGTCGAAACGTTTTTCCTGCAGCACGCGGAGCACTTTCGACTGCACGGTGATGTCGAGCTCTCCGATCTCGTCGAGGAAGATCGTGCCGGTATCGGCAAGCTCGAACTTGCCGAGCTGCCTTCCGCTCGCGCCGGTGAACGAGCCCTTCTCGTGACCGAACAGCTCGTTCTCGATGAGCGTGGCCGGGATCGCGGCGCAGTTGAGTGCGACGAATGGGCGATCACGGCGCGGCGAGAGTTGATGAATCGCGCGCGCGAAGAGCTCCTTGCCGGTGCCCGACTCCCCTTGCAGCAGCACCGTCGAATCCGTCGGGGCGACGCGTTGAATCGCGTGCGAGACCTCGACGATGCGCGGCGACTCGCCGACGATCGCAGGCAACCGATATTGCTTCTGGAACTCTTCCTTCAGCAGCAGATTCTCGTGACGCAGATCGCGATCTTCGCGGCAGCGTCGCAACAGGATCGAGAGATGGTCGAGGTCGATCGGTTTCTGGATGAAGTCGTATGCGCCGAGCTTCATCGCTTCGACCGCGTTTTCGATCGTGCCGAATGCGGTCATCACGATCACAGGGCAATCGGGATCGCTTTCTCTCGATTGCCGCAGTACCGCAATCCCATCCGCGCCGGGCAACCGCAGATCCGTCAGCACTGCTACATAGCGGCGGCCCTCGGCGAGCCATCGCGTTGCCGCGGATCCCGAGGAGGCCACTTCGGTTTCGAAGCCGTCTGCCTGCACGGCTTCGCGCAGCATGTGCGCGAGCGATTCCTTGTCTTCGACGATGAGGACGCGCTTCACTGCGCGCGGCTCCCCCGCCGCTGCCGCAAGAGCCGGGCGAACTCGCGCACGCAGAGGATGAGATGCAGCAGGCCGATGCCGGAGACGAAACCACGCACGAACGGATTGTCGGCCAGCAGGCCGATGCTCAGGTTGCTGTGCAGCAGAGGATTGAGCGTCCAGATCCTCGTCCACGGCACGATGAGGAAGAACACTCCCGCGTACAGGCAATAAAAGGCGAAGAACAGGACCAGCATTCGCCGCGGATTGTATGGGAAGACCCCTCATCCGGCCGAAAGGCCGGATGAGGGGAAGATGGGCTGGAACTAGTCGCGCTTGATACGGCCGCCGCTCTCGCGGTTTCCGCTGCTGCCGCTGTTGTTGCTCGAGCCGGTGTTGCTCGGAGGAGGCGGCGGCGGGTTGTTCGGACGGGCGCTCTCACGCGAACCGCTGCTTCCGCTGTCGCGATTGCCGCTGCTGCGGTCGCGCGTGCTCGAAGAACGATCCTTCGTAGCGCTGCCACTCTTGCTGCCGCTGTTGTCATTCTCGCGGGGAACCACGCGTGCGCCACCGATGCGATCGATCACGCGGCGCGGAACATCGCTCGAGCCCTTGCTGGTGCTCGTGCCCGAAGGCTCTTCGGTGTTGCTGGGCCGCCTGCGCCACGAGGTGTCCGCCGGCTGCGTCGAAGGTGTCGAAGGTGTGGTCGCCGTCGAGCGATCCCCGACGCGGTCGCGCCAGTTTCCGCTGCTGCGGCCCGTGCCCGTGTCGCGAGGTGCCGGAGTCGCGTCGCGTCCGGAAGTACGGGGTGTACCCGAACCGATCGGCGCAACGGAGCCGCCGCCGATGGGCGCAACGCTGCCGCGTCCGATGGGAGCCACCCCGCCGACCGTCCGCGAAGGACCGCTCGCGCCACCACCCGCGGCCACCGTCGAGGTGTCGCGTCCGCGCACGATGCGATCGCGGATGTTGCCGCCGACTTCGGCGTCGCGGCGCACGAACGATGTGACATCGGTCGGAGGAATGCCGGTCTCACGACCCGTGAGACGGCCGTCGAGTCCGTGACGACGAATCGCTTCCGCCGGATCGCGCAGTTCTTCGCGCGTCATGCGTGAGGCGCCGCCGGTGATGGTCGCGTAACCATCGGGATTGCGGCTCAAACGCTGTTTGATGACGTCGGTCTTCAGTGCCGCGTGATCGGTACGGTTGGAGATCAGCACGCCCGAATCGACGAACGTCCAGGGACGCAGATCGAAGTCGTTCGTGCGCACGCGGCCGTACCAGCCGAAGCCTGTCCGTCCCCAGCCGCGATCGCGGTACGGGTTGTACGCCCAGCCGTAGTACGGGCGATAGCAATCCCACCAGCCGGAGGGCGCCCAGCCCACGTAGCTCGGTCCGTACATCCAGTAGACCCATGCGGGCGAATAACCGTAGCCAGGCACCCAGACCCAGCCGTAGCCTCCGTCATACGCCCAGCGGCCGTAGTGATACGGACCCCAGCCCCACGGATCGTACGAGACCCAGGTCAGGGATCCGCCGCGGCTGTGGTGCCAGTAGCCGTGATAGTACGGACGCCAGCCGGCGACGACGGTAGGACGCCACGACCAGCCGATGCCGCTGACCATCACCCAGCTGCCATACTCGTCGAGGTCGTCGGTGTAGTAGCCAAGGCGGCGGTCGACATAGCGGCTGCTGGTGCTGCCGAAACGATCGGCGCGCTTGAGGAACCAGCGCTCGAAGTCATCCGCGGCTGCGCGCTGATCGCCGACGAGCTCGAACACGCCATCGTTGTCGATGGCAGCGGTCTCGCCTTCGCGCAAACGCATGGAGCGCGACGGCGTGCGGATCTCAACGGTGCCGGCGAACACGCTCACGCGATCGCGGCCGCGCGTATCGGTCTCGACGGAGTAGAGACCTTCGCGCGTGGCGATGTAGCTCGCGTTGTCGGTATCGAGGCGCACGTGCTCGCGGCCGATGTCGGTGCGCTGCACGGCGATCTTGCCGTACTTCAGCTCGACGACGGTCTCGTTCGAGTCACCTTCGTATGCGTCGAGGATCGAGCGGAGGAGCACGGCGGTGGTGCGATCCACGCCGAGGATGTTGCCGTCCGAAAGACGAACCTCGGCGCGACCGCGGCGGGCGGTGACGATCTCGTCGCCCGGAAAGACCGGAAGGTTCCGGTGGGCTTCGATCTCGCGGTCGTCGTCGCCGGACTTGACGACGGTTCCGCCGTCGTCATACGAGATGAAAGACTGGTGTCGCTCTTGGGCCGAAGCCGTCGCGACCGCCGTGAGAGTGAGAAGAACGAGTAAGAAGGCTTTTTTCATGGGACGCTTCTCCTGCAACCGCTTCGCTCCGGTTGCGGTCCATGTGCCACGTACGGATGAGCATTCCGTGTGTGTTTTCAACGCGTTAGCGGACGGGTGCGGTTGAACGTTGTCCTCGACTGGGGAACCGGCGTCCTGAAATGCTGTCAGTTGTCGAGAAACGATGTTGCTGGTTCCTGGTTGCTGGTTCGATGTACAGCGTCGCGAGAGCGCTGGTTCTCGCGGAAGGAACCTTGAACCAGCAACTAGGAACCAGCAACAAATTCACGTGCCGTACTGGAGGCGCGTCGCGAGGATGTCCGGCAGCCCGGCTTTGAGGATCGACGCCTGCGTCTTCGGCACGTCGTACTCGGTGCGGAAGAACTGCACGGACGGCTTGTCGGTGTCGATGATGATGCACGACGCGTGGGGGTTGCGATCGCGCGGCTGTCCCACCGAGCCCGGGTTGATCAGATAGCGCAGGTTCTTCTCGAGACGCACGTTCGCGTCCGTGCGCACGGCGAAGCCGCTGACGTTCATGTCGTCGTCGATCGAAAAGACCGCGGGCAGATGCGTGTGTCCGAACAGGATGAACTTCGAGCGATAGAGCGCCAGCACCTGCGCCGCGTGATGGACGTTGAAAACGTACTCGTCTTCGTCGTACGGCGAACCGTGGCAGAGCATGGCTTCGTGATGCATGCGCGGACCGACGGGCAGGTCGCGCAGGAAACGGCGGTTCGGTGCGCTGAGATGATCGCGCGTCCAGAGCGCAGCGGCTTTCGCGGCGTGATTGAACCCGTTGGCGTCATCGAGACCCGCGGCCACGCGATCGTGGTTGCCGCGGATGTAGACCTTCTTGCCGCGCAGCGTGCGCATCGTGTCGAGGACCTGGTTCGGTTGCGCGCCGTAGCCGACGAAATCGCCGAGGCAGATGACGGAGTCGTATTTCTTGCGGCGGACGCGGGCGAGGACCGCGCGCAGCGCTTCCGCGTTTGCGTGCAGATCGCTGATGACGAGCGCTCTCATCGCACAGACCTCCACGTCGAGCGACGTGCGGACTCGAGCACACTGCGCGGCAGCTCGAGCGTGATTCGCTCGGCGATCTCCGCGGGCGTCTCTTCTTCGCGGACGTCGATGGAGAGATCGGCCATGCGGTAGTAGCGGATGCGGCTCGCGTAAAGCTCATGCGTGGCGAGATCGTCGGTGAAAAGCGGGCGATCGGCGGCTTTGAAATCGATGCGGGAGCGGAGCAGCGCATACGGCGCGGAGAGATAGACCGAGAGCCCTTCCGACTGGATGAACTGCACGTTCTCGTCGAACGTGAACGTGCCGCCGCCGGTGGCGATGACCGCACCTTCGAGATGCTTGGTGGAGCGGAGCACGTCGCGCTCGCGCTTGCGAAAGTACGGCTCGCCCTGCTGCGCGAAGATCTCTTTGATCGAGAGATGCTCGCCCGATTCGATGAGCTCGTCGAGATCGAAAAACGGCGTATCGATCCGCGCGGAAAGCTCCCGCCCAACGGTCGTCTTTCCCGAACCCATGAACCCGACGAGGTAGATCTTCATGCTGAAGGGTCTACGAGGGTAGCAGAGAAGTGCGGGGAAGATCCGTGATGCGGATCATTCGCGCGTCAGAACGTGAACTTGTCCATGAACCGCGTGGAGATGTCGCCGCGGATGAACTGCTCGTTGTTCAGAATCGCACGATGGAGCGGCAGAGTGGTCTTCACGCCTTCCACGACGAACTGTTCGAGCGCGCGACGGCCGCGGGCGATCGTGTCGAGCCGATCCTTCCCGCGCACGATGAGTTTCGCCAGCAGCGAGTCGTAGTGCGGGGGGACGACGTAGTCGCGATAGATGTGCGTGTCGACGCGGACGCCGGGTCCGCCGGGCAGATGCAGCTCGCGGATCTTCCCAGGGTTCGGCGCGAACGTCACCGGATCCTCGGCATTGATGCGGAACTCCATCGCGTGACCGCGCAGGTGGAACTCGCCCATCGGAATGGAGAGCTTCTCGCCGGCGGCGACGCGGATCTGTTCCTTCACGAGATCGACGCCCGTGACTTCTTCCGTCACCGGGTGCTCGACCTGGATGCGCGTGTTCATCTCCATGAAATAGAACTCGCCGTCCTGGAAGAGGAACTCGATCGTGCCTGCGTTGACGTAGTTGACCGCCTCGCAGAGACGGATCGCGGCTTCGCCCATGCGACGACGGATGTCTTCATTGAGCGCGGGCGATGGTGATTCTTCGATGAGCTTCTGATGGCGGCGCTGGATCGAGCATTCGCGCTCGCCGAGGTGAACGGTGCGGCCGTGTGTGTCTGCGAAGACCTGGATCTCGATGTGGCGCGGGCGCTCGAGATATTTCTCGAGATAGACCGCGCCATCGCCGAATGCGCGCTCGGCTTCGTTGCGCGCGGTGTCGTATTGCGTCTGGAGCTCGCTCTCTTCCCAGCAGATGCGCATCCCGCGTCCGCCGCCACCGGCGGAGGCTTTGAGGATCACGGGATAGCCGATCGAGCGAGCGACATCTGCCGCTTCTTCGACCGAAGAAATCGCGCCCTCGCTGCCGGGGATGATCGGCACGCCCGCGGCCTTCGCGGTCTCACGCGCACGCGCTTTGTTTCCCATCCGGCGAATGGCGTCGGGGGGCGGTCCGATGAACGTGAGATTGCACTCGCCGACGATCTCCGCGAAGTGCGCGTTTTCAGAGAGGAATCCGTAGCCGGGATGGATCGCGTCGGCGCCCGTGATCTCGGCGGCGGCGATGATGCTGGAGATGCTGAGATAGCTCTGCTTGGAGACTGCCGGGCCGATGCAGACGTCGTCGTCGGCATAGCGCACGTGCAGCGAATCGCGGTCGGCCTCTGAATGGACGGCCACCGTCTTGATGCCCATTTCTTTGCAGGCGGCGATGATGCGCATAGCGATCTCGCCGCGATTGGCAATCAGAATTTTCGAGAACATGGGGGGAAGCTACACCTTCACGGCGAAGAGTTTTTCACCGTACTCCACGGGCTGGCCGTTCTGCGGATAGATGGTGACGATCACGCCATCGACGTCCGATTCGATCTCGTTCATGAGCTTCATCGCTTCGATGATGCAGAGCACCTGGCCCTTCGTCACGCGATCGCCGACGTTCACGAACGGAGGCGCTTCGGGATTGGACGAGCGATAGAACGTGCCGACGATCGGCGAGGTCATGACGTGCAGGCCGGCCTCGAGGGCTTCGTCGGCGCGCTTGCGCTCTTCGACGCGAGCGGTCTCGATCTGCGCTGCGGTTTGCGGCGGCGCGGACTGCGGTGGCGCCGAGCTCTCGCTGGAAACGTGGTTGTGCACCACGGGCGGCGCGGTGTTCTTGCCTTCGATGCGGACTTTGGTACCGGCCTGTTCGACTTCAACGCTGCCGATGCCGCTCTCCGCGACTTTGTCGATCAGTTCCAGAATTTCTTTGAAGTTCAACGCTCTTCCCTCTCAGATCAGCTCATCGCGAAGCACGTGCTTCGCTTTCGACAGCTCGAATCGCGCCCGGCCGTAGTTCCCGTCCGGTTGCAGCACGAGGAGGATGTAGTACTCGGACGTGACGGCGGAGAGGAATGTAATGTATTTCTCCGTCACGAGGGCGAACTGCAGCACCTCTCCGGTATCGAGCTCGGTGTTGGCGTGACGGATGGATTTCACGAATCCGCCGAACTCCGCACCGAGCGCATCGAGCGGCACCTGACCGGTGGTCACGGTCTCGATCGCGATTCCGTCCAGGCCGATGAGACTGGCCGCCATGCCTCCCTCGATGCGGAGGAGCAGGTCCTGCAGCACGTCTCTAAACACTCCCCACCTCTCTCCGCGAGACCCTGGTCAGCCAGCGTTCCAGGGCCGCGACTTTCGCCTTCGTGCGCGGCGTGATTGCATCGAGCTTCGCGCGCACGTCCCCGTTGCCGGGATCGCGCGCGAGGATGTTCTCGTAGATCTGCCGCGCGTCATCCACGAGTCCCTGACGCACGTACAAATCAGCCATGGTCGCGGTGTTTGCGGCATCGCTGCCATTGGATTCGGCGACGCGCTCTTCGGGATCGAACACCGGCAGAGGAACTTCCGCTTCGAGCGGTGCTTCTTCGATGTGCATGCCGCTCGGCGCCTCGACTTCGAAGGCGTCCGCGGTGAACGTGTTCACCGGCTCTTCGAACGGACTCTCTTCATGCGCGACCAGCATCGGTTCGTCGTCCGCGGTCGCAGCATCGCTGCGTGCCTCGGCGAACGGAGGCATCGTGCGATCGAATGGCGATTCTTCTTCGAATGGCGCGGCTGGGATTGGTGCTTCGACCGTTTCCACGATCTCCGCGACTTCCGCGGGTGCCGCAGCTTCTTCGATCGGTGGCTCGGGCTCGGGTTCAGGCTCGCGAAGATCGCTCTCGAGACGTTCGATGGTCAGTCGCAGCTCTTCGTCCGACGGCAGCAGCGCGTGCACGAGCTTGTACTTCTTGATCGCTTCGATCTTTTCGCCGAGGGCGAGATAGGCGTCAGCGAGAATGCGGGCAGCGACGACGTTGCCGGGATCGAGTTGCAGCGCGCGATTCAACGCTTCGACCGCGCCGCCGTCGTTCTTCTGCTCGCGCAGCGTTCTACCGAGACTCACCCATGCTGCGAGATACGTTGGATAGACGATGAGGCCGGAGCGCAGAACCTGCTCCGATTCATCGAAGTGTCCTGCTTTACGCAACTCTTCCGCGAGCTGATAGAAGAGACGGCTCTTCGGATCCGTCTTCAACTTGAAGCGCAGCTCTTCGAGTTTTGCTGTCGTTGCGGGTTGAGCCATTCGGAGAACCTGAATTCTTGCTTACAACGGAAACCGGTGCAACCGCTCCAGACACAAACCGCCCCGCACGAGGCGGGGCGGTTTGAAAAGGACCTGGCTCACGCGTCAGGGATTGGCGGTGGCCTGAATACAGAGAATGACAGCGCCCTCGTCGGGATCGTTCGTCGCGAACGAGACGCTCGCGTTCTTCGCTCCTGCCGCAGTCGGAGTGAACGTGATGGTGAAGCTCGCGCTCGCTCCGGGGGCGATCACTCGCGTGGACGGGAGAATGGTGAACTCGTCTGCGTTGGGTCCCGTGATCGTGCTTGCGTCCACCGTCAGCGGCGCACCGCCGCTGTTCGTGAAGGTCACGATCGCGTCCGAAGTGTTCCCCACGGTGACCGTCGGCGGGACAGCACAGCCCGCACCGTTGGTCGGAGCGACGACAAAGCTCGATTCCGGTGAGGCCGGAATCTGGCAGGTCTGATCCAGGGGGATGATCGTCAGGGCCTCCGCGGCGGTGTCGGTGCACGTCGTCTGGAGATTGAGGTACGTTACGTCGAGATCGAGCGGTTCATTCGCCGATCCGTCGACGCCGCCGATCGAGCAATCTTCCGTCGGGAAGTCGAAATTGGTCGGGAGCGGAACGGTGTAGACAGCGGTTCCGTCGGGATTGAACACAACGCCGGTGGGGAAGACGGCTCGCGTTCCGATGGTGATTCGCACCGGACCAGCCTGAGCGTTGAGCACCGTCACCGTGACCGATCCGGTCGAGCCCTCGATGAGAGTCGAGGGATTGACGCCGGTGACCAGCGGTCGAGGAACGCGGTAGACGAAGTCCGGTCCGTCCGCCTGATCCCCGTTCACGATATTGGTCACGGTCGTCGGACCCGTGATGTCGTCACAACCCGTGAGCGTGATCCCGCTCGCGAGTACGACCAGCCTGGTGCCTGTCACCGAAATCGGTTGCGCCGGGAATCCGGCCAGGGACACGGCCACCGGTGCAACGAATCCGATGCCATCGATCGTTACCCGGGTACCGCCCGTGAATGGACCTTCCGTCGGCCCGACGGAGATGACCTCCACTGCTGCGACGTAGCGGAAGCCTTCGACCATCGTCGCGGACGTCTGTGAGTTGATGTTGCGGACGGTGATCGTCACCGGTCCCGTGACTGCACCGGAGCCGCCGGGCGAGGTATCCCGGCCGGAAGGAGACTCGACGACGATCTGCGAGAAATCGACGGAGACGACTCTCGCTTCGGCGGAACCGAAGAGCACCTGCACCGGGGACTGGAAGCCATCACCGAAAATCGTCACGCGCGTTCCACCCGTGACGGGGCCTGAGTTCGGAGTCGTCGTGGAGATGCGCGGCGTGAGCACTTCAAGGCGGAACGTGAAGCCGTCCTCGAGCTCCGCGCGCGCTTCGTTCACCGTGCCGGCCTGCGTGATGACGATGATGTCGCTCACGAGCTGCTGACCGACGCCGAGGTTCACGCTCGGCGTGAACACTTCGAGCTGCGTATCGGTGCGGGAGATCACCAGTGTTTCCACCGGAAGCGGGCCGCCGGTGTCGAACAGCACCTTGACCGGTTCCTTGAAGTTCCTGCCGATGATGGTGATGCGCTGGCCACCGCTCGGGATTCCGATCGCCGGGCTGACCGACGTGATGCTCGGGGCCTGGCTGGTCGGAGGCGGAATGGTCGGACTGACTTTGAACGTCACGTCGACCGTTCTGCTGACGTTACCGACCGTTGCCTGAACGCGGATCACACCGGCGACCGTGGAGCGCAGCTCGACGCTCGCAGACCCATTCGTGGTCGTGCGGAGAAGCGCCGTCACGACTTCCGTCGCGGAGAACGAGCCGCCTGTAGCCACGAACTCGACCGCGGTGCCGTTCGGCGCCGCAGCGCCGTTCACCGTGACGGCCGCCGTGATGACGACCGGAGAATCGACGACCGGATTCGCATTCGACGCGGTGAGCGTGATGGCGATGCCTGTGGTCGGGGGATTGTTACCGCCGCCCGTGCCGCCACCCGGAGGAGGAGCCGTAGGCGACTCGCCTTTGCATGCTGCAAAGACGAATACGACTGCGAGGAGAAGCGCCTTCAACGATTTCTGCTGTGTCATTGCCTTCATGTGAGCCCCCAGCAATGCGACACGCTTTCGCGCGTCGCGTTCGCCTAGTCGCACCCTCCACAGTCGTAGCAGAACTCCAGCGGGAATGCGGTCGAGTCGTACACATTGTCTCCGCCGAGCGTCTCACCATAGACCTCGAGAACTACTTCGAATTGGACGACCGGACGTCCCGTCTCCGCATCGCGGCCGCCGTTCTGCGGCTGCAGCGCGGCGAATGGCGCGAGTGAGATCGCGTCCGACTCGACGATCGTGAAGCGCGAGCCCGAAGAGGTCTCTCCCACTCCGATCAGCGTGTCGATCGAGCGGACGAACGGTGCCGGAACGATCGTGCCGCCATCGGTACGGCGGTACGAGACGCGGTAGCGCTGAACGCGTACCTGCACGAACGGCCCGGTGGCACTGCCGTTCTTCGGGATCACCTGCATGTTGATGACGCCGATGTCGTCGTCGCAATCTTCGTCCTGCGTGAGCGGATTGAGATCGACGTGGGAGACATTCTGCGTGTTCGTTACCACCAGCTCGACAGGAGCGGCGTTGTCATTGAGCTCGGAGCTGCAGCTCAGCGTGGCCATGGAGGCCATCGCCAGTGCGGCAAGGATCAATCGGGGTTTCATGATGTTCATACGCGCCCTCCCTGGGCTCACCCTCTCACGATCCGTGGCGTGATGAAGATGAGCAGCTCATCGTGCGATGTCGTGATATCCCGGCTCTTGAAGAGGTTGCCGATGATCGGGATATTGTGAACGTACGGTACGCGTGACTGCGCGTCGCCGTCTCTGCTCTGGAAAATACCCGCGATCACGGCTGTACCGCCGTCGCGAACCATCAAACGTGTTCTTGCCTGTCGTGTCGTGAGCGGCGTTCCTGCCGCACCGACGATGTTGAGACCGAGTGCCGGCTCGTTCTTCTGCACCGAGATCTCCATGATCACCGTTCCCGCCTCGGTGATCTGCGGCGTCACCGTCAGGCTGAGCGTCGCATCGAGGTACGAGACCGTGGTCGTGAAGTTGATGCGGGTCTGATACGGGATCTGGAAGCCGCTCGTGATCTGCGCGGCCGTGTTGTCCTGCGTCGTGACGCGCGGTGCGGAAACGACTTTCGCGTAACCCTGCGTCTCCGCGGCGCTCAGAGCGAGGTCGAGATCGAACGTGCCGAGCACGTCGAAGAGACTGAGCGAGAAGATGTTGTCGCCGAGGGCGAAGTCGAACGGTCCGCCTTCGAATCCGATGCGGTTCGGGAAGACCAGGCCGGTGCCGGTGCCGAGCGCAGGATCGAGATCGCCGCCGAAGCCCCACGTGAAGCCGTACTGCTGCGTGTAGGTACGCAGGCTCTCCACGATGCGCGCTTCGATCATCACCTGCCGCGACGGGATGTCGACCGTCGTGATCAGGTTCTGCATCGTGCGCAGATACTCGGGGATCTCGCTGACGATGATCTGGTTCGTGCGAACGTCGACGATGATCCGCGCACGCGGCGAAGCGATCGCGGTCAGCAGCGACGAGAGCTCCTGCGCGCGTGCATAGGAAAGCTTGAAGCTGAGCGTCGTGAGCTGCACGCCGAGGCGATCCGCCTCTTCGAGCGTTCGCTGGGCCGCCGCCTCTTCTGCCATGCGCGACACGGTGCCGACGCGCATCACGTTGCCTTCGAGAATGAACGTGAGGTTGTTCTGGCGCAGGATCAGATCGAGCGCCTGATCCCACGGCACGTCGACGAAATCGACCGTGACCGATCCCGACACACCCGGATCGATGGCCATGTTCAAGCCGGTGAGATCCGCGAACGTGCGCAGGACGTCTTTGATGTCGGCGTCCTTGAGCGTGAGCGAGATCGGCTCGCCGTTGAAGACTTTCTGGTTGCCGCTGAGCATGCGGCCGCCGCTGATGTTCGTGCCGCCGAGCGTCGTCGGCTGCGCCGGCCGTGTGGCTTCACCGAAGACATCTTCGCGCGTCGGCGGCTGCTGCACGGGCGCCTGATCCGCGGCCGGAGTAATGCGCGAGCGGGCGCCCTTCGACGCGGGCTCGGGAACTTTCCACGCCGGCTTCGGATCGGGTGCTCGCTCATGCGTCACGGTGCGCGGGACTTCCGCGATCGTGGGAACCTGCGACGGAATGTCGACCGGCGCCGGTTTCGGCGGCGCGACTTCCGCGATTCTCATCGGAGCGGGAGCAGGGACCGGAATGCTCTCCACGATCGGAGCGGCGACCGGGGCGGTCGACGCAACTGCCGTGGCTCCGAATGCAACGCGCACTTCATCGCCAACGGAGACGATGTCGTACTCGGTCTTGTGCGCGAGATCGACGACGACGCGCGCGACGGTCGGCTGGAACTGCGCGATGCGCACGCGCTGGACGACGTCATCAGCGACCGCGACGTTGTTTTTCGGAGCTGCGTTCTTCACGCCTTCCAGATCGATCACGAGGCGCGACGGGCTTTCGAGACGGAACGCTTTGTACTTCAGCTGTCCGTCGCCGGCGATGCGCACTTCGACGTTTCCGTCGGCGGTCGAAGCGCTGATGCTGCGCACCGATCTCGCGCGCGGCAGCGGAATCTCTTCTGCGATCACGATCGGCTCTTCGACGACGTGCGCTGCTTCATTCGTCTCTTCAACAACAATCGGCTCGACGCTCGGCGCCGGACCTTCTGCAATCTGTTCCTGATAACCGACCGGCTCCGCAACGGGCGTGACGGCCGGAAGGATGTCGACGTGAGGCGCGGATGCGGTCTCGATCGGAATCGACGTCGCCGGAATCGTGACCATGACCGCCTTCTCGATGGCCATGACCTCGGGGCTGAGCGGTTCGGAGAAGCGGAACGTGACGCGCGTCAGACGACTGCCCATCTCCACGACTTCGTCCGCGGAAAGCGATGCCACCGCCGGGGGCAGAACCGCAGGGATCATGACCGCGGCATCGCGGCCGGTATCGGTGAGGTCGACCACGAACACGCCGGGGGACGGGCTGTAAGAGGTGTAGGCCGGCGCTCCGTTCGTACGGAGAATGACGCGCGAGCCCTCGATCTCGATCGAGCTCAGGGCGATCAGACTCGGCCCGGGCGCGTTGGCAGCCGGCTTGTCCGCTTTGCGTCCCCAGATGCGGGCGTCCGCGGTGCTCACTCCCAGCACGAGCACGCCGGCAATCAGCAGGATTCGCTTGGCTCTTTTCATACTTGCCACCTTCACCATCTCGCCCTCCACTCGCCCTTGAATCTCAACCCGCCTCACCGTCTTCCGGCCGCGGGCGTCAGATCCTTCACGACCTCACGGTAGCGCTCGATGCGAGTCGGATCGTTGACTTCCTGTCGGAACACCACCGAGTTCGCCGTGATACGGACGACCTCGCCGTCGAGAACTTTGTCGCCGACCCGGACGCTGTAGCCCTTGTTGTCCGGAGCGTTCATCATTGCCGTGAAACCCTGACGCGTTCTGAAGATGCCCTGCAGCTTCAGCTCATCGATGAGAAATCCTGGTAAGCCTTCGGGACGCGAACCGCGATCGAGCTGCGGAGCCGGACCGATGAGCGAACGGAATGGATCGCGGCGTCCCTGCGGGTCGTAGCGATACGTATCGGCGGTCTCCGGCTCTTCGAGGATCTCCTCGAGGCTCTTCTGCACGTCGGCGCCCGTTGCCGTCGCCGCGGTGTCCGCCGTGCTCGTCGTCGCGGTTTGCGCGGCCGTTTGCGTCCACGGGGCCACGCTGGCCAGCGTGGCCGTGACCACGAGCGTGACTCCGAAAAATGCGCGCTTCATCGTCTTCATGATCTATCCACCCGGTTTCGCCGCCGCCGCCGGAGCTTCATCTTCCACCGGCTCCACGTACACGAACGTCTTCGCGACGAAGTCGGACGAGATCGTGCGCGTTTCCTGATTCGTCAGAGATTTGATGACGATCTGCTCCACGTTCATGATTCGGGAGAAGTTCCCGAGTTTGTTGAACAGGATCGCGAGGTCGTGATAGCGGCCGTCGACGGAGACCGAGATCGGCCATTCCGAATACGGATCGCTCGAAGGAGCGGCCAGCGCCGGGAACGACAGCTTGCGCAACGTGAAGTCGCCCTGATCGACGAGCTGCTTGATCTTCTTGATGATCTCTTCGGTGTTGCGCGTCGAAGGAAGGATGCGGCGCAGCTTGCCGAGCTCCAGCTCGAGACGGTTGACCTCTTCGCGGAACTGCGGAAGCTTGCGCTCCGCGGCCTGGCCTTTGGAGATTTTCTGATCGAGCTCGACGATCTGCGCGTCGGCAGAGGCGATCTCTCCCTTCAGATCTTTGATGACAAACGTCTCGGCTGCGTAGACCAGGGCTCCGGCCAGCCCGAGCCCTACGGCCAGCCCGACCCACCACGGTTTATCGTCCAGAGTGATCGCCATCGACTTCTCCTGCTACTGCGCCGTCCCCGCGGTCGTTGTGGCCGTGGTTGCGGTCGTATCCGTCGCCGTCGCTGCGCCGCCCGCTGCCGGAGCAGCGTTCTTCGGCGTGTACGTGAATGCGAACTTCATATCGAAGCCGTACACCAGGGGAACCGGGCTGACCTGCGTGACCGCGCCCACCTGAGGCTCCTCGAAATACGGATCGTTCTTGATGTTCTCGATGAAGAGCGCGATCGCATTCGGATTGAGTCCTTTGCCGGTGAGCTCGATCTTGCCGCCCGTCACTTCCAGCGACTCGATCCACACCAGATCGGGAAGATCGCGGCTGATCTGGTCCATGATCCGGACCGGACCCTTC
>DASYLL010000251.1:0-59364 GCA_036009605.1 Thermoanaerobaculia bacterium | reverse complement strand
CCTCGTGGATAGTGTCGGCCGGGTCGCCGGCGAACTCGCTCTTCCAACGTCTCGGCCCGCATCAGGTCGTACACGTAACTACGCTCCCGAGGGGGAAAAAGAAACGAACCAGGGCAGCTTTCGATGGACCACTCGAAGCGTGTGCACGAATGAGAGCTCGTCGGCCGAGATGTCTTCGGAAAGCGCGGCATCGTGCATAACAAACCGCACGCCATAGTGCGCCAAAAGGAGCCCGAAGACATCCTGTCGAACCAACTCTGGCAGCTTGCTGCGAAGGACGACTTTGCTGCCGCGCAGATGCGTCTTGAGTTCGTCGATCGCAGTCTCGATTGTCCAGCGCTCCGAGTAAAGTTCCGCCAGTTCGAGCGCTGGTGCCTGAGTCGGATCAAGGATGTTGGTCACCAGGCGGTATTTCTCTCGAAACCCGTCGATCCGGTAGTCCACCAAGCGCACCAGGATCCCCTCGCGATCAGCGCGTCGATGCTTTGGTGAGGGATAAATCCTGGCCAGATACGATCCGTCTGAAAGCTTCCGGATCTTCGGAATCACCAACTGCAACTTCGCTCGCCACACCAGCTTGGCTCCGCTCGCAACTGCCTGTTGCCACAGCGGATAGCAGAGAAAATTGCGATCCGCCAGACAGAGCATGTTCTTCCGCAGTTTCCCCAGGATCCGCTTCGCGATGGTGATCTCCCCAACGTCACACCGATCCATCTCAGCCCCGAAAAACACATGCGTTCCATTCTCGAGAAAGGCGACCACCCGCACCTGCGGGTACGCGCTCTTGCCTCGGGATGCCCCGGGCCGGCCGAATGCCTTCACGTTCTCTTCCGATTCGGCTACATCGAGAATGAACCCGTCGATACTCACCACTCGCCACGCTCGGTACCACGCACCTCGCGTGATCTTTTTCGCGATCGGAACGACCACCTCTTCGTAGAGCTTCTCGATCGGAATCGATCCCAGTCGCTGCCGGGCCTGCGTGATCGCCGATTCGGTCGCCACCCGAACCTCGTTCGGCCAGATCCACATCGCTCCGTCCAACAACCGACGAAGCACCTCTCGACAACCCACTCCAACAAACAGGCCCAGCGCGATGACGTAGTACACCATCATCGATGCAGGCAGCAGTCGCTTCCGCTTTCCCACCCATCCTGTCGCCGCAAGAATCGCCTGCACCGTCTCCAGCGGAAATGCTTCCGCGAGAACTCCTACTCGTGCCTTCGCGCTCTCGAACCTCCCGGCCGGCACCCCCATCACGCCCTCCCTTCAGTCCTAGCAATGATCGCTTAACTGAAGGCCATTGCTCTTAAATCGCTGCTTGCGGACGCTCCGTACTGTGAAGCTATCTCCGCGCAGGGATGAGCGAGGAGCAGTTTTCTGCGGAACTCCACGCTGTGACACTAAGGCGATCTCCGCGCGACATCGCCGCGAACGACAGTCTCCTCGTTTCGCACATCTTGAGGTACATGCGATTTGCGCGACTGGCTTGGGGTGGAAAGGCGTCGGCTCGCTGCGACGTTCGTCTGAGGTTGAACGTCTGCAATCATTGGGACTGCCGAACCCGATGGGACTCAATCGCAGACTGCAGGGCGCGATCAAAGAAGCGTTGGTTGTAAGCCGCGTCGGTCAAAACGAGCGTGCTCAGATTCTGTTTAAAATCTGATAGCGGAATCCCTATTCGCTGACTCATTAGACGCTCCGTGCCATCTGGGTCGCGCTGGTGCGCTGCTATCGCGGCATGCCATCCATCACAAGCGCAATCACGTCTCTGGGTCGTTGTCGGTGATCTCGGCGATCCGTTCATGAGTGAATCGCTCGTCAAGCAGGGCGAGGGGCTCACCGCCGCTCACACCACGAAAGGATGACGTTAGAGCCGCCGCCGGTTGCTACTTCATCGCGGTGATGTGAGCTGATCGAGAACGTTGTAGTCGCCAAGGCATAAGCGTCAGTTGTGGTTCGAACCGCCGAGAATGTCAGCACAAGCAACCGGCTCCGTAAACACCGCGAGACCGCTGCCGCCATGAACAACATAACCCTCAGCGGTGCCTGTCCGTAAGAACGCGGTATGAATGAAACCGGCACCACGGGTTTTATACTGATACCCGACCGTGCGTGTGCACCGGCCGTCCGGCAGTGACGAAAACCCAAACGCCCGCGCGCGATATTTATACACAAGATCGAGCCCCGGAATAGCAGTGAGGATTTGCACGACTTCGTGCACAACAGGGATCGCCTTCTCCTTGGTGGGAGATACGAAATACGCCCGTACCGTTCTGAACGATTCCATGTCTTTCAGAAGCGGACGCATAACGCGTCGGGACGTTATGGCATCGCGAGAGCCAGACGCCGTATTCAGGACGTACTCCACCGCAGTGCGACCGCCAATGATAACTGTTTGTTGGTCGAGCGTCGTCATGAACCATGGTTCGATCGCTGGGCGCTTCATACGACGTCGCTCCTCTTCTAACCACGGAAACGGATTGTCAAACGCGATCGCGGGCTTTCCCCCTATCGTGGTACGCGTACCGGTCGAGGTGGGCAGTCGCTGGAGGATGTCGGGCTCGTTATTCGACAATTTAACGATAGCTATCGCTGAGGTGATCTCGTCATAGCCGAACTCCAGATCTTTGTACCACCAGCCGCCACCGTCCTGAACGACGTTGAGAAGGGCAACCTCAGACACGGCCGATAGATCGATGTTTGATATCTTGAGCCAGCGGCTTAGTACCTGGGCGGGAAAGAACGTCACCTCGTAGTCCTGTGAGTTCTCAAGGTCTGAGACGATTGGTTCGATCGGCGGATAGAACGACAACGCGTCGCGTGTGCTATCAGGCCAGAGCGCGAAGCGATCGGTCGCAGGTGTTGCGAACCAAGGCAGATTGTTCAGCAGTGCCAGAACGACAATAGTGATGAGAAAAATTAAGCATCCCTTCCCGAAGAATCTTCCACAGCCGCAGCCGCAACCACGCGACGCAGACGGCTGCATGGTGTTTGGCGAGCTCGGAGGCATCGGCTGAAGCTGGCGCAACGCTTGCTCTAGCGCTGACCGCTGATCGGTAGTCAGGCCAGTCCAATACTCGGATCTCTCGATTTCGCTTAGATTCCTATAACGGCGTGCGATCTCCAGCCAGGATTGGTCCATCGAACCTCCACGCGAAAACCAGAAAGGACGAACGCCGGAACTCTAGCACGACAGCTATGCCCCACAGCTAATGCAGGATCCGTTCGTACCTGTACCGCTGGAGAGCGGGTTGGCGTAAAGGGCCGTCGTCTCGCTTACCCGGCTGCGCCTGGACGCGCGTGGATAGAGGGGAAAGGGCTGCGGCGTCGATCGGCCCGATTATCTCGGATCGCCGTAGACGAACTGCCATTCGATTTGCTTCTTGTTGCTATTCTCCACCCGATCCTTCCGCACAGAAACCGTCGGACAAATCATCGTCGCGCACCGGTAGTAGACCCACCCCTTTCTCTCGGATCCGATCAGGCACCGGTTGCAGGTGAGACACTTGAGCATTCGGCTGTACTTGAAGCGGTGATGCAGCTTCCGCGGCGCGATCCGGACACGCAGGCGTTCCTGGACCCTGAAGAAAAGCTCCTTCGTGATCAGCGGCTCATGGAGCCCTTGGTAGAGCTCGCGCTTGTCGCCGAACTTGATGTAGCCCATGTAGAACGGGTTCCTGAGGAAGTGCGAGAGGCCCGAGAGAGTGACCGGGTTGCCTCTCCTGTTGCGGAGACCCAGGCCCGCGAGGAACTCGGCCAGTTTCCGGAGCGTGTAGTCGCCTGAGGCATAGGAGACGAAGGCAAGCTTCACGAGCCAGCCGCGCTCCGGATCGATGACCTTTGCCTTGCCGCCGCCCCGGTCTAGGTAGCCGATCGGGGCACCCAAGGGAAAGAAGCCCTGCTCGAGACGCTTCTGCATGCCGCGGTTCGTTTCTTCTCTCAGGTTCCGTACGAAATCTGCGGCTATGATCGCCTGGATGTCGGCGGCCAGCCGGCCGCTTCTCGTCGCGAGGTCCAGCCCCTCGCCGGCAAAGTGGACCGGGATACCTTTGTCGATGAGGTCGCCGAGATCCGCCCAGTCCTTGAGGTTTCTTGCGGACCTATCGACCTTGTAGACGATGAGGCCATCGGCCTTCCCTTCCCGCAGTTTCTTGAGGATGGTGCCAAAGACCGGCCGTCCACGTTTGGCGGCTGATTCCTTCTCTTCCAGCCAATCAACCACTTCGAGCCGATTATTGGCCGCAAACTTGGCGATGGCTTCGCGCTGCGTTATCAGGGAGACTCCCTCGCCCTGCTTTGGGGTTGAGACCCGGAGATAAGCGAGGTACCGACCTTTCTGTAGTTGATGTTGGTGTGTGTTGGTCATGCCTAAAGCGTAAGAAGGCAGATCGGGACATTGGTGATGTTGGGGACGTTGCGGGAGGTGTTCTACACAAGTGCATTGCTCGTGATGATGAATGTATTTACTAGAGAGATAAGAGAAGGAGAGGATGACGTCGGGGTGCGGAGGCTCCGCAGGCGCCTTGGCAGCCTGCGAATGGAGCTCTCCGCATCCCCAGACGTCACCTGATGTCCCTGATGTCCGGTTACGTGACTCCCCTTTTGTCTAAAAAGGGACATCCGGATGTTCCCAGAAAGCAAAAGCCCGCCGTGCGGCGGGTCTTCTGCTCAGGCAGCCTCTGGCAGTTCCGGAAGAATGCTCAAGAGCGTCTGCCAACGAACGGGATTCTGCTTTGCCCAGTCGAGAAGCGTGGCACACAAGGCGGTTCGACGTTCGGCTATTGTTCGATGTCTGACCCTATTGTGGGCACATGAATCATTAGCTTGCGCGCTCGGAAGGAAGCAAAACGGTTCCGCCGTTGCTATTTCGATGTTTTTCCCAGCAACTTTGCGGTTCGACGTTATCAATCCAAGAAGAGTACGTTTGCCCTCCTTAGTCGCCGACTGGTAAAGCGTTTCCGGACTGCGGGCAAGCTCTACGCAGCGGAGCAAGATGTCTTTCCGACGTAGGGCGTCGTCGTCCTGATGGGCAAGCAGGTCATTCACCTGCGCGCGTTCCAGAATGAGTTGCGCCCGGCGGTCG
Source organism: Thermoanaerobaculia bacterium (assembly GCA_036009605.1). Classification (GTDB taxonomy): domain Bacteria; phylum Acidobacteriota; class Thermoanaerobaculia; order Gp7-AA8; family Gp7-AA8; genus QHVT01. The sequence continues at coordinate 54,278 of DASYLL010000251.1, read as the reverse complement.
TCGTGGACGACCTTATCAATGCCCCCATCTAGATAGACGTCGGTAAGCCGGTTCAGACGGGCCGTGAGATCGCCGAGTCGTCCCGTAAGCTGCGCGCGCGATGCCTCCCGTGTTTCGACGTCGGCAGTTACAGCTTCTTCGATCGCCGTTTTGCAAGCGGCAATTTCCTCGTCCGGCAGCGTCACGTTCTGCATGACAGCTGAGACAGCGGCATCTAGCACGTCTTCTCGAATGGACGTCGTAGGACAGGTTCGGACCGAACAACGATAGTAGACGCGACCCTTTGCGCGCGAGCCAATAAGAGAACGGCCGCAGGTGGCGCAACTGAAGAGCCGCCGATAGAGGTAGTCGTGAACCTGGACGCGGCGCGGCTTCCTGCCATCCATCACATCTTGAACACTTTCGAACGTGGCCATCCGGATCAGCGGCTCATGCTTGGCAGGAAAGGTTTCTCCAGTCTTTTTGAGACGGATAATACCGGCGTAGAACGGATTCCGCAGAATCGAGACCAAGCCGGTGAACGTCAACGGCTTTTGCCTCCGGTTGCGGAGACCCTTTCTCGCAAGGTCATCGAGAAGTGCGAGCAGGCTCACCTCGCCGGTCGCATACTGTTCGAAAGCATACCGGACGAGCGGCGCGCGCAAAGTATCGAGAGTTTTCAGCTTGCCGCCCTTCCCGTTGTCACAGTAACCGAGAGGCGCGCCCATCGGGTAGATTCCCTGCTTCAGCCGCCCATAGAAGCCCTTTCGAGCTTCCTGGCGATTGTTGCGGATAAAATCCGCAGCGACCACCGCGAGTATGTCGGCCGAGAGTCGCCCGCCGCGGGAGTGGAGATCGAGGGGCTCGTGAGCAAAGTAGATATCGAGTCCGGAGTCGATCAGTTCGCCGAGATCTGCCCAGTCGCCGAGATTTCGCGCGCTGCGGTCGATCTTATGGATGGCGATGCCTTCGGCCTTGCCGCTCTTCAGAGCCTTCAGCATCGCGGAGAAGACAGGCCTCCCGCGTTTCGCGGCCGTGATGCGCTCCTCGTACCACGCGACGATCTCATAGCCCTGCTTGTCCGCGAACGCCTGGATCGCGTCGCGCTGTTCAGTGAGCGACACGCCTATCTCCGCCTGTTTGGTGGTGGATACACGAATGTATCCGAAAAGGCGTTTCATTTATTCGTATTGAGTTTTTGAGGTGCCGGGGCTCGACTCCGACCCCGGAGATACCGTAGCTCGCGATTCGGGAGCTGTCAAAGCCATGTCGGGCAGCGCCATGTTGTCCTGTCGCGACACAATCGCCACAACTACGCTCGCATACTGGCGAAGCCGTTCGTCGACTGTCGCGCGAAAAGCGGTATGGAGACTATTCTCACTCATCGGATCATAGTACCGGTCGCTTGCTGCCTCTGGGAGACGGCAAAAATCCGAAGGTGCTGTACTTATGCCGTCTCGTAGCGCGATGCACCGGCGTCTACTGTAGTGGGATGTTCAAACCATTACTAACACCGCGAGATATCGCGGAGCGGTACAACCGCTTCCTGCCGGAGGAGATCGGGCGCTACCTGAAAGGTCGAGGCATACCGGCCACGCTCATCGAACAGAAACTCCTCGGTTGGGACGGTTCGCGAAAGCACATCACTATTCCGGTCTTCGGAATGCGCCCTTCAGAAGTGCTTGGGTTTCGCTACGCAAAAATGCCGAACGACGCATCCGAGAACCCGGAAATGATCAAGGAACCTGATACTAAACCGGAGATCTACGGTTTGGAGACCCTCGCCAGAGTCCCCTACCGCGTCGTGATCTGCGAGGGCGAGTTCGACCGGCTCGCGCTCGAAGCTCGCGGTATTGCGGCGGTGAATTCAACCGCGGGCGCCGCCGCCTTCCTCGACGAGTGGAAGCAGCACTTCGAGGCGGTGGAGCATGTCTTCGTCTGCTTCAACCGCAGCATCGCGTCCGACGCTGCCGCAAAAGCGGTGCAGCGCATCCTGCCGAAGGCGCGCATTGCTCGGCTTCCGGCCGACGTCGGTGAGAACGGCACCATCGCCGACTTCTTCGTGCGGCTCGGACGAAAACCCGAAGAGTTCGAGCGTGTACTCGCGACTGGTACTGCGGCCGTGGATGATCCTGCCGATCTGCCCCCGCCAATCGCTGTATTCCGCCCTGTCAACAGGTCCCTGCGGCAACGGGCGGAACGCCTGAGAAAGGCCGTTCGACTCGATAATGTCGTATCTCAGTTCACAAGCCTTCATGCCGAGGGAGGCCGCTTGGTCGGCCACTGTCCTCTCCACGATGATTTCGCCTCCTCGTTAACCGTCTATCCGGCTGCAAACACCTATCGGTGCAGTGGCTGCGAAGCGACGGGCGATGTCGTGACATTCCTCATGAACAAGGAGTCGATGACTTTCGGCAAGGCGCTTGAGGCGTTGGAGCGCTTTGAGTTCACCCACGAGCTCTATGGCACCTCTTGATCCGACAAGACCTGTCCCGGACAGGAAACCAAACAACAGACCGACAGCTTCCGCCGTTCTGCCGTCCGGAGAGCTCGCGGAGATGATCTACGACCCGGTCGCGGGCACCACGCGGTTTGTCTCCGGCACAGGAGACGCATGGGGCTATGAGGAGAGCATTCTTGCCACGCCAACCGAACGGCTGGTGCCATACTCCGCGACCAATAATCTCGTGAAGCACAACGTCGTGCTTTTCCCGTCCGAACCGGCTGAGTATGGAGACGAAGCAGCGCTTGTGTCCTCTATCAAGGCGTTCCTCCGACGGTACGTCGATGTTTCGGAAGATTTCGAGTTGCTCTCGATCTATTACATCCTCTTCTCGTGGGTCTATGACGCGTTCCACGAGACCCCTTATCTCCGCGTTCGCGGAGGCTATGGCAGTGGGAAGACCCGCTATCTCCTCACCATGGGTTCGCTCTGCCGATTTCCACTCTTCGCCTCAGCCGCGAGCACGGTCTCCCCGATCTTCCGGTTGCTCGACAGTTTCCGCGGCACGCTGATCCTGGATGAGAGCGATTTTCGGCAGTCCGACGAGAAAGCGGAGATTGTGAAGATCCTCAACAACGGCAACACCAAGGGCTTTCCCATTCTCCGGACGGAGGTTTCATCCAGCCGGGAGTACAACCCGCGCGCCTATCACGTGTTCGGCCCCAAGGTAATCGCATCCCGCGGCGTCTTCGAGGACCAAGCGCTCGAAAGTCGCTGTATTACCGAAGACATGCACGCCGGCTCCCTGCGGAGGGATATCCCTTTGAATCTCGATGAGCATTTTCACGAGGAGGCGCGGGAGATACGGAACCAGCTCCTCCTCTACCGGCTGAGGCGTTTCAAGGACGCGCCAGGGAACATTCGCACGAATACTGAGAATCTTGAGCCGCGGCTGCAGCAGATCTTCGGGCCGCTCGTCTCCGTGATCCAGGATGCCTCGGACAAGGAGAAGGTCGTTGCGCTCATCGCGAAGTACCACGAAGCAATGGTCGACGAGCGCAGTGACACTACTGAAGCGCAGATCCTCACGGTGATCCACGATCTCGTCGCCAAAGGTCCGGGAGAACGGGTCGCGATTCAGGACATCACGCGGGAATTCATGGCACGTCACGGAGAAGCCTACGAGCGGCGCATTACGCCCCGTTGGATAGGCTCCCTGGTACGCCACCGTTTGGGACTCCGGCCCTCGCGCTCGAGCGGCATCTTCACGCTCGGTCCCGAGGATGTAGCGCGTCTCGCATCGCTCTACGCCCGCTATGGAGTCGAGGTGCCTCCCGGCAATCAAACTCCCGATGTCGAAAGGGACGCAACACCCACTGCCGTACCATGAGCGCAGAGCCTCGCATCTTCATCGGCCGGACGAAGTGGCGCGACATGAACCGGCCCTTCGGACTTCGGAACAGCGATCGCCGCGCCCACATGTACGTGATCGGGAAAACTGGTACGGGCAAGTCGTCGCTCCTCGAAGGCATGATCCGCCAGGACATCCTTCTCGGAAACGGCCTCGCGCTCTTCGACCCGCACGGCGACCTCGCGGAGCGCCTGTATGCGTGGACGCCGGATGCCCGCCGCGAGGACGTCATCTATCTGAACGTTCCTGATCCCGAGCAGCCGTTCGGGTTCAATCCGCTCGAAGGCGTCCCGCCGCTCCGGCGTTCGCTCGCAGCGAACGGCATCGTCGAAGCGCTGAAGAAACTCTTCGACGACGCCTGGGGCGTACGACTCGAATACATCCTCAGAAACGCGCTCCTACTCCTTCTCGAACAGGAGGAGGCGACGCTTGCCGACATCGTGCGGTTGTTCCATGAGAAAGACTTCCGGAAGGCGGCGGCCGCGCGCGTAACGAACGAGCACGTAAAACGCTTCTGGACGACAGAGTTCGAAGCCTATGGCAAGAGACGCTCGGAGGCCGTGACCCCGATCGAAAACAAGCTCGGAAGCCTCCTGGTCGACCCGTTCGTATCGCGCATCCTTACGATTCCGAAGAGCACCTTCAATCCGCGCGAAGCGATAGACAGCGGCAAGATCCTTCTCGTGAATGTCGCCAAGGGCAGAATCGGCGAAGCGCCGGCGATGCTCTTCGGGGGCCTGCTCGTGACCATGCTCGGCCTCGCAGGGCTCTCCCGGGCAGACACTCCGGAAAAGGAGCGCCGCGACTTTTTCATGTATCTCGACGAGTTCCAGACGTTCACGACACTGTCCCTTGTAAACATGCTCGCGGAGCTCCGCAAATACAGGGTCGGGATTGTGGCAGGGCATCAGTTCATGGACCAGATTGACACGGAACTCCGCGATGCAATCATGGGGAACGTCGGCACGCTGGTTGTTTTTCGCGTGGGAGCGGTGGATGCCGCGAAGCTGGTGAAGGAGTTGCTCCCAGACCTCGATCCCTATGAACTGACGCTCCTGCCGAATCGGACGTTTTGGATCCGGCCACTGGTCAATGGCGAGTCTATCGAAGCATTCACCGGCGAGACAATTACGCTCAAGCAAGACACGGTGGGCAGGTCGGCAGAGAAGCCTCAACCCAGCGTAGAAGGGAGAGCCACCGACGCTGTCGGCTAGAAGGTGGTTGCAAAACGAGGCGACACTTGGTGGCGACGCACTCACGCACTCCTTATATTCTCTTGAGCATTTCTTAAACTTTCTTTAACGTTGCCGTGCGACAATAGTGCCCTTTGACACAGCCGCTCGGTTGTGTCGACGTGTATCTGCGCTAATGCGCTCGCTTTGCTGCTTGGCCACCGGCCACGCGGCGGAGTACCCCGCACCTCAAAAAAGTGCGATACCGCTGTACTTATGCCGTCTCGGCAGCGGCGCAAGCCCGCCCTACCCTGTATTCCATGCCTCGGAAACTCGTCCACTATCTCCGGAATGAGCGCAGACGCGTCGCCCTCACCCAGGCGGACTTTGCGGCGCTCCTCGGCGGGCGGTGGAAGGGACAGGTCTCCTGGTATGAACGAGGCGCAATTCCACCGAGCATGGTCGCACTCGCCTGCCAGGCGATCCTCGGCATCCCCGTTTCGGAACTGCTTGGAGGAGCGTATGAACAAGCGGTCCTCGACGTCCGTCGCCGCGCCCGCGAGTTGCTCGCGAACGATCTCATGCCGAATTCGCCGCGTCGTCAACGCCGCCGGAGAACGCTCGAGCGGATTGCTGCATGACGAAACTCGCTGACGATCGTTCCATCATCGCGATCGACCCCAATCCGCGAGGGCTTGCCTTCGTCTTCTTCGAAAACGGTATGTTGCTGGACTGGGGCACCCGGCGGGGCGATGGCGACGAATGCGCCTTACTTCAGCGCCTGCTTGAGCGCTACAAGGCCGATGTCCTGGTTCTGGAAGACCCGGAGGTGCCGCGTGCGGAGCGGCGACCCCGCGTTCGGCAACTCCTCGGTCTCTTGGCTCAAACAGCGAGACATCAGGGCGTCCGTGTCGTCGCGGTCAGCCGATTTGCCGTCCGTCGCGAGTGGGCTGAGCGCGGGTTGACCAGAAAGCACGCGGTCGCTGAGAGCATCGGTGCGATGTTTCCGGAGATCGAGCCGCTGGTTCCGCGTAAGCGCAAGGTCTTTCGGAGCGAAGAGGCGAGGACAGAGATCTTCGATGCCGCTTCCCTCGTCCTTCACGCGTTCGGCGTCGTGCCGGGGTAAGTACAGGCGCACTGTACAAATGCCGTCTCGCAAGGCTTTCTTTGCCCGGGTAACCTGGGTGCGGATCCTTCCCAACTAACACAAAAAGGAGAAACACCCGAATGCCCAGCGATAGCTCTGTTCATCGACAGTCCCCCGGTTCCACCATCCTTCCCGTTGCTTCGCTTTATGAGTCTCCGACCAACCCGCGAAAGTACTTCGATGCGAAGGCGCTCGCGCAACTCGCCGAGAGCGTCAAAGAGCACGGCGTCCTCGAACCGCTCATCGTGCGCGCCAATGGCGAATCCTTGGAAACGGAGATCATCTGCGGCGCGCGAAGGTATCGCGCCGCGAAATTGGCCGGGCTAGCCGAAGTGCCGGTCATCGTTCGCGAATTCACCGAGGAGGAGATAGTCATCATCCAACTCGTCGAGAACGGCCAGCGTGCCGATATCTCCCCGCTCGAGGAAGCCGAGACGTATGCCGGGCTTGCCGAAAAAGGACTCGCGGTCTCGGCGATCGCGAAGCGAGTCGGCCGCGAGTCGCGCGACGTTGCGCGGCGGCTGCCGCTCGCGAACCTGCCAAAGCGCGTAAAAAGTGCGCTCTCCACGGGGGTGCTCCCGGTCGAGCACGCGCAACTCATCGCCCGCATTCCGGACGCGAAGCTTCAGGAAGAGGCTCTCAAACGTGTTCTCGAAGAGTACTTCACGGATGCCGACAAGCCACTCGTTCAGGCGGTGCCTTATGCCGTCGCGAAGCGTCTCATCGAGCAGGAGTTCATGACGGCGCTCTCGCTCGCCGTCTTCGATCCCGACGACGCCGATCTCTCGCCGCTCGGTGCCTGTTCCAAATGTCCCCAACTCGCCGGCAACAATCCGGATCTCTTCGGCGACGTCAAAGGCAAAGCGGTGTGCACGAACCCGAAGGACTTCAGGCTCAAGACCGAAAACCACCTGAAGCGCCTCCGGGAGACGGGCTACACCGTCCTTCTGTCGCCAAAAGAGCTGAAGCGCGCGTTCCCGTTCGGAGAAAGTGACCAAGTAGGCAAAGAGTTCGTGGACCTGGAACGCGTCGCGCCCGAAGACCCGAAACATCGCCGCTACGAGGAACTCCTCGCCCGCGCCGAGAAGCTCAAGACCGTTTTCGCGTTCAAGACCGGTCGCGTGCGAATGCTCTATCCCGCGAAGGAACTGAAGAACGCACTCGTCGCCTCCGGCCACGCCTTCGCGAAAGACAAACAGAAGCGAACGACCGACAAGCAAGCCGCGCAGTCGGCGGCGAATCTCGAGCGCATCGGGCAGGACGCAGTGAGTCGCGAGCTCGCGGCGAAGTTGCGAGCGGTGAAGCTCACACCCGCCGGCTGGATCGATCTCGTAATTCGCTGCTTCATCGTGGTCGAAGCCTGGAAGCTCGAAGGTGTGCTCCGCCGTCACGGCTTCGACGGCTCCTCCGAAGAGTTCGCGAAGAACCGCGAGCGAATCGTCGCAGAGCGCCTTGAAACGATGACAGACGCCGAGAAGCGCGCCTTCCTCGTCGACCTCACCATCGGCGGCCTGATCACGAGCGCGGACAAGGCGCAGCAGGAGCTCTACCGCTATGTCCTGAAGCTCGCGGGCGTCGAGTACGCCAAGGTGGCGAACAGCGCGATCGACGCGGCGAAACGCAAAGCGACCGAGTCGAAGCAGACACAGAAACCGCCGATCGCAGCAAAGACCGTGAGATTGCCGAAGCAATCTAAGACGACGTAGTCCAGATGACATGCGCTACCCGATCGTGATCTTCCACGGCGAGGGCCGAAGTCTCTTCTACATCGTGGATGCCGAGGCGCCGGACAAACAACAACCGGCCGTCGTCGACACCGCCCACACCCACGAGGAAGCGGTCACGATTCAAGGCGAGCGAGAACTTCCGCCTGAATCCGAACCGGAAAAGAAAGGAGGTGAATCAGAATGGATATCGTCCTCAAGCTCCGCGAACTGCGACGGCTTCGAGGCTTGACGCAAAAAGAAGCCGCTGAGTCGTCCGGAGTCGGAGAGAAGACAATCAGCTCCTTCGAGAGCGGCCAACGTACTCGATCATTGAAGGTCTCGCAGCTTTTCCAACTCCTCTCCGCCTACAGCATGACTCCCGCCGAGTTCTTCGGCGATGGCGTCGAGCGGAAGCTCTTCGGCGAATTTGCTGATCTCGATGCCTCAGAAATGAAGCTCTTGACCGCGTGGCGCGCTCTCCCCGAGCACACGCAGGAGCCGCTCGCCGAACGCTTTCTCCTCATGATTGACGGCGCCGCTACCGCCACCGGCTCCCGTCTGCGCGCCGTCCGCTAACGCCCTTCCCCACACAAAGGAGATTCACTCATGGAAGCGATGCTTTCCCACAGCCGAAGTGTGCTCGTCGGCCGGCAGGACCTCAAAGACTTGCCGACGCCCGAGCCCACCGCCACGCACTATCCCATTCCGCACTGGAGGTTCGTCGAGGCTCTCGCCGAAACACTCAATTTCCGGCGTCTCGAGATCATCTCGGAGGAGTACGCCGTCTCCCACGACGGCATGCGCTTCTTCGGAGCTCTCACCTTGAACGTGGAGGAGTCAGGCGTCCGTATCGCCGTCGGCCTCAGAAACTCGCACGACAAGAGTTTCTCCCTCGGTCTCACGGTCGGGCGGAGAGTCCTCGTCTGCGACAACTTGGCGCTCTTCGGCGACTACACGCCCGTGGTTCGGAAGCACACGAAGAACGTCGAAATCGAAGCGATCCTCGCGGTCGCGGTCGACCAGATGCAACGGAACTTCGACCCGATGCGCCGACAGATCGAGTTCTTCCGAGGCTGCGATCTCTCCGACGCACGAGCCAAGCTCGTGATCTACGACGCGTTTCTCGGAGGCGAAGCGGATCTCCCGAAACATCTCGGCAGCGTCGTGCACGAGCACTATTTCCATCCGCAGCATCCGGAGTTCGAGCCGCGGACACTGTGGTCCCTCGAGAACGCGTTCACCTCCTCGCTGAAGGTTCTCGAACCTGTCGCGCGGCTTAGAAGTGTCGGGCGCCTCGCGCCCTTCCTCTCGCGCATGCCGTCGTTGGGTCACGCGGCTCCAACTGAAGCCCCGGTACTCGCGTCGTAGGGGAGGGAGCCATGGAAGCAACTGCGATCCGGGCAGCTCTCCCGCACTTCACGGGTACGACCACGTACTACCAGCACTGGACGGGCATGCGATTCACGGATGGGGTGCACTTTCTTGCGGAAAATGCACGCGCGCACTGGCTCATCGACGTCATCACGTCATGGCAGAGAGAAGCCCTCCGAGACTCAGCGCTCCAGGAGTTCCAACTCTGGGAACTGTTCGTCAGACCTGACCATACAGCGACGATCGTCTGCTCGCGCGATTCAGAAGATGAAGCGTTCCGGCAGGAGATCGAACACACGGACTTCCCGCTCGACTACGTTCGACTGTATGTAGAAGACGGCGTCGTGCTCCTACCCTCGGAACATTAGCAAATCAGCCCTGCACTTCGGTGTGCAGGGCTTTTCTCTCGTGAAACAGTTCCGCGCCATCCGACGTCGGGATGCACCTCAGGGAATCTCTTCCACGCCGAGCGCACTCATAGAAAACCGGCGCCTGTCGAGGACCTTGGCCCCGAAAGCATTCTTGCCTCGCACCTCGCACGTCGTCACCCAGCAATGCTCGCGGGTCAGGACCGCCACGGTGCAGTTCTCAACATCAATTAATGACGGGGCATGGGCAACCCGCTTCACGGCGGCCGATTCGACTTTGCCATACTCGCCTTCCCACTCACTACGGAACGGCAAGTCGCCACAGACCGCGTGAAGCGCAACTTGTTCCTGTGCGCGCGCAGTGATCGTGCGCCGCTCCTTCTTCAGGGCTTGATACAACGGTTCGGGCGCGAACGTAGGCGGCAAGCCGCTCGGACGGTCGGGGCGATCAAGGAGAGCCTTGGCCAAGCCCTCCGCCTCGGCGAGAATCTTGTCCGCACCGACCCAATTTCTCGATTCCTTGAGCTCCTTGGCTCTCTCCGCCTCGACCAACGGCTTCCTGGCTCACGTGCACATAGACCGTGCTCTTTCTCGTTCTGGACGCATTACTGTGTGGCCGCACGAAAAGGGGCCGCCGCGTTGTATAGGTGTTTTCGAGCCACTCATCAAAAGACTGTCGAAGAATCGGACTTTCACCACCGGCCTCGTTGCGATCCGCGATCGCGAGCGATCGAGCAACTCGCATTCAGGCGTGGCGAAGAAGCTCTCCCACATGGCGTTGTCATACGATCTCCGATCGAGCCCATGGAAGGTCGCGCGACGGTCGTTCGACAACGATCGCCGAACCGATCGAGGTGTAATGCTGACCTGATCGGAATTGAGAATCACACCGTGGAGATGGCCGTCGAGCAGCGCCGGCCGTCTGCAACGTACTTTCGCGAAGCCCAACAGCTGCTTGACGATCCTGAACGCGTGCTCGCCGCGCGCTCTGGTTCGCGACCGACCCCGGTGATGTTCTTCTGATGATCCGTCCGCGGTCGTTGCGCTGTTCCGCGGCGATTCACACGGTAACGAACACCGTTGGCCCGGAACCGTGCCGGTCCGCTTCTTCCAGTACGCCTGATGTCCGAAGATCGTCCGCTCCTGGCCGTGAAGCAGCGCGTCCATCTCCGTGATGTCGGCCGCCGCGGCATGCGTTGCTGTCACGTTGTGTAGTGCTGATGTCGAGGGCCGATGATCGGCTCGATGCAGGCTGGATATTTCGCACTCAGCACGAGAAGCACGGCGAGTGGTTCGCAGACGCGCTTTAGGTCCCTCAGGTTAAGTGCAGGCGACACGAAGCTCCTCTGCCCATCCCGCGCCGGCGAATTTCTCGCAGACTGACGATTCGGAAAGGTTCAGAATTCTGTGACCGCGACACTCCTTTATCGCATTAAGGTGGAGTGCACATCTAATGGTCGTTAGGTCGTGGCGGTCGAGCATCCAATTGCTCTTGGATGGAGTGCACGGCGTGCTGAGCGCGATCGAGCATCTGCAGATAGAACTCGCGATCGGCCTCCAAAATGTTCTGTGACGCTGCCAGCTTGCGTACCTCGCCGAGATCGGAGCTCACGGCAAGGAGTGCTAGCCGGAGTTTGTGCTCGAGCCGCTGTGTCCTGTCTTGCATCCACTCATTTTCGCAAGAGGAAGAGGTCTGTACAACGCCGGCTTTCAGCGTGACACGCGCTCGTAATTCGCAGATGCCCCTGCTTCAACGCTGGCGCTTCGGAGCGCTGCGGGCTGCCTCGATAGCTGCGGGGATACCGCTCTGCGACCGGATGGCCTGGATAGCTGCGTGTTCAGCAAGAGGAACGGAACGAAGCAATACAGCGAGCGTCCCTGCGATACCGCGTGGATGACCTTTCGGCTTGAGAGGCCGCTGCGGTTTCGGTACGTCCTCGCTCTTCCGGGGCGCGGGAGCCGCCGCGACATCGCCACGCAAAGCAGCGAGCCGGCTCTCGATCGTCGCGATCTCTTGGCCCATGTCGGAAACCAAGGCTCGCACCTCACTGGCGGAAATCCGCCTCTCCGCGAGCATCCGCGCCACGATCCACTTTGCCTGTCCCGGTGTCACCGCAAAACCTTCCGCCTTCAATGCCATAGCACTCCTTCATCACGCCGCTGGATCTGCGGCGTCAAGTATCTCCCGATTCGGCGTTCCTCTTGGATAGGTGCGCGGAGTAACATTGAGGCTAGGGGTAGAAGTAGGTCACCTATCCGCGTCTCGTGTTGTTGACCATGCTGACGAATTCGTTACGCGCTTTGATCCGTTCGATCTCGAGAAAGCGGTCTTCGGCTTCGTCAGGCTCGGGTTGCTCGCGGTGGAGTGCGAGCGCCTCACTCGCGTCCCGGTAACGGTCCGCGGCTTCGAGAATCGCCGGATACGTTCGGAGATAGTTCCGGGCCTCCTTGCGGTCATCGACAGCGCTTCCGAGCTCGCTTTACTGGGACGACTGCAGCTTGATCGCCGAGAGGGAAAGTCGTTGGTAGCCATTCCGACTGTTCCTCCACCTAAGAACTCCCGCACTTCGAATGCCATCGAGGACGTCGCCTGCAGGTTCTTCGCCTGCGGGCGAGACGAACGCCGGAAGAATTAGTCCGATCGCGAGTGCGGCTTGTCGCGTGAACGCTTTTGGAAGCGCAGCGGCGATGACATACGGCCGGTTGCCGCGCTGAATCGGGACTAACAAACAGCCGGCCGGCTTACTCGCGGCGCGCGAGCTTCCGAATTGTGACATAGCAGGATTTGTCGCGGCCAGGATAACGCCGACAGCTACCGGTCAGCGCCGAATCATCCGCGTCGGAAATGTGGACGCTGGACGACGTTGCCTGCTAGCATTCCTTCTTTCCCCATCCGGAGGCATGAATGACAGAGAGCTGGGCGCATCGGGTAAGCGAGGCCTTTCGGGAAAACAACCCGTTGGCGGCGCTGGACATCTATCAACAGGGTCTCAGCGCCGAGTCCGACGCAACCGACCTCGCGGCGCGTTTCGGCGACACGATGGTCATGATAGAAGGCGCCCGGGATTGGATTCATGCACCTGAACGGAATGACCTGCCGACCATCTATGCGAACGCACGTACAGAAGATCGGATTCGCATACTCACCACGTCTGTAGAGTCATTGCTAATGGCCGCAAACACGCCTCACCTGCTAACGGCGCTCGCTGACGCTCTACCACTTCTCGTTCTCGAGGGTACGCTCCACCAAAGCTTTTACTGCGATCTCGCCAAGCGACTTGGCTCCCAGACAGGCCTTCCTAAGAATATACTGAGCCTTTTATTTCCTGGGCTGCTTGACGCTCTAGCTACTGTCTTGCAAATAGGAGCTCCAGCGACGAGGGAGGCCGCCGTCGAAGGCCTGGGCCGGTTACTTCGGACGAGCAAAGACCACACGGGGACTCTTGCGCTACCTCCGACGCTGCAGCGTGAACCAGACACAAATCCTGCGCTCGAGTACGCAGAGCGCACCGCGATTAGAGACGAGTACTTAAATCGACTTCGTCGCAGATGTATGTTTGCGTTAGTCATCGCCGGCGACACCGATGCGCGTGAGCAGTTGAATCGCATGCTCACGGCGGAAGCCCAAGCAGCGCTAAGCTCTAACATGGTTCGGGTACACGAGTCGAATCTTGCTCAGCTTCTGTATGAACAGCAGGATCTCCTTCGCTTTCTGCCGGCCATCATCCGTAACAGTTCAGACGATGATCTGAAAGGTAGAGCTACTGAATTGCTCTGCGCCGCGTCCCAACTACGCATCGAGCGCGAATCCGACGAAGCTCTCGTTGCCGCTGCCAACTTTCAGGAGAGCGTGCTGCGCACAATCGATGCAGCTCTGCATGATGGCTGGGATGCAAGCGATTTTGATCTATCAGTCGCTCGCGCTGTCGCGGCGCTACCCCGCACTGTGGCAGACGGTGCTAGAGTGGCCAATGCAAGAATCCGCGCTACGATCGCAACCATCAGAACAGCCATCCACCTCGCCAAGCGCGGCGCGGCGCATAGCACGGCAGCGGTAACGGCCCTATTCAACTCGTTGCGTGAGTATAGTTCGCCGTGGTCCAACACTGGCATCCCCGAAGCTTGTTACATCGGCCTTAGCGAGCTCATTGTCAGCCCAGCGCACGACCGCTTGACCCGCTCCGCGCTCGATATTCTGTTTCAACAGATCACATGTCCCCCAAGCATTAACGATCTGAGTCATACCCATCAACGTTTGGTCGCCAACGCTTCTCTGCGGCGACTGCTCATACACCTAGCGAACAGAAGCCACGAGGATCAACTGCTGGCCGGTGGATCGCATCGCCGGGTATACTTGACCGAGCAACAAATCGCCGAGATACTCAGCAACCCCAATCCCCAAGTACTTCGAAACATCTTCTGCCATGATTGCATCGCGCGGGAACAGACGTCGCGACTCAGCTCGCAGCTCGCCGACCGGCTGATCGGCGGCGTCGCGTTCGAGACCGATATCCTGAAACGAACGCAGTCAATGCTCGCCGCTTGGCGCGAGCAATCGTCTCTCGATCAGACCACACTGATACGAATACTTGCAACACAGCTACACACGGTCTCGCGGGACATTCCGGCACTCACTCGGGAACACCTCTTTCAGGTACCCGGTATCTCGCTTGCGAGCTCAGACGCGCGGCGGATTGCATCGCACATCCTTGCCACCCTTCCCTCTGGTGCGGCGGAGGCCGCTGATCTCGAATTGCACCGTTTCGCGGAAATCGTTGGGCGAAGCGATACGACAGAGCCGATCAGCCCCGAACGTCTTCCGCCACACGTCGCCTCAATGATTACGCCCACGGTGAGTGCGCGGATCGCGCGCGCGATTGCGCGAGAGTTCGATCTCATCATTAGGCGTTCGAAGCGCCGGGCCAGATCTGACATCGCCAAACCCCTCTATGAAGTTGTGTTCCATGGAGGAAGCGAAACTATCTTCGATCACCTTCTTCCACGAGTCAGCAACTCCACCGATCACGCAATTGTGCTCTTCTTCCGCGACCACGCCGCTGCGCTGCGCGACGCTAACGCGACCACGGACACAATCAAAGTCCACATCGATCAACTACCGAAGGAGCTTTCGTCGCACAGCACTCCGACTCTCTCTCTTATGCTAGAGGCGCTTAGCACTTATCGTGAACTCACGTCCCGCTCGCCCGACTCATGGAAATGCTTGGCGCATGGTGGTCTGTCGACCTTCTTCAATCAGCACGATCTAATCTCGCACGGCTTGGACAATGCATCCCGCACCACGCTCGCGGACAGCTATGGCCACAACTTGCAGGACTTGCAGCAGCAGGTCAAAAACTATCTCGCGACGCCCATAGAGAGCTTCACCGCGCGATCGACAGCACTCCGCGGCTGCACCCGGACTGCTCTCGCGGTGGCCAAATCGCTACAGGCTCACAGGGGCCTCCACCACTCCGAGCAGACACTATTCGTTACTCTGATGACGCATCTCGCGATGCTCTTCCGCGATTCAATCCGTTGGTATTGTGAATGGCCGGTCTTGCTAATTCAGCAGGCGGAAGGCGAGCTGCCACACCAGCCTCGAGGAGCGACCGCCGCCGGTCAGAACGCGACAACGCTGTTCTGGGAGTCACTCTGCCTGTCACCACCCCCACCACGCGGCCCATTACCCGGCAGCAGCATTCTAATCAAAGACGGTGCCTCGCCCGCAGCACGCAACTCCGGGGCTTACAGGGCGGCGGAGCTGGACAATATCGGGGCAATCTTGGGCCCGCGACCGCCCGCGTTCGACCACCAGGATCTACTATTTCAGGATTTCTTTGTTAGATGGCGGGCAGCAAGCCTAGACATTAAAGGGCTCAACACCGTATTGAGTGAGCGGTGGCCGCCATCATTTCGCACGTTCTACAGGTTCGCGACCAATCCGTGGCTGCCGCTGTTGGTGTTGCTTCTAGCATACGCCTGGGCAGTCGCCATGGATCTCCTCAACTTCCATTGGCTCGAGGGCGCAGGCTTCTTCGCACTGTCCGCGGCCGTTATCATTGGGGCGGTCGTTACGTTCGTTCGTGGTATGCGCAAGTCCGCGAGCAGAGAACGCCTGTCGCCTGAGAAGGGGTATTGGTTCGAATGCCTACTGCCTCGCCTCGCGCGACTTACTGCGGTCCCAATGGCTCTCATCGTTGAGGTTGATCATAGCTACGACTTTGCTCTGACCGGAACGTCACTAGCGCTTCTTCTTCTTATCGGGTTGTCATACTTGTCGACCGGCTTCTTTGTGTCCCGCGAAGTTGCAAAGCGCGCAGAAAAATCCGGTAGCGATGCCCTGAACACACGGGAGAAGGCGGCTGCAGCACGACGGGTCGTTGCGCTAGCGCTATCTCATGCATTCGGAATCGCGATACTCATGTCCGCAATATTCGGAACGAGTCACGCTCTTCATGACACTCCGCTGGCGACGCATCCTATGCCTCACGGCGCAAACCACGCCAAGGTCGCGTATGAAGCCGAGGCGGGTCCGCATCCACTGCATCAGCATCGCTATCCGTATTTCTTGAGGGTTCTACCCCGAGAGACCACGTTGGATCTGGGCCACATTTGGGGATTAACTACGGGGAACACCGTCTCGAGCAATCTAGCCCCCTATTTAGCGTTCCGTTTTTATCCTACACTGATACTCACATGGACTGCCTTCGGGCTCTTTTTTGGCGTCTTCCTTGAGGGCTTTATGGCTGGGAAAAGCCTACGGGACGCGGCGCCTGCGAACACGTCTCATTGAGGCCCGCAAGCAAGCCGACACGCGCTAGGCACTTCCGATGACCTCCGTGGTGCCCATGTGCGCAGGGTTACTTCGAACGCAATCTAACTCCGTACAGATTATGTCCTCAACACCTGTCAGCAGAGTATAGTTGCCCGATAGGGCTTGCGCGGCGGCGATTCGATCTGCCAGCGTCGCTGAATCAGGAATCATATCAATAGATACAACTACCCACTGGGTCACGGGCAATATCTGTATTCTCGAACGTTCCAGACTCTCGTCCAGCGAGTCAAGGTCGTGGCGGGATAGACCGCTGGCTCGTGCCGTCAGACGCGCCTCAAGATACGAAATTGCGGACACATAAAGGTGATCATTGGCCGCTACTGCGGCTCGTATGATACTTTGCGCATCTTCACTGAGTTGAGACTCATCCTCCAAGTATTGCTGAAATGTCCAAGTGTCGAGCAGAACTTTAGGCATCGTCTCTCATTTCCTGCCGAATATGTCTTGGCTTTGTTTTGGCCTCGCCGCGAGGCGGCCTCGCCACACGTTAGCAATACCTTCACCTCTCGGTCGGGGCGTCATCTCGCGTTGATAGTAGGCAAGAACACTACTGCGTACTAATGCGGCGACCGGCAAGAAAAAGCCGGCCGAGTCCACCGGAGAGGTCGCATTGTCGGGTGTGTTGGCGAGTTCAGTAACCATTTTTTGCTGAAGTAGCAGAAAGAGATCGTTGATGTCCACGTCTTCGGGGATAACGACAACCGTTCCCGCGTTAATGTGTTCGAACAACTCTTGAGCGCACGCCGATGGCGGCGCCGCATACGCCGCATCTTCCTGCCACGCTAGGTCTTTCAGATATTGTCGCTGCAGTACCCTCGCTGGCGATCCGATTTCGCGCCAGGCAGTGTCAACGATCGAATCTCGAAGTTGAATCTCCCGCGCTCTGTAGCGAGCCTGATCGAGCAACCGGCCGCGCAGAAGTTCCACGATTCGCTGAAGCCGTGGCCAAACAAACCGTTTTGGATCGGGAATCCAGTTGTCAATCTCTGCCCGGTCGATGGAAAGTGCGCTTTTTTGCATTTTGCGACGCACAAATAAATATCGCTGCTGAAACTCGGCAACCATGTACAGTCGTGACAGCAGGGCTACCAGATACTCGTCCTGTACACTCGGTGGCGCGGCCCTAAACGCGTCAGTCTCGAAAAGCGTACTGCTTAAAGAGATTGCAAATGCGCCATAGTTGCCGCCGAAGCCCTTCGCGAAGGTCACTGCATCGCCATAGGTATCCGCCAGATCGTAAAGAACTGCCTCTGCCAAAACGTCTTCGCGCTCGCCAGTGGCATCACGGAAATCCGAGAGGCGGCTTCGCGTTCGTTCATCAAAAGGGTGGCGGTATTGTGTGTAGAAACGGTGTACGCCGACTTCGTGCCAGAGGTGCGCGATCGCCAAGGGCAACGTAAACAGGTATCTAACCGGGACCCGAACGAACCCAACGATGTGGTGCCCCAAGACGATATCGACGGGATCGAACAACGACATAAACGCGGTTTCATTGCTTGGAAGCACGCGCTGCGCGAAGCCGTTTAACAGAGCATCGGTGAGGTAAAGCAGCTGCTGGACGCCGCCGCGATAGGAAACCACGCGCTCGTTTTGCGTAAGAAACTCGTCGAATCGGCCCGCGGTGCGTTGGCTGACGATCCGTTCCGCGTAGGTGCACCATTCCTCGATGTCGCTCCTTGCCTTGACTACCCTCTCGTTCAAACGTGCTCGTTCTGGGAGCGAAACTAGGTCGGATTCGCACGCAGCAGCCAATCTGCGTCGAAGCTCCCGATGATGAGCGAGTAGGCGATCGAGACCGATTTCGCAGCGAACCAGACTCGGGACGATATCGCAACAGTTTGTGGTTTCGCGTGAGGTGGTTTTGAGGAGATTCAACACGTTTCGAACCGCGACGACTAGCGCCTGGGGCAGCGCTCGTGCGGAACTTCTCGGATCTTCCGGATCGCCCAACAGCTCCCGACCAGAACGCACGGCAGAAGCGCACGAACACGAACGTGGTTCATCCTTGTCTGTTGGCGGCTCCGAGGCGTTCGAGAACGTGATTAAGTGAGTTTCCAGGCGCTCAACACCGGCGAGCCGCATGTTGCCACCACTGATGGCCTTCTCGAAATGCTCGCGAATGAAGACAGGTGCCGATACGCCCTTCGGTGCCTCTAGCAACGAGAGCACGTCCCATTTTCCGTCGACAAACAAAGTGCGCCATTGCCCATCATTGTATTTCAGAAAATCGGCCGCTTGTTGAAGGTGCGTGGGCAGACAGCGCGCAAAGATGACAGGATGCAAGACCATGTCGGAGCTCGCAGCTAGATCGAAGCTGGAGTCATACCCGATCAAAGTCAGCATGCGACGAAAGACGTAGCGGTCACCTGCACTGGGAAGTCGCAGGTTTCTGAGGTACGAAACGAAGCTTGCGAAATCTTCTATCGATGCAAACCGGCCTCGAAGAAGTAGATCCGACCACCCGAACCCTGCCAGCACCTCGCAGTCAATGCGCCCCTGTGGCGCCGCAAGGATGGCCTTGAGAATCTCTTGATCCGCGAGGCCCCCGACCGAGCGGTATATGTCTCGATGTACTCGCAGGTGGATAACGTAGGTGAGCGCGAACTCGCCCCCGTTCACACCAACAATAGGTGCCGTCGCCACGGGCACGGCGAATAGCCAGTTGACCGCAGTAGCCGATGTGGCGTACTCGAGCTCGAACGCGACCCGAAGGTCTCCGAGACGGACCTCCAGCAGCAGATCGGCTTGGCCGGTTAAGAATGTGATTCTGTACTTCTCCTTCGGGATATTCAGCTTTTCTAAAGCTATGGAAAGTGCTGCGGCCTCGGCCGCAGCATTGTCAGATTGAAGGGCGAGGTGCGCATATGCAACGCCTTCATTGAGAAATCTCATTGGTGGCAACATTAAAGGTTCTAAATATACAAAAATGACCCGGCCTTCAACTACGGAAGGTCGGGTCAAGGAGTCAAATAGCCTAATGTTTCTACGGAAGAGGTATTAGATCGTCGAGATCAGCAGCTGCCTCGTCGTCGAGTAACGAAGCAAGTTGAACTTCGTCTCTGCGCGGTGGCGGCGTTGAGGAATAGTCGACTCGTCGCGAGGGAATCGGTGGAAAAATCGAACCCCAGGACGATAGAATCGGGGGGTCCAGCGCTCCGGGACCACGGCGACCTTCGTCGCTCACTTAGCTCTGCCTCCGTCAGACAACTGATTGCCGAGACGCATGCCTACAAAGCCAAGGTCTTTCATACAAGCTCCATTCAGACAGTAATTGCATTTTGCGCGCCTTTTCAGCCGCACTTGGACGTGAGTTAACAACAAAGCGGACCTCGCTTGCAGTCCACTGTTGATCAATGTCGCCATTTCGAATTAAGTCAGGCACTGTACACAGATCGAGCGTAGGTCGCTAGCAGATTTTTCCGACGCAAAACGCGTGCGAACTCATCAAATTTTCAAGGAGGGCGCTAACCTCCTTCTACACTTCAGTTTAGCACTGATGAGAACGCCGTCAAGACCTATCGAATTCAGGCGAAAACTGATCAGTGTTCAAAATCGAAACACTTCTGAAGCTACGGACGTTGCCAGATGTCTTGATCCGGTTGAAACAAGCTTCTTCATCGCACGAGGTCGCAAGGTTGTATCTCGCCTAAAACGGACTACCTCACTCCCCAGTTCGGCAAGATCAACGAGTGCGCTCTGCTCCGCGAAATCGCTGCGTCTAGACGAACGCGGTCGCAACTAGATTCTGCGGCAGTGCAAATCGTTATCTGTAGCCGCGGATGCTTGATTCGGCGCCGATCGGAGAACCTTCCTCGCGACCGCTCGCCTGCGTCACGGCTCCGGCTACCTTGGTACTCCAACCCGCGAGAAGGAGGTTTTCGACCACCGCCGAGGTAACTGGAAGTCGGTTAGCTTCGTTCACTTGGACAGAGCAAAATGCGAGTTGACGTTTATGGGTAAAAGCGTCAACTCGCGTTATTTGCAGCAATCTCATCGGAGAGAAGTGCCTCTTCATACTTTGCCTCCCGGCGTTTGTTCGTGACCGCGGCGTAGACCATCGTCGAGGCGATGTCACGGTGTCCCAGCCAGTCCTGGACGTCGGCAGCGTCCCATCCCGCGTTCATGAGGTGCACGGCTATGGAGTGCCGCAGGACATGCGGATGCCTCCGGTCGGCCGGCAGATCAGCGGCGTCCGCGTAGCGACGGAAGATCTGATAGATCGTCGAGGGGGACATCGGCCGCAAGCCGCTCTGCCGAGTCGCAAAAAGATACGGCCCCGGCCTGCCTTCCTGCTGCTCGAAATAGTCCCAGAGGAGTCGCCGAGTGGTCGGGTGGATCGGATATTCACCTGAAACACCGCCTTTTAGGCGTGTGATCCATATCCGTTCTGCGACGTGCTCGCGGCGGAGAAGCGCCGCTTCCTGCCGACGCAGACCGTAACGGTAGATGACGTCAAAAAGAAGCCTGTCGCGTCCGTCCAAACGTGGGATGGCGGTGAAAAGACGTTCCACTTCCACTTTCGTGAGGTAGGCGAGTTGATGCGCGGCTTGATCCACGACGACATGCATTGCGTGTCTTTTCCGTTTATGAGATGCGATCTTGACGCTTTTACCCATATTCGTGAACTGGTAAGTACTTTCACTCTAACGCGCGTACTGAAGGTGTCCAGTGGCCCGCTTGGCCTCGCTCTCCTTCTCGTGTTTGCAACCTCCACGACGGCGCAGCCGGGCAGGACTTTTCGAGACTCTTTGCATGCCGGGTCAGCCCCGCGACGTCTCTTTACCCCTTTGCCGCAAGCCATGGGCAAAGGAACCCCAGTCTCCGAGCGGATCCTCAGCATGGAGCGCGTCAAACTCGACTCAGAGATTCTCGGATTCTCCGTCGTCATTCTGAGCGCCGAGGGACATGATTTCCCTGCGCAGTTGGTCGCGTCGGAGCGTCGGGACACTTCTGAGGTGTTCACCTACCGAGTAGAAGGCGAAGACATTTTTTCGGTCTTCACCAAGTTCTACGACGGCGACGTACTTGGGCACATCCAAGCCGGTCGGAAGTGCTATTTCGTCTCCACCGAAGTGGATGAGCACCTCGTAACCTCGAGCCTGTATGTCGAGGCTCCTGAAGTGGTGTATTACCCCAACCTCGTAACTCCGATGCAGGACCTCGTCGCTACAGCCGTGAAACCTAACGGAAAGCGAAGGGCTGTCCGTTCTGGCTCGTTGCCCCCAACAGTTTGGATCAACATCGCGATCAGCACTGAGTACCGCGACGCAGTAGGCGGTGCTGACAAGGTCACGAAGCGCGTCATCCACCTGATGGACAGGCAGAACACCGCCTATCGCTCAAGCGGTTTCAACGGCCGAATGGCCATCCGCGAGATCTTTTTCTTCGAGAGGCCCGCAGGACTTGCCCAAGCCGACATCTTCGACTGGGCGGTAGATGCGGAAGGCCCGATCAACAAGGCCCGCGCGCTAAGTAAGGCGGCTGGTACCCTGGTCCTCTTCCAGAACTCATACAGCCCACTCGCGCTCATCACTTCCCCGGCCCCTCTGATTCCACGGATCGAGGTCGCGATTGCGGGCAAGATTTTCGCTTCCTGGGATGATGGTGACATCGTCGAGGCCCTGCATGAGCTTGGCCATCTGAGCGGCGGCGACCACAACCCGGAGAGCTCTTCTTCCGGTCCGAACGACCCGCAGCTATCAGCGAGGGATTGGTATTCCTGCGAGGAGGCCATCTACGGGGCCTTGAGCTACAACATCTGCAATATCTGGCTCAAAAAGATCGAGATGTATTCCGGGCTTCGCGCTGTGTACGGCGGCAAGGTGCGCGGCAAAGCGACCCAAAACAACGTCGGCACTTTCGAGCTGGTCTTTCAGTTCATGAAGGGCGAGCACGACTAGCTGTAACATGCGTCGCGCGCCCCTGGATCTCTTTGTGGCGAGATGTACGCGTCGTGAACAACAGCTTTCGCATAGGCGCGGATACTCGCCCACCTATCGATCCTTGCGGCGTCGACGTAGAGCGCCAAGCATTACTTCTCCTGAGACAAGTAACGTCGCAAATGCACACAGCGCAACACCTGTAGCGATCTGACGTAGCGATGCCCATCGGTGCCGTTCCACGAAAAGTGGCTGCCCGTTTACCTCCACGGTCGCGCTGCCGTCCAGTCGAATCGTGGTCGAGGAGCCATCCGAGACCAACGGCAGCGTGATCACGCCACCCGCGGCCGCAAACTGTGCGATGTCGTGAAAAGAGAATGATGCCGGCACCACAAATGAGTATTCGCGCGTACCGCGCGCAATCGAACCGATGGCATTACTAAACACCAGTGATCGTAACTGACCAAATATGTTGATGCCATTCCGGGGTGGCACAGGCGGATAGCGGAATTTGACTGTGGCGTCCACATCTTCCTCAAGTCTCATGCGGCGCGGTGGGAATGGCGGATCAGGATCTGCCAAATGAAACATACCGCTCTTGTCTTGATAAAAGAGTGAACCCGCTAGCTGACGGATTCGGGGGATCCAGACGAGATCGTTCTGTTTGAGTCGATCAATTACTTCGCCGAATTCGCTAAGGTTCTCGTCGACATCCTCGATTGTGAACCGAAGGAGTCCATCGCGATCTACGGCGGCAACGCCCCCCGTCGGCGGTGGATGCAACGTTACGTTGCCGTCATCGTCGGTGGCAGCGTGAGGCGTAATCGCGAGGCGCGTTGCGAAGCCTGGATTCGTGACGCGAACTGCCACGATATCTCGGCGTTGGGGCGAACTAGCTACGTGGCGTGTCGGCTCAGTCCAGATCACGGTGTCAGCGCCGACGAAATCAGCGATCGGATAGTGGCCGCTGCCGGCGTGCCATCGCTTGTAGCGTTCGGTAATTACGACATTGGTTCGGCTTGTCAACGCCATTCCGCGACTGGTCGACGCGGAGACCTCAGAGCCCTCGACTGGTAACCAAGCGCCAAATGGTACCGGGCCATATGCGTCGATTCGGACCGGACCCACGGCAGTCAAAATGATCTGTGGACCTTGAAATGTCTCGCGTGCTTGAACCCGGTAAGATTTCGGTACTGCGTCGTTGAGCAATGTTGAGGAGTCGAAGGCCTCGCCGAACGGTACTGTCAAGTGGTAAACCACCCCTTCGATGTTGTAGGCATACGGAGTTGAGCGAATGCGTACCGGGGACGCGGCAGTGATGAGGAACTTGGTCGCTGCGCTTCCTGACAGACGCTCGATCACCGCCCGGCGGCCGAAGTAAGAGATGCCGCGCCACAAGCGCGCATCGAGCTCGTTCTGACATCCGCAAACAGGGCTGATCGCGGTTGATTGCTCAGTGGCATAGGAAAACCGCACGTCGGAGAAGCTCTGAAGGTGGGTGGTAATTGGAGGTAGGCTGAGGGGCGGGGCGGTAGAGATGTCCGGCCGAGCGACCAGCCAGCCCGCGACAACGACGGCGATCCAAACCATGCCTCGCAAGATTGCGGATCGCGTGAATTTCTTCCGAACGAGCGGAACGGTCGAGACAGGCTCGACATTCTTCGTGGTGGGATCTCGCTGCGGCGACGCGTCTTCGGAGCGAGCGCTCCCGTCACGAGACCGACTTGAGGTTGGCGGTGCGTGTAGCTTCACCAGCCGACCGAGAAATCCCACTCTTTCGTCCTCGGGGAATCCAAGACCCGCTCTGTTTTTCGGAAGTAGCCCGGTTAGTTCAACGGTGAAGCGCTCCTGCCCGAGGGCGACTTCGAAGGCAAGAAACACGGTGTCATCGCCTTTCGGCTGAGCGGACGGATGCCTGCGCAAACGCTGAGAGAGGCTTGTCAAAGCCGCGGTGAGCGTCTCGCTGATCTGCTCAGCGCGTTGTCGTGCGATCTCTTGCCTCGCTGTTTCGCTGCCTTGATTGTCGGTTGGATTGCTTTTCTTCGAACGCCGATTCGGGCGTAGCCGGCCCTTACTCTCGTGTTCTGCGATGGCGGCACGAAGGCTTTTGTGCGATCGGAGCGGAAGCTCCTTGAGCGGTGGATCTTCCTGGGCGAGCCATGCGGCGGTAAATCGGATGAACAGATCCAAGAGAAGCTTAGGCACTCCTCCCGTGACCGGCGGATCGAGCTTCAGCTGAAGTCTCAGCGCTGCTGCGAGTTCTTTGGAGTCCATCGCCAAGCGTGAGGCAGGTATGCCGTCAGATTTTAGGCTAAGTGATTCGCCGCCTCACAGCGTGAGTATTCCAAGCATGATTCAACCATCTCGAAAGTAAGCCGTGAGTAGCCATTTCGGGCGAGTTCCGCTCCGTTTCGGCAGTGCTTGGGGTCCACATCGGGTGCCTGCGAAAAGGGGCCGTTCCGATACCCGCGCGGTAGCCACCGTTCTCGTTTCCTGACCATGGCAGGAGCGGAAAAGGAAAGGGCACCGCTTAGGTGCCCATATTGGGGCCAGCCATGTCAGTGGCTGAACCCCCACCCGAAGGGCTCCGGGCGTCCGCGCGTGAAAGGAACATTGTCATGAAGCGTTCACGCACAGACGGCGAAGCCGTCGATCGGAAGAAACCTAACACAAATAACATTTCCATGCAAGAGCTCGCTTCGGCGGGCCTATCCGCGATTGACTCGTTCGGCACCGAGCCGGGCGGCGAGGTCGTCTATGTCGATATCTCGATTTACCCGGACAAACCACAAACCTTCAAACTCCGCTGCGGCTTGGCGAGCGACGGAAGTGCCCTGTGAGCGGCGGCAAAGGAGAAGCGCGTTTTTCACGAGCCGAGGAGAAGGCAATGGAGGCACTGGCCGACCTTGATCGCAAGAACCGACGAGCCGGCGCGGATCTTCGGATGGAAGCCTATCGCATCACGGACGGGTTGCCACGGCTCCGGGAGTGGCTCGTGGAAAGCGATCGGCTTGCTGATGAGTTGCCCGGTTCGAAGCGACTTCGAAAACGACGCCGGCGCGGCATCCTCCGCGAGACCGAAGGCTCGGAACGAGGAAGGCCGTACTTCGACCCGCCGACGTACCCGACTAGATTCGGACCGGAACCGCGCCCCTATTTTCTGAAAGATGAGCTCGAGGCGATCGTAATCGCCGGGCGTATCGAGCGCGGAAGATGGCGACCGGCGAAGGACGAGCTGACGTTCGATGAACTGCGGGCGCTCGCGGCGATGAAGGCAGGCACGCTCTATCGCTTGACCTGGAGGAAGGACAAGGACGCTGTGCCGGGACGCATCTGGCGAGAGGATAAGGGCGGGCGCTCCAACACAATGGATCTCCGATTCGACACAATGGAGGCCACGGGGTGGTTCGTCATTATCAGAAATCTGCACCGCAAGAGGTAAGTAGCCCGGTTGGCCGCCAACGATCTGGC
Source organism: Thermoanaerobaculia bacterium (assembly GCA_036009605.1). Taxonomy (GTDB): domain Bacteria; phylum Acidobacteriota; class Thermoanaerobaculia; order Gp7-AA8; family Gp7-AA8; genus QHVT01. Next base: position 28,496 of record DASYLL010000251.1, on the reverse strand, counting down.
GGCCAACCGCATTCTCCATGCAGTGCTGTTCCTACCGCTCGCGGTTGAGTGCCTCGCGCACCCGCTCCAGCACAATCTGATCTGGCCGGGCGTATCGCTCGGTGGTCGTCGCATTCGTGTGGCCCATGACCTTCCCGATGAATCGCAACGGCAGACCAGCAGTGGCCAGGTCGCACCCGAAGGTGTGACGAAGATCGTGGAATCTGCACTTCCTGATGAGTCCGGCAAGACGCTTGGCGATTTTGAAGTAGCGCCGCATCGTTGATTGTCCATACGGGAGGCCCGTTTCGGTGACAAAGACCGGATCGTCAGCACAGACTTCACGAGACGAAAGCGCACTCTGAAGAGCGAGGCGACACTCATGCGAGATGGGTATAACGACCTCCTTGCTCGTCTTCTGTTGACTGAAACGTATCCAGCCCTCCTCGAAGTCGATGTGATGGCGCGTGAGCGCCCGGAGGTCTCCCGAGCGGATGCCCGTTTCAAGAGCCGTGACGAAGAGATCCCTCGAAGTCTGGAAGCGGAGGAAGTACGCGTGCGCCGCGTCGCTGTCGTCGCGCATCCCGGCCCCGTGGGCTCGTCGCGATCCGAAGCGCCCATCCTTCGTCTGCCGGGGTTTCCCCTTGGGCATGGTTTCGGCGAGATAGCGACGGAAGCCTGGCTCGTCGTTGAACGCTGCGAGGAACGCCGCCCGCTCTTCCGCGTTGAGCTCGAGACACGGCTTGTTCACCTTCTGCTTCTTGAGCTTTTTCTTGAGCGGCAATTCAGCGATCACGTCGAACTCAACGGCGTAGCCGAGGAGAAGGGCCGCAAGAGTCATGTGCTTGTTGACCGTCGCGCCGGCGTAGCCTTGGGCTTTCATCGATGCGCCGAGGCGGTTCACGACGCCCGAGGTGATCTCAGTGAGGCGCAGCGCTCCGAGTTGCGGCAGCAGGTGCCGATGGATGCCGTAGCGGTAGTCGGTCGCGGTCTTCCTCGTGACGTTCGCCTCGATCGATGGGAAGTAGTCGGTGATGAACTCCAAGAACGTCGGGGCTTCGGGCGAGGGGCGGTGAAGTCCTTGGGCGGCTCGGCTCCGGAACGCGGACCAGAGCCCTACCGCCTGCTCATACGAGACGGCACGCACCGTTGCGCGTTTCCGGACACGGCCGGCTGTGCCGGGCACATACATCGAGAAGTGGGCGATGCCGGCCGCTTCGTCGTAGGCGAAGCCCACAAGCCGGTCACCGCGTTGACCGTGTCTCACACGCTTCGACGTCTTGGCGTGACGCGCTGGCGTCGCGCTGCCTTCCTCCGATCGAGCGCGAGGCGCACCTCGTCGCGGTCGTAGAGGATGACGCGGTCCGAGAGGCATTCCTTCGGCTCCGGGAAGAGGCCGAGCCGCGTCCATTTCGCTATCGTCTGTGGGTGGACGCGGAGCGAGGCTGCCAGCTCGATGCGCGAGATGAGGTTCTTGAGGTCCATGCATCGGAGTGAATGCAAGGACCCCTTCCCGCAGATCGTCTCGTTCGAAATGGAGCGAAACGACGTCGTCACGGCGCCGATTAGACGCGCGATTAGACACTTGGGCCGAAACGCCAAAATCGGTGAGAAGAGGGGGTGCTGCTAAATGCTTTCTACGGAGTTGTTTCGAATTGGCTGTGGCGGTAGGGCTCGAACCTACGACCACCGGATTAACAATCCGGCGCTCTACCAACTGAGCTACACCACAGCAGTCGGAGGGACCGGGATGGTCGCTGATCGAGCGGTTATTTGTCAATGCGGGCCGTGATTGCGTGGAGCCGCTCGACGGCGTGTTCCATATCGGCGTGAACGCAGATCGTGTCGAACGCGATGGGGACTCGGGAACCATCGCGTGCGATGACCACACCGTCGGTGATGAGAAGCGCGGCTTGAACAGAAGCCTCGGAGATAGTCAGTGTCGAGCTGACCATGCTGCGGGGAGTGAGTGCGCCATCGGGCTCGTAGCGGCGATCGGCGAACGCTTCGCGAATCCCGTTCATGCCGGCGGCGCGGGCGGCGGCGACCATTTGCGAGTGATCGGGCGCGACGATGGCCAGCGCGGGATGGACCGCACGCATCGCTTCGATGATCACATCAGCGAGGGCGCGATTTTTGTGCGCGTCGTTGTAGAGCGCGCCGTGGGGTTTCACGTGATGAAGGGGCGAGATCGCGTGGAGCGCGGTGAGCTGAGCAATCAACGATTCGCGCAACGCATCGGGTGCGATGTCGAGCGAGCGGCGTCCGAAATGTTCGCGGTCGGGATACGACGGATGCGCACCAAAGCGAACGCCGTGTTTGCGCGCGAGCTCCGCTGCCGCGCGCATTGAATGCTCATCGCCAGTGTGACCACCGCATGCGACGTTCGCGCTGGTGATCAGCGGCCAGATTTCTTCTTCGCGGGGCGAACCTTCGCCGAGGTCGGCGCTGAGGTCGATCACAACTCCGTGCCTTTGGTTTCGGGGAGGAGCCAGATCAGGATTGCGCCGAGGGCGAAGAAGATGGCGTCGGCGGAGATGGCGAAACCGAGGCCGTGTTTTGTCGCGGCGACGCCAATGGCGTACGGCGCGGCGGCGGAGACGAGGCGGCCGGCGTTGTAGCAGAACCCTTGCGCGGACGCGCGGATGCGCGTCGGGAAAAGCTCGGCGAGCATCGCTCCGAAGAGCGAGAAGTAGCCGTGCGCGAAGTAGCCGACGAGCGGTCCGATGATCAGCAGCGTGAGCACCGAGCGCGCGTAGAACGCAAACAGCGGCACGACGATCGCTGCCGCAATCATGAACAACGTGAACGCGGGACGACGGCCGATGCGATCGGCGATCCAGCCGAAACTGATATAGCCGAAGAACGCGCCGATCTGCAGCACGATCAACCAGGCCGCGGACTTCGTCACGGTGAGGCCCGCACCGCCTTCCGCGATCGGAGTCGCGAGAAACGCGGGCAGCCATGACGTGACGCCCCAGAAGGCGACGAGCACACTCGCCGCGACGAGCGTCGCGAGGATCGTGCGACGCCGAAACTCCGGCGAGAAGATCTCGCTCCAGCGTGACGGCGTGCGATCGCGTTCGCGCCAGATCGCCGGCTCTTCGACCGTGCGACGGATGTAGAACGCGGCAACCGCGGGGAGCGCGCCGATCAGAAACAGCACCCGCCAGCCGTAGCGCTCGAGCACGAGTGCGGAGAGGCCGGCGGCGAACAGCGCGCCGATCGCCCATCCGGATTGCATGATGCCCATCGCCTTCGCGCGATGCTTCGGTGGCCACGTTTCTGCGACGAGCACGGAGCCGCACGACCACTCCCCGCCCATGCCCAGTCCAACGAGCACGCGCCACGCGACGAGTTGCCAGAGGTTCTGCGCGGTGGCCATCCCGGCGGTCGCGCCGGAGTAGAGAAGGATGCTGATCGTCATCGCACGCACGCGACCGATGCGATCGGCAATGCGGCCGAATGCGATCCCACCAATGGCGCTCGCGATCAGCGCGATGACGATGGGAAGGCTGGCCTCCGTGTTGGTGAGGTTGAGATCTTTCTTGATGGAGACGAGCGCGAACGTGAAGAGGAGAAAGTCCATCGCGTCGAGCATCCAGCCGAGTTGCGCTGCGAAGAGGGCGCGCCACGCTTTGCGATCGACGTCCATGAAGGCACGCAGTTTAGCTTCAGTACTCGACGAGTTGGAACGGATACCAGGGCCCGGGCTCGGCACCGACTTCCTCTCGATCGATCTCGGCGCAACTGCGCGTCGCGTCTTCCAATGTTGCCAGAAGTCCGTTATGCGTTGGGCGAATCTGCAATGTCGTGGCGCAGTGTTGCTCCAGCCCATTGCAGAGCCACGAGTCTTCCAGCATGCCGACCTGCAGATTCAGAAGCTCGAAGCCGAGGTGACGGCCGCCGTCCGGCAGCGCATCGCGTCGCTTGATGCATTCGAGATATCCCGACTCGCCGCTCGGTGCATAGCCGGGAGGAGAAGCCGTCGGCGCGGCTCTTTTCATGAAGTCCTCTGCAAACTGCTCGGGCAGCCCGAGAGCAATCACCTTCACGAATTCGGGTGATGCGATGAATCGATCGCGCGCCTCTCTCGCCGCCTCCACCGAGTAAAACACTCCAGGCCATCCGTAGGTCTCGCCGAACGCCGCGGTTGCCCACTGAATTGCGATGGCGTGGAGCTCGGCAGGAACGCCCACCTCGGTCAAGCGTGCTACACGATCCTCGTCGGATTCGCTGCACCATGAGATCGCGTACGGCCCCGGAAACTGCGGACAGATACAATTGCTCGCGCTGATCACCAGCTCAGGAATGAGCTCTGCCGATACGTACGGCGGGCGCACCACAGGCTTGATGAGCAAAAAGCCGACGCTGATCATGCTCGCAACCGCGAAAGCAGAAACGTCTCGATTCCCACATCCACCGGCAGGCCGCCCGACTTGCGTTTGATCTCGAGATCCGCGATGTACGCGAGCGCGCGAAAGAGATCGGCTTCGCTGTACGTGCGCGCGGCTTCGAACTTCTTGTGCAGCGGGAACGGATGCGGGCGCTGGCGCACGAGGCCGTGCGACTTGAGATAGTCGCCGAGGCGGTCGGCGATGGTGTCTTTGAACCGGTTGTATTGCATCGACTGGCGCAGGTTCATGTTGTTCACGCGCGCCCAGGAGTGGATACCGATCATCTGTCGCAACTCGTCGGCGAGCGGGAAGAGAAAGCGGCCGTAGTGCATGTCGACCGGCATCTTCGGATCTTCGCGGCGGCCCTGCGCGACGAGATCGCGCAGCTTCGAGACGGCTTCGAGGATCTTGCCTTCGGTGAAGAGCGAGCCGAGCTCGTAGCGTGCGCCGCCCTCGATCGCGGCGATCTCGCGCTCCACCATCGCGGCAGTGACGCGTCCGCCGTCGCCGGCCAGCGTCACGAGCCGTTCGACTTCCGACATCGCACCGCGAATCTCCGGCACGTCTTTCGAGAACTTGTCGGCGAGCACGCGCTCGATGCCGAGGCGTTGCTTCAAGCGCGCGACGGCTTGCGATTCGAATTTCACGTTTGCATCAGACGCAATTGACGCGATGGCTTGATCGAGCGCGGCAGTGAAGCCTTCGCGCGTGAGATCGGCCACGATGACGGCGCCGACTTTGTCGATGAGATCGATCGTCGCGGAATCGCGCGGCACCTCGCCGGTGCGCATCAGCAGAATCGTTCCCGTGGCGCCGCCGCGCGCGATCGCTTCCATCAGCATCGCGGCGTCGTCTTCTCCGCGTCCCGCTTTCTTGCCGCTCGCGCGACAGAACGCGAGCATGTCCGTGAGCGTCTGATCGAGCGCGATGCCGAGGGCGTCTGCGATCGCGCGATCTTTCATCTCCAGATCGCAGCCGGCGACGCCGAGGACGTGCAGCAGCTTCGCGGCCGATGACGCGCGTTTGCGATCGGTCTTCGCGCTCTTCCAATCGGCCGTCGCTTTGTCATACAGCGACGCAATCTCTTTTGCTGAAACGAACGCGTTCACCTCGGGCACGATGAGAAGACGCGCGCCGCCGAAGAGCGATCCCGTGCGGAAAGAATCGAGAATCGAGGCGAGCTCGGTGCCGGGCTCGTAGGTTTCTACCGCGAGCTTCGGGTTGTTCGCGACAAGAGCGTCGCGGAGCTCGTGGAAAGCCTGTTCAGAAAGGAACTCGCTGTTGCCGCCGACGAGGAACACTCGCGGCGGCTTGCTCTGTGCGATGTCAGCGAGGACGGTGGAGAGGGTTTTCGGCACGCGAGGCCGAGATTACAGCAAACCCTTTTCCTGCAGCTCCTGGCAGTCGATGCAGAAGGGGGTCCAGGGCACGGCCTGCAGGCGCTTTTCGCCGATGACGGTGCTGCAGTTGGTGCACACGGCGTAGGCGTCGTTCTTCATGCGCACGAACGCTTCCTCGATCTGCATGAGGAGGTTGCGCTCCGTGTCGGAGAGGGAGAAGTTGAGCTCTTTGGAGTAGGCGCTGGCGGCTTTGTCGGCCAGGTCCTGAATGCCGTCGTCGTTCTGATGATTGCCGGCAGCTTTGTCGCGCTCGAAGGACGCGAGCAGCTCGCGCTGTTTCTCGCGGAGCGCGTCTTCGTACGCCTGAAATGGATTCGGTTTCGCTTTCGTCTTGGCAGCCATTCGAGCCCCTGTCACTTGTGATAGGAAATGTTCCGCATCAACGTGCAGGCGCGATAGATCTGCTCCAGCAGGATGACGCGGGCAAACTGGTGCGGGAGAGTCATCGGCGAGAGCGCGAGCAGTTTGTCGGCGCGCGCGCGAACCGAATCATCGAATCCGACGTCGCCGCCCACGACGAAGTTCACGCCGTGCGGACTGTCGATCGTCAGCCTCTCCACCCACCTCGAAAACTTCAAAGAATCCAACAACTGTCCCCGTTCATCGAGGACCACGACATGCCCGCGATCAGGGATCGCGGCCAGCAGGCGCGCGGATTGAGCGCGCATGATAGCCACATCCTGAGAACCTTGTCTACCGCGCTCGGGCGGCACTTCGATTACCTCGATCGGGAAGAAATGCTTCACCCGATTGAGGTAACGCTCCGCGGCCTGAGCCAGCTCGGCGTCGGCATGGGAACCGGCCCAGATGAACCTAAATTTCATGGCGTCCGCGCCTGATCCAGCCCGTACTTCTTCCTCTTCTCCAGCAGCGTCTTGCGATTGATCCCCAGGATCTGCGCCGCGCGCGAGTAGTTCTCGCGCGTCATGCGGAGCACTTCACGGATGTAGTGCGATTCGAGCTCGTCGAGGGTCCATCTGCCGCGCGCAGCGGTGGTGATGAGATCGGATTCCGCGTGGATCGGAAGCGACGCCGCAGTAATGCGATCGCTCTCTTCGACGAGTCCGGCGCGCTCGATGGCATTGCGCAGCTCGCGCACGTTTCCGGGCCAGGCATAGCCGCGCATCATCCGTTCCGCTTCTGCATCGAAGCGGCGAAACTTCGTCCGTTTCACGAACAGTTTCGCGAGTGCCGAAACATCCTCGGGACGCTCGCGCAATGGCGGCAACGTCAGCGTGACGACATTGATGCGATAGTAGAAATCCTGTCGCAATGCACCGGATGCGAGCAGTGCCGCGGCGTCAGCATTCGACGATGTGATCACGCGCGCTTCGAATGGCAACGTTGCCGCGCCGCCGAGTCGCGAGAAGCGACGCTCCTGCATCACGCGAAGAAGCTTCGCCTGCAGTTGCGGAGTGAGCGAAGCGACTTCATCGAAGTACACGGTCCCGCGACCTGCTGCTTCCAGTTTGCCGACCTTGCGCGTCTGCGCATCGGTGAACGTGCCGCGCTCGTGTCCGAACAGTTCACTTTCGAACAGTTCCGCCGGAATCGACGCGCATTCGATGTGTACGAACGGCTCCGCGCGTCGCGCGGAACAGGCGTGGATCGATTGTGCGAGATAGTCTTTGCCGACTCCGGATTCGCCGAGGATCAGGATGCTGACGTCGTGATCGAGAACTTTCTCGACCGTGTCGAGGACGTTCCGCATCGCGGCATTGCGCGTGCGGAAGAGGTCCTCGAGCCGCGGCTCACGAAGTCTTTTTGAAGGCACGCTGCTCGGCTTCTCCGGTCATCTCGGCCGTGACATTCGGCGCATCGCCCCAGAGTCGCTCGAGCCCATAGAACCGGCGCACCTCCTCGGTGAAGATGTGGACGATGAAGTCGCCGAAGTCGAGCAGGATCCAGCGACCCGGCACCGTTCCTTCGATGAGCAGCGGTTTCACGCCCATCTCGTCGCGAAGCTGGTCGACGACGTTGTCTGCGATGGCCTGCGCCTGTCGCTCGTTCCCCGCCGAACAGATCACGAAGTAGTCGGCGATCGAGGTGAGCTCGGCGACGGCGAGGATGTCGAGATGGGTTGCTTTCTTGTCGAGCACCGCGGCTGCCGCGAGGCGGACGCGCGATTCAATCGAATTTTTCACGATTGGCCTTTCCGATAGAGTCCGTAGTGGTGAATGTAACGCGAGACGGGCGGCGGAACCAGCTCGTCAATGGCTTCGTCCTCGCGCACGCGCCTGCGGATCTCGGTCGACGAGACCGGAACCGTGCGATTGTGAGCGAAGGCGATGGCGCCATGCGCAGAACGTGAATCAGGCTCGCATACTCGAGAGGCGAGCGTCTCCGGCAGTTCATAGTTGCCGCGTGAAAGCACGGTGAAATTAGCGAGCTCGAAAATGCGGTCGATCGATTTCCATTGTGTGAGCTGTTCGAGATTGTCGTCGCCGATGATCCAGTCCAGCGTGTCATCGGGATATTGAGTGCGTAATTCTTCGAGCGTGTCGACCGTATAAGAAACGCGGCCGCGCTCCAGTTCCATTGAGGACGCATAGAGAAACTCGTGCTCGAGCATCGCGGCACTCACCATGGTGAAACGGTGATACGGCGACGCGGTTGCACGATCCTGCTTGAATGGCTGCACGAACGCGACGACGTACAGCACGCGATCCCATTGCATCGTCTCCCGCACCGCGAGAATCGGGTCGAGATGTCCGCGATGAAACGGATCGAAGGTGCCGCCGCAGATGCCGATGTTCATGACCGACTGTCAGCGTGCTCGCGGATGAGTTGTTCCTGATTCTCGCGAATCAGTCGCGCGAGCAGTCGCACGAGCTCTTTCACTCCGTCGCCGACGACCGCGGAAATCTCGTGATACTGGTACCCGCCCTTCTCCGCATACGCGCGCAGCTTCTCGCTGTTCTCCGGCACGATCGAATCGATCTTCGAGCCGACGATGATGCGCGGCTTGCTCGCCAGCAACTGCGAATAGAGCGCGAGCTCGCGTGCGATGACTTCCGCATCGGCCGCGGGATCTTCATTCGCGGAGAGATCGACGAGATGCACGAGCACCGAGCAACGCTCGACGTGACGAAGGAACTGATCGCCGAGACCGTGTCCTTCGTGCGCGCCTTCAATCAAACCGGGGATGTCGGCGACGACGAACGTCTGTGAGTTGTCCGCGCTGACGACGCCGAGGTTCGGGATGAGCGTGGTGAAGGGATAGTCGGCGATCTTCGGCTTCGCGGCGCTGATCACGGAGATGAGCGTCGACTTGCCGGCGTTCGGCAGCCCGATGAGACCAACGTCCGCGATGAGCTTCAGCTCGATGAAGAGCTCGAGCTCGTCTCCGAGATTTCCGTCCTGCGCAAAACGCGGCGCCTGTCGCGTGGCCGTGGCGAAATGCTGATTGCCCCATCCACCGCGCCCACCCCGTGCAACGAGTACGCGCTCCCCATCCTCGGAGAGGTCGGCGATGATGTCATCGGTCGCTTTGTCGCGGATCACGGAACCGACCGGCAGCTCGATCGTGACGTCGCTGCCATCCTGACCCGAGCAGTTGGAGCCCATGCCGTGCTCGCCGCGTCCTGCTTTCCACTCGCGTTGAAACTGCAGGTGGTAGAGCGTGTTGAGCCGCTGTGACGCGACAATCCACACGGATCCCCCCTTGCCGCCGTCGCCGCCGGACGGGCCGCCTTTGGGAACGAACTTCTCGCGCCGGAAGGCGATGCAGCCGTGCCCGCCGTCGCCGGCTTTCACACGGATCGTCGCCTCATCCTTGAACATCATGGTTTGTCTTCTTCTCTCAATACGGGTTCAGTGCCAAAAAACGAAAAGCACCGCATCAGCGGTGCTTTCGGGAACAACCGACCGCGGATGGTTTACTCGGCCGGCGTTACGCTGATGAAGCGTCCGCGCTCGCCCTTGTCATGGAACTGCACGATGCCTTCGATCTTGGCGAAGAGCGTGTGATCGCGGCCGAGGCCGACGTTGATGCCGGGCTGGAACTTCGTGCCGCGCTGACGAACGAGAATCGTTCCACCGCTGACGAACTGGCCGGCGAAGCGCTTCACGCCGAGCATTTTCGGCTGTGAGTCGCGACCGTTGCGTGAGGAGCCCTGTCCTTTTTTATGAGCCATGGTTGACCTCTAGATGTTGATGCTGTCGATACGGAGCTCGACAACGTCCTGACGATGTCCGTGCATCCGCTTGGTGTGATTCTTCCGGCGCTTCTTCTTGAAGACGATGATCTTCTCGCCACGCAGCTCGCTGATGATCGTGGCTGCGACCGAAGCACCCTGAACCGTAGGAAGTCCGACTTGCGGCTGGTCTCCGCCGATCATCAGAACCTTATTGAACGTGACTTTCGAATCCTCGGCGCCGCCGAGAACGTCACGCTCGACCTTCAGGCGATCGCCCGCGGCCACGCGATACTGCTTTCCACCCGACTGAATGATGGCGTACACAAAGCCTCCAACAAATTGGAACCGCACGATTTAGCACACAGGACGATCGGCAGTCAAACACCTGAGATCGCAGCGCGCAGAGTCCCCGAGCAGAAATACTCCTCAGGGCGCTCGGCAGACAACGCGGACCCGGCGGGACCTATTCCGCTGGAGCGGCTCCGTATGTCGAATCAAGGAATGTCTATCGCCGGGGGCAACCCACCCCATACGCTGCCAGTTAAAGGATGGACGTATATGAAAAATTCAATGACCGCGAAGTTCCTCGCCATCGTTCTCATCGCAGTCCTGCCGGGGTCGTCGCCCGCCTACGCCTCCTGTACGCAGGGAACTTGTGTTCAGCAACCCACCTGCAGTTGCCTCGATCAGATCTCGGACGCCACGTTCGATGATCTGTGCTCCGATTGGGACGCGGGCGGAGAGGCAGCTCTCCTGAACAGCGGCAGCGACTACTACTGGGAGCTCTACGCCACGGACCCCGATCCTGATCCGGAAATGTCCGCGTATATCCAGCAAACGCTGACCGTCCCGTCGAACAAGACCACGATTGCCTTCCATATCGACGTCGATGTGATCGACCCTCAATACGGGACCGAGAGACTTCGGGCCGAGATCCTGTCGAGCTCGGGTACCGAGACGCTCGGCGTCGTCAGTCCGGTCTCAGGCTCCGACTACTACATCTGGAACACGAGCGGCTATGGCGGACAGACGGTCACGCTGCGCATCCGCTATCGCCCCGCGCAGTATCCGTTCGGAACGATCTTCCGCATCAAGGAAGTGCACTTCCACACCTGCTGAGACGTTTCGCATAAAAAAACGAGGGCGCCGAAACGGCGCCCTCGTCATTACAACCGATGAGACTGAGAACTAGAACAGGAAGCGTGCGCCCAGGTAGAAGCGGCGCGGCGCAGCCCAGATGAGGGCATCGCCGAACTGACGACCCGTACCTTCACCGGCGACGAGATCCTGCTCGCGAATCGCGGCCTGATCGTCGAGGGCGTTGAAGATGTCGAGGAACAGCTCGAGCGAGGTGTTGCGCGGCAGCGGCTGGTTCCACTGAGCGCGGAGGTCGACCGTACCGTACGCCGGGTTCTTGAGCGAGCCGACGGTGTCGTCCGGGATCCAGCGCGCTTTCACGCCGTTGAACACATAGGCATCACCGGTCGAAACGCGGAGCGGAAGGTTACGACGCGAGGAGCGGAACGTGCGGCTCGCGTACGTGCCGGAGTTCCAGTTGAAGACGCCACCGAGCTCGAGACGGCTGAACAGGCGGTAGGACGTCGCAACCTTGAAGAGGTGCTCGATGCTGCCCGGCTGGCGGCCGTACTGATTCGGCGCGCGCGGGTCGAGCCAGAGAACGTCACCCTGGAAGTCAGCGTTCGAGTCGGAGTTCGTGTTGCCCTTGGAATCGCCCCACGTGTAGGAAGCGAGCGCCTGCCAGTTGTCGGCGAAGCGTTTGCGGAAGATCAGGTCGAGACCCTGGTAGTCGCGCTTGCCGCCGGCGAGGGTGCCGATGACGAAGTTCGAGCCCGGGTTCGTGGTGTAGCCGAAGTAGTCGAGGCCGAGGTAGAGCGAGCCGGCCGCGTTCGGGTTGCCGGGCTCGAAGCCTTCCTTGAAGCCGCAATCCGCGAAGACTGCCGGATCGGTGGAGAGGCAGTGCGCGTCGTCCGCGAAGACGCCGAGGTCATAGTCCTCGAGGATGTCGCGGGTCTGACGGCGAACGCCGATCGCCTCGAAGCTCATGTTGTTGCCGAGGTCGATCTGGTAGCCGAGCTGCATTTCATCGGTGTACGGGGTCTTGGTGGTGGGCGAGAAGAAGGCGTCCTGAACGACGGCGCCGCCGCGGGTACGGTACGTCACCCACTGGTCGCCGACCCATACCTGCTCGTCGAGAACACGGCCGGTGAGGGTACCGGCGAAGTTGGTCATGTTCAGACGGATCGGATCGTAGTACTTGCCGTAGTAGGCCGAGACCTTCTGGCGGCCGTTGCCGAGGATGTCATACACGAGGCTGAGGCGCGGCGCATACGTCCAGTCGAACGTATAGATGTTCTCGCCGGTGGTGGCCAGGTGCTCCCAGCGCTCGGCGCGAACGCCGAGATTGAGGGCGAACTTGCCGTACTGGATGGTGTCCTGCAGGTACCAGGTCAGGCCTTCGGTCTGCGTTTCCTGCGGACCTTCGGCAGTCTGGATCTGGCGGTAGTAGTTCACCGAGCCGTTCGGATTGCCGACGGTCTTGTTGAAGACCAGCGCAGTCTGGAGCTCTTCGGTCGTGATCGTGCCGTTGTGATCGAGGTCGAGCAGCGCGTAGAACGCGGCCTTGCTCGCACTGGCGTTGATCGTGTTCAGCAGGCCGTCGGTGTCGCTGCCATTGCTGACGTCGAAACGGATGGCCGTGAAGGGGTTGTTCGTACGGACGAGGTCGCCCGCATTGAAGTTGTTGCCGGCATAGCGCGAGTCGAGGGAGGTGTACTGCGTGCCGCCCACGAAGTTGCTGTTGCGGAAGTTGATGTGCTTCTCGGACTCGATACCGAACTTGGTGGTGTGGCTGCCGAAGTTCGTGTCGAAGATGCCTTCGACGGAACCGCGCCAGAAGTCGGTGTCGCGCTCGTTGAGGTTGATGTTGCCTTCGCCGCCGAGCTGCTCAGCGGAGAGCGGGTGCGTATCCGAGCCGACGAAAACGATGTCGTTGCGGATCTCCTGGATGGCGGCGATGCGCGAGGTCTCACCATTGTGCTTGCCGATGGAGCCATCGAGCAGCAGGTTCTGGTTGAACACGCGGTTGTAGTCGACGGTGAAGCGGCTGCCGCCCGTCTCCTGCGAGAAGTCGCGCGAGTTGAAGAGCGAGTTGTCGCGCTGACCGGAGATTTCGGTCGGATCGTCGGTGTACGTACCGGAGATACGATCCTTGCTGGTGAACTGCCACGACACCTTGGCGAACGCCTGCTCGCTCTCGTTGGTGACGTTGCGGAGGATCGTCGAAGAACCGACCGGAACGACGTCGTCTTCGCGATAGATGATGCGGTAGCTGCCGAAGAACCAGGCCTTGTCGCGGATGATCGGGCCGCCGAAGGTGAAGGCGGTGTCATACGTGGAGAAGCCGGCGTTCGGGGTGTTCTGGTTGTCGGCAACGAGCGAGTCGTTCTGCGTGTAGTAGTTCACCGAGCCGGAGAAGTTGTTGCTGCCGGCTTTGGTGACGACCGAGGACAGCAGGCCGGGCGCGCCCGCGAACTCCGCGGGGATACCGCCGGTGAGAACCTTCTGCTCCTGGATGATCTCAGTGTTGAGGTTCGCGCCGAAGGTGCCGTCGACCGGGTCGGTGACGTTGATGCCTTCCACGTAGTAGAAGTTGTCGGTCGACGTACCGAGGTCGCCGCCGATGTCCGAGTAGTTCACGCCGGAGCGGACGGCGGGGTTATCGCCGAGGGCAGCGCCGGGGTTGGTCGGCATGACGCCCGGGACGAGCTGCAGATAGCTCTGGTAGGAGCGGCCGGTCGGCAGCGACTCCGTCAGCTCGAGCGTGATCTCCTGGCCGGTCGCGGCGCTGGTCGTATCGACGATCGGCGCATCCGCGGTGACCGTGATGGACTCGCTCACCGAAGCCATCGACAGGTTGATGCGGACCGTGGCGGTCTGCGACGAACTGACGCCGACGTTCTTGGTCTGCGTCTTGCCGAAGCCTTCGAGCGACGCGTCGACGACGTACTGGCGCGACGGATCGAGTGCCACGAGAGAGGCCATGCCCTGCTCGTTCGTGACCTCTGTACGACGCGTGGTGCTGTCAGCGGCTGCTGCCGTGACCGTGACGCCCGGCAGCGCGGTGCCGGAGGGATCAGTCACGATCACCTGGATCGTTCCTGTAGTTACCGCAGCCATCAATGCGCCCGTGGACGCGATGAGGACGCAAAAAAGTACTACCAAAAGCCTCTTCATGCCTGCTCCTTTCGTGGGGTGGACGACCGCGTCCACTGAGACCGAGTGGGCGGAACCGTAACACAACGTTTCAGAAAATCAACTTTTGGAAAACTCCTGACGAACTCACTCCTTCGTTCCCGACTAGTCTGTTTCCGCCATTATCCGCAACGCGTCTGCCAAGCCAACTCAGCTCGTAAGTCGTTGAAAACAAAAGCAGTGTTCGATATCGAACACCGAAGCAATCCGGTGCGTTGAATGATTGGTTTCGGATTTGTGGAGTGAACGCCTGTTGTTACAGTCGTTGTTACATTTAAAGCACGCGCAATTTACAGCGGAATGTTCCCGTGTTTCTTGGGTGGATTGCGGTCGCGCTTGTTCCGGAGCATGGCGAACGTCGTGATCAGCTTCCGGCGCGTGAAGCGTGGCTCGATGATCTCGTCGATGTAGCCACGCTCGGCGGCGATGTAGGGGTTGGCGAACTTTTCTTTGTACTCGGCAACGCGCGCTTCGCGGTCATCCGAGCCGCGATAAAGAATATTGACCGCGCCTTCCGCACCCATCACCGCGATCTCCGCGGTGGGATACGCGAAGTTCATGTCCGCGCGAATGTGCTTCGAGTTCATCACGCAGTACGCACCGCCGTAAGCCTTGCGCGTGATCACCGTGACTTTCGGTACGGTTGCTTCGGCAAGCGCATACAGCAGCTTCGCACCATGAATGATGATGCCGCCGTACTCCTGTCCCGTCCCCGGCAGGAATCCGGGAACGTCTTCGAGCACAAGCAGCGGGATGTTGAACGCATCGCAGAAGCGCACGAAGCGCGCGCCTTTGCGCGATGCATCGATGTCGAGCACGCCCGCGAGAAACGCGGGCTGATTGGCGACGACGCCGATCGACTGTCCGTTGAGACGAACGAAGCCGACGACGAGATTGCGCGCGTAGTGCTGATGCACTTCGAGAAAGTGACCTTCGTCCGCGATGGTCTTGATCAGCTCGCGCATTTCGTACGGCTGATTCGGATTCGCGGGAACGAACGTATCGAGATCGACGTCGACGCGATTGACGTCATCGGTCGTTGCGACGCGCGGCGGCTCTTCGAGATTGTTCGACGGCATGAACGACAGCAGCTCGCGAATCAGCGCGATGCAGTCTTCATCCGATTCGGTCGCGAAGTGCGCGACACCGGAAACCTGATTGTGCGTTTCGGCGCCGCCGAGTGCTTCTTTCGTCACTTCTTCATGCGTGACGGTCTTGATGACATCGGGACCGGTGACGAACATGTAGCTCGTCTTCTTCACCATGAGAATGAAGTCGGTGATCGCCGGCGAATACACAGCGCCACCCGCGCACGGTCCCATGATCGCGGAGATCTGCGGCACGACGCCCGATGCGAGCGTGTTGCGCAGAAAGATGTCCGCGTAGCCGCCGAGGGAGACGACGCCTTCCTGAATGCGGGCGCCCCCGGAGTCGTTGAGGCCGACGACCGGCGCGCCGTTCTTCATCGCCAGATCCATGATCTTCACGATCTTCGCGGCGTGCGTTTCGGAGAGCGATCCGCCAAAGACGGTGAAGTCCTGCGCGAATGAATAGACGAGGCGGCCCTGCACGGTGCCGTAGCCGGTGACGACACCGTCGCCCGGCACGCGCTGCTTCTCCATCCCGAAGTCGGTGGAGCGATGCATGACCAGTTGATCGAGCTCCTGGAACGAGCCCGGATCGAAGAGGAGCGCAACACGTTCGCGCGCGGTCAGCTTGCCGTCGTTGTGCTGGCGATCGATGCGGGCTTGTCCGCCACCGAGCTCGCTCTGTTGTTTGCGGCGCTCCAGCTCTTCGACGTTTTTCTCGTAGGACATAGGATCTGCGATCGTTGTCGGTTGTCAGTTGTCGGTTGTCTGCGGTGCATTGCCGAAAGGTGCAGACAACCGAAAACCAACAACCGACAACGTCCTTACAAAATGATGTTCCTCTCCAACGCCAGACGCGCCATCTCGGCGTCGACCTGCGCTTCGGTGGCGCGGTCGCCGAGTCTTTGACGGGCTTCGCGCTCGAGCAAGTCGATCGCGCCGAAGTTTTCTTCGATCGCTTTCGTGACGACGAGGATGCCCGCTTCTGCGTCGACGAACTCGACGAGACCGCGGTCTTCGAGGCGATTCACGATTGCGCGCGCAAGAAATTCGACTCGTCTGCCGGTGGCACTCACAGGCGCGGCATTAAAGCATCATCTCAGCGCCGAAGGAACCGCCTGCATACGGATACCAGGTCGTGGGCGCGGAGACGGCGTCGATGCGCGTCACGCGAACGGTGGAGGGATAGGCGCGTTCGCCATCATCAATGAGGACGCGCAACACGGTCGAGGCAGGCGCGAGCAACGCGACCGCAACGGGGCGATCGCGCTCGATCTCCGTGACGTCGCATTCGATGCGCAGGTTCAGCGGCATGCGAATCGGACGCATGCGGTAGCTCGGGCGATAGGCGTTCGGCCATGGGCCGGTTGCTTCGATGATGGGTGCGCCGTAGCCATCGACGCCGCCCGCGGTCTGCACGAGACGCACGTTCGGCGGCGCGATGCCCACGAGCGATGGCAAAAGTGCGGCGGTGACATTCGGTGCGAGTCGCAATCGCGGCGGCGCTTCGCGTTCGCGATCTTCAGCGCGCGCGAGAATCGCGGCGATGCGAGAGACCTCGGCAGGATCGAAGGAGGCGAGATCGAGAAGCGCGCGCGTGTGGCCGCGCGTCAGGGAGAGATGCATGCGTTGTGTGTGCTCGGTCCAGGACGAGAACCCTTCATCGCGATACTCATGAAGAGCAATCCCATCGATGAGAATCAATCGCTCAATCGCAACGTCACCCGCGGCTTCCTGCACTACACGCGCGGCTTCGAGCACGCGTGATTCATCGACGTGCGGAACGTCGCCGATCGTTTCGGGATGACATTCGAAGAGCTCACCGCGCTCGAGTGCAACGCCGCTTTCGGAGACGCGCACGAGTGTTCCGTTCTCCCATCGCGCGACGCTGCCTCGCTTGCGGTAGATCATCGAAGCTCCATGAGCATCAACGGCGCGTGCGAGCCGACGACGAGCTCCTGTCCTTCGCGCGAGCAGATCACGCCGGGATAGCGCAGCGGTTCTCCGCTCGCACCGACGATCGCTCGCACGATCGCCTGTCGCGTTTGTCGAATCGCGAATGGTGCGAGCGCGCGCACGTTCTCGCCTTCCACGAGATGCGCAGCAGCGATGCGCAACGTGACCAGCTCCGTCAACGGATCGTACGCACCGCCGTCGACGAGCACGATCTCGATGCGCTCCGTCGGCATCGTGAACGGTGCGTCGTGTTGTCGTGCAATCACATTCGTCATGCGCAGCAGCGGAACGTCTTTGAATGATGCGCGACGCAATGTGAGCGGCACATCAATGGTGAGCCACGGCGGCAATTCGACCGGCGGTTGCTCGTGCTCGAGCGGATGTCCGACCGCTTCGTGCAGCAGCACCGCGGCGGTTCCGTGCTTCCAGAGAAACGGAAGATTGCGAGGCTTCGCATCGCCTTCGACAACGCTGCGCAGCAACGCGACGTCATCCGCAAAGTGATCGGGCGTCGTGACGACGGAGCGATTGCCGATCGCAACGACGATCGTCTTCGTCACGCCTTCCGCGCTGTTCGCTTCCGCAACGAGACGCGTGCGCGCGTCGGGTGCGATGAAAGCGCGCAACTCATCGATCGCTGCATCGCATGCAGCGATGAGTGCGGGATCCGCCGCGTCGTTTGCGTGAATGCCGCGCTCATCGTGAACGGCTTCGCCGTGCGCGAGACGACGCTCGAAGACGCGGCCGTTGATCCAGAGCTCGTCGCGCGTGGCTACGGAGAATCTCAATGGATCTCGTAGGTGAATTTCTTCGTGGCGGCGTCGTAGCGCACGGTGAGCCGGTGATGTTCGCCGGCCTCGAAGCGCACGGCCGGGATGACGTGCTGCTCCTGAATCTTCAGCGTAGGCACCGACACCGAGATGTTCAAGTCGGCGTTCTTCGCCGGGAACTGATTCGTCACGCTGATCGGGCGCGGCGTTCTCGATGCACGCCGGAACAGACGCGCCGGCTTCTCGACGAACAGGTTCTCGTTCGCGACGACGTCCCCGCCGGCGCGAACCACGATGCGTCCGTCGAGGAATGGATGCGTGAACACGGTCGTGAGCTCCGTCGTTTTCGACGACGGAGCAATGCTGGTCTGCGTCGAAGTGCCGGGCGTGCCACTCGTATCGCGCGCGGTTGCCGTCGTCGCGATCGTGGTCGTCTGTTGCTGCTGCGCGCGACGCGCTGCGCGCGAAGCCTGACGCTGCTCTTCCTGCTGCTGCGCGAGCCTGATGTACTCGGCGGTATTCGTGTCGTTGGGATTGATCGCGAGCGCCTCGTTGAAGAGCTTCAGCGCGTCGACGAATCTTTTCTCGTCGTAGAGCTTCATCCCTTCGAGGAACTTCGTCTCCGCCTGCGCGAGCTGTTGCTTGCTGGCCTCGTTCTGCTGACGGATCGCATTGAGATGCGTCGTCATCCTGCGCGCGTACGGCGACTTCGGCGCGACGCGACGCAGCTCGTCGAACTTTGCATATGCGTCCTGCAGGCGCTGCGCGACGAGGAACGCGTTCGCATCGCGGCGCAGCTGTTTTTCGTGCACGAGACGCGGATCGAGCTTCGTCTCCGGCCACGGTTGCGCGTCGACGCTGCGCGTCATCAGCACGATTCCGAATACCGCCGCGACGAGCAGCACGACCACGCCGATGAACAACGGCGGCGCGATGCGGCGACGCCACAGCGGAAGCGTGCGCACGTTCGTGAGCGTGGTGCGCAACTGCTTCGACACGGGTATCCGCACTGGTGGCGGCGCTGGTTTCTTCGACGTCGTCGAGGAGGAGTGCGGCGCTTTCGTGCCGGAATGCGTCGATGCGTGTGGAAACGTCCGGCCGCCGATGTCCGGAGGCGGCTCGACCGCTTCGGGGAACGGCACTTCGATCGTCGGCATCGGCGCGTTCATCCGCGTCCCATGCCCATGGTCGGTGGAGGATGCGCGCGTCACCATCGTTTCTTCGGCGAGCATCGGATCGATCGGACGCGTCGGCCGTTCGCCGCGCAGCACCGCACGCAGCGCAGCAGCGAGATCGCGCGCACGTTGATAGCGCTTCGCCGGATCTTTCGCGAGGCAGGTGGCGACGACTTCTTCATAGCCGTCGGGGATCTGCGGATTGATCTCGTAGAGCGGAGGGAACGGCTCGTGGACGATCTTGTACGAGATCGACGTCAGCGAGTCGCCGCCGAACGGCTTGCGGCGCGTCAGGCATTCATAGAGGCAGATGCCGAGGGCGAAGATGTCGGTGCGGCCGTCGACGGGGGCGCCTTTGATCTGCTCGGGCGCCATGTAGTTCGGCGTGCCGAGAAACTGGCCGGTGCTGGTGAGGTTGCCGACGCTCGATGCGATCTTGGCGATGCCGAAGTCGGTGATCTTCGCGCGGTTGCCTTCGATGAGGATGATGTTCGCGGGCTTCACGTCGCGATGGACGATGCCCTTCTGGTGCGCGAAGTCGAGCGCTTCGGCGACCTGGGCAACGATGTCCGCGATCTGTTCGAACGAGATCGCGCGTCCCTGCGTCAGCACTTCTTTGAGGTTCTGTCCTTCGACGAACTCCATCGCGATGAACGACGTGTCGGTCTCTTCATCGCGGCCGATGTCGTGAACGGTGACGATCGCGGGATGGTTGAGGATGCCGGCCGCCTGGGCTTCGCGGATGAAGCGCTGCTGAAACTCTTTCGTTTCGTCGTCGTCGGCGTGAATGCCGAGGCGGATGGTTTTGAGGGCGACGAGGCGTCCGATCAACGGATCCTTGGCCAGGTAGACGATGCCCATCGCCCCCTTGCCAAGCTCGCGCACGACTTCGTAGCGCCCCAGTTTCAAGAGCGGTTTGTCTCCGGAGGCAGCACGGCTACGCGTTTCCACATTGAGCCAACAATCATAACCGTCTTGGCTGTCATCCCGAGCGTCGAGCGAGGGACCTGGGCGTGTGGGGCACGAAGCTTCTGTTTGTTCGCCCCGCCCGCACAGGTCCTCGCTCGACGCTCGGGATGACAGCAAGACGGATTATGATGGCACGCCAATTTGTGAAATCACTTACGGAGTCGAGCTCATGAAGGTTTATCCGGGTTCTGAGATCCGCAACGTGGCAATTGTCGGGCACAACGACACGGGCAAAACAACGCTCGTCTCGCAACTGCTGTTCAACGCCGGTGCGATGACCCGCATGGGCAGCGTCGACGACGGGACCACCGTCACCGACTTCGACCCGGATGAGATCGACCGCAAGCATTCGATCTCCGCGGCCATCGCGTTCGCCGAGTGGAAGAACACGAAGATCAACCTGATCGACACGCCGGGCTTCGGCATCTTCATCATGGAGGCGCGCGGCGCGCTCCGCATCGCGGACTCCGCGGTGGTGGTCGTCAGCGGCGTGACCGGGGTCGAAGTGACGACGGAAAAGGTCTGGAAGTTCGCGGAGGAGTACGCGCTGCCGCGACTCATCATCGTGAACAAGCTGGATCGCGAGCGATCGTCGTTCGCGCGCACGCTCGACGCGCTGCAGAAGAAGTTCGGGAAGAACGTCGTCCCGATCCAGATGCCGATCGGCGAAGAGAAAGACTTCAGCGGCGTCATCGATCTCGTGTCGATGAAAGCGTGGAAGTACGCGACCGACGGCTCCGGCAAATACGACGTCATCGACATCCCCGCCGATCTGAAAGAGGAAGCGGATTCATGGCGCGAGAAGCTCATCGAGAAAGTCGCGGAAGGCGACGACACGTTGATGGAGCGCTTCTTCGAACAGGGCGGGCTTTCGCAGGAAGAGCTGATGGACGGCCTGCGCCGCGAAGTCGGACATCACGAGATCTATCCGGTGTTGTGCACGTCGGCGTCGCACAACATCGGCGGCCATTCGATCCTCGATGCGTTCGTAGCGCTGCTGCCGTCCGCGGATGATTCGGAGAAGATCGAAGGAAAGAATCTGAAGGGCGAGGTGATCGAGTTCGATCGTCGTCCGCAGGCCTTCCCCGCGGCGCTCGTGTTCAAGACGTTCTCCGATCCGTTCTCCGGCCGCGTGTCGCTGTTCCGCGTCTACTCGGGCACGTTCACTTCCGATCACGCGTACTGGAACACGGCGCGCGAGCACGAAGAGCGCATCGGCAAGCTGCAGGTGCTGCAGGGCAAACAGCAGGTTCCGGTCTCGGAGCTGCGCGCGGGCGACATCGGCGCCGTTGCCAAACTGAAGGACACGTTCACCGGCGACACGATCGCGGCGAAAGATCATCAGATCGTGCTGCAGCACATTCACTATCCGGAAGCGGCGATCGCGTTCGCTGTCGAGCCGAAGGCGCGCGGCGATGAGGACAAGCTCGGCGCAGCGATCCATCGCATCATCGAAGAGGATCCGACCATCAAGTTCTCGCGCGACGAACAGACGAAGGAGTTTCTGATCAGCGGTCAGGGTCAGCTGCACGTCGAGATCGTCGTTGCGAAGTTGAAGAAGAAGTACAACGTCGACGTCGTGCTGCATCCGCCGAAGGTTCCATATCGCGAGACGATCACGAGAACCGCGGATGCGCACGGACGCCACAAAAAACAGTCCGGCGGCCACGGCCAGTTTGCGGATTGCAAGATCACGATGGAACCGTTGCCGCGCGGCTCCGACTTCGAGTTCGTCGATGAGATTTTCGGCGGCTCGATTCCGCGGCAGTACATCCCCGCGGTGGAGAAAGGCATTCAGGACGCGCGCGTGAAAGGCTACCTGGCGGGCTTCCCCGTCGTGGACTTCCGCGTGCGTTTGAAGGATGGCCAGTACCACGACGTCGATTCGTCCGAAATGGCGTTCAAGATCGCGGGCTCGCTCGCATTCCAGGAAGGAATGGCGCTCGCGCGGCCGACGCTGCTCGAGCCGATCATGCACGTCGACATCTCCGCACCGTCGGAGTACATCGGCGACATCATGGGCGACCTCAACTCACGCCGCGGCCGCGTCGAAGGTGTCGATGCGGAAGACGACGCGCAAGTCGTTCACGCACGCGCGCCGTTCTCCGAGATGCTCACGTATGGATCGACGCTGCGTTCGCTGACGCAGGGCCGCGGCAGCTTCCACATGGAGTACTCGCACTACGAAGAGGTGCCGAAGCAGCAGCAGGAGAAGATCGTGGCGGAGGCGAGGAAGGCCAAAGAGGCGCACGCAGCGGCGGCGCACCATTGAGGCTAGTCTCAGAGTCTCACAGTCGCAGAGTCTCAGAGATGTTGCGATCACACTCTCTGAGACTATGCGACTCTGAGACTCAAAGCTTCGCCCGAATGAGCGCCACCGCATCCTTCGCGTCATCCGCCGCAGTAACCACGTACGTCCTCTGCGCATTGTTCGGCGCGACGACACGGATCGTGTAACTGCCGGGCGCGGGAAAATCGTAGATCTCTTCCGCGCTATCGAACTGTCTCGCGTGGCCGATGGGGAGGTCGTTGACGTAGATCATCGACTCCGACGGCGTCACATCGAGTTGCATTCCGCGACGCGCCCAGATGCGCACCGTCGATTGCACGCCTTCGGGACCGCCGGTGATCACTGCGCGCGCTTCGCCTTCGACCGCTGGTTTCGCGGCCGGCGTGCTGTCGTCGCCTGCGCTGCCGTGCGTCACGAGTGATGCACCCGCACCGGGCTCGCCGGGAGGAACGGATCGCGCGCCGTTTTCACGGCGCGGTTTCACGCTCGTCGTGAAGAGACCATCCTCGCGATCGCTCATGCCGGTGTAGACGGCGAGTGCGCCCATCAGCACGAGAATCACGCCGATGAGGACCGGAATCCAGCGCGGCATCGTTGCCGGCTCGGGATCAGGTGTTGGGTCCGTCATCGTCTTCGACCTGCACCGTCTCATCCACCTCGGCCGGCCCATCGTCAGTGATCAGCGTCTCGTCATCGTCGTCCAGCTTCTCGTACTCCTGCTCGCGCTCAGCAAGCAGCTCTTTCGCGCGCTGCTGGTGCTCGTGCGGAACGTAGACGCGGAGCTCGCCGAGCCCGCCGAAGTTCACCGGCTCCATCTCGAACTTCAGGTCTTCGATCTGCGCCGGAATCCCTTCGTTGTCGAGAAATCCCGTCAGCAGCGCCGCTTCGTCGTGGGTGCCCGTGCTGGCGATCTCGACCCAGACCGTGCCGTCGTCGGCAGTGATGGTGTGCACGTCCTCGGGGATCTCCTGCTTCGCATCGTTCATTCAAAGCTCCTCACGCAACGAGAGTGATGTGGCCGCTATCCGCGGTCATGGCTCCCACCTTTGCATAGAACAGACCGCCTTCATTCAATCCGGCTTCGAGCGCCCTGGCGCGCTCGGGTGCGATGGCGATCAGCAGGCCGCCTGAAGTCTGTGCGTCACACATCAATGTGAGCTCGGATTCGGATGCGGACAAGCGAACGCGATTGCGAAAGGCTTTCACATTCCGCATCGTGCCTCCGGAGCGGAAGCCGCGCACGAGCTCTTCACGCGCGCCGGCGAGCACGGGAACGGCGTATGCGTGCAGCTCCGCACCGGTTCCTGATCCTTCGCACATTTCGAGCAGATGCCCGATGAGACCGTAGCCCGTAACGTCGGTCGCCGCGCTCGCACCTGCATCGACCATCGCTTTCGCGACATCGCGATTCAATGTCGTCATCCAGCGGATCGCTTCATCGAGCGGGTGCGGAACATGATTCGGTTTCGTCGACCGATTCGAAGTCACGAGAATACCGGTGCCGATCGGCTTCGTCAGATAGAGCAGGTCGCCCGCACGCGCCGTCGAGTTGCGCACGATCTTTTCGACCGACACGATTCCGGTGACGACGAGACCGTACTTCGGTACGTCATCGATGATCGTGTGCCCGCCCGCGACGCTGAAGCCGGCCTCTGCCGCTTTGTCCGCACCGCCACGCAGAATCGACTCGAGCACATCGAGCGGAAGTTTGTCGGTCGGGAATCCGGCGATCGCCAATCCGAGAATCGGCGTGGCGCCCATTGCGTAGATGTCCGAGATCGCATTCGCCGCGGCGATCTGTCCGAAGACGTACGGATCGTCCACGATGGGCGTGAAGAAATCGACCGTCTGCGCGATGGCCGTGTCGCCCACGATGCGGAACACCGCCGCGTCGTCGCACGTCGAGTTTCCGACGAGCAGGTCTGCCTCGATCCCTTCACTGGAAGGAAGACGGGAAAGGATCGAGCGCAGGTCATCCTGACCCAGCTTGCAGGCACAACCACCGGTCGTCGCGAACGACGACAGCGGCGGGTGGGGCGGGTGGGTTTCCATGGGTGGGATGTTACCGCGAGGGATGGAGTCTCAGAGTCTCACAGTCGCAGAGTCTCAGAGAGGTTCTGCCACGTGCTGGCTGGGCGGACGGGTCTCTGAGACTCTGAGACTATGCGACTCTGAGACTAATTCTCGACCGGCTCATCCCCAAGAACAGCTGCCCGCGCGTTCGTCACAGCATCCAGCACTTCCTGATACAACTCGTACTGCACTGCATCCGAAAGCTCGGCGTCGCGATTGATGATCTCCGCAATCTGCGCGGCGTAGTGCGATGCGACGGGCAACCGCTCGCCGGCCTGCTGGATCTGGCGAAAGCCGACGGTCAGTTCTTCTTCGAGTGTCTGTCGAAGCGAACCGCTGGCGAGGTCGTTCTCGAGAGTTTCGTAATCGATGTTCATTTTGCGGTGTAGCTGGCGGTGGCGTTGCTGCCCTTCTGCTGGATCGTCGCTTCGATGCCGCGCTTCTTGAGGAACGCTCCGTACGCCGTCGCGAATGCAGCCGCGCGCTCGGGCGACTCCCACGTCGTGTCGATCTGCACCTTGCCGTCGCGCGTGACGACGGCGCGGTCGTTCACCCATCCGCGAGCGTTGTCCTCGCCGACGAGGAAGCGCCAGTGAAATTCACCGAGATGTTCGGCGGAAATGGCGTTGGCGGGCTTCGTCGCATCAAACGCCTGCGGTTTGAACGTCCGTCCGAAGTACTCCTCGGGATGAAAGATCTCGCGCGTCGTCCGCGGAGGATCGGCGTGGATGCGATCGAGCTCTTTCCATCCGCCGCGGCGATACGCCTGGACGACGAAGTTCAATCCTTCGAGGTACGGAAACTTCAGCATGTCGCCAAAGTACTTCGGCGTCGACGGATCGATCATCTGATCGGCCTGTGTGGCCGAGGTGATCATGTTGAGCATGGCGTCGTTCTTCACGACCTCGTCGAAATCGAGACCGCTCTTGCCGAGGATGTGGGCGACCATGACCAGCACGGCCTCGCCTTCGAGGACGGCGTGATACGCGAGATTCGCATCGGTATCGAGGAGCAGCTTCTTCTCTTTCTCGCCGAGCTTGAAGTGCTGATCCTGCAGCGCGTGCGTGAGCTCGTGGACCATGACCATCTCTTCGAGCGTCTTCGGATCCGCGAGCTTCGTCGCCGACTCGGGGAGCTTCGGCAGCTGCTTGATCGAGTAGTACGTGTGCGAGTGCGGGTCGTAAAACGCGAGCACCTGCGACTCGTAGAGGGCGAGCAATTGGGGGACGAGGTCCTCGCTCTTCGTGTCGACGAGCTGGAGGGCCCGGAGCATCGTGGCCCAGTCGTCGAGCGGGTACGGCGTCGAGTTCACCATCTGCTCGTGCAGGTGCTTCGAGAGATCGGCACGATCGATGGAAATCGTTTTGACGTCGTGCAGGAAGGCTTTTCCGCGAATTGCAGACACGGCATCCATGCCCGGCTGGAGGGGTGAAGCCTGCGTGCAGGAGGTGAGCAGAAAAACGAGAAGGAGACGCGCGGAGCGGGCCGTGGTCATGCGCTGACCAACCTATGGTTTGCGTGACCCATTCCGTTCACTTAGAATGCGCGGCAATTCAGCCCATGGAGCGCGGCGACACCGAGCGAGTCGAGATCACGATCAGCAGCCGATTCGAGAATATCGAACTGGTTCAAGTGATCGCTGAGCACCTCTGCGAGAACGCGGGTGTCGACGAGGATGGGTCTCACTGGATCGGCATGGCAGTCCGCGAAGCGGTTGCAAATGCCATCAAACACGGTAATAAACTGGATGTACACAAGAAGGTGAACGCCACCTTCGAGCTTCAGGGATACGAGCTGGAGATCACGATCTCGGATGAGGGACAGGGTTTCGACCCCGAGAAAGTGAGCGACCCGCTCAACCCGCAGAACCTCATGAAAACGAGCGGCCGCGGCATTTTTTACATGAAGACCTTCATGGACCAGGTCAGCTATTCGTTCCGGCCCGACGGCGGAACGTCGCTGGTCATGACGAAAAACCTGGCCAAAAGCAGCGGCATCGCAAGCACGAAAGCCTGATTTCGCTAAAGGAGAAACAAACGATGAAAGCCACTTCCCGGAACGTAGACGGCGTCGAGATCATCAGCCTGCAGGGAAAGATCACGATCGGCTCGGGCGACCGCCAGCTGCGCGACGTGATCACGGACGCCGTCAACGCGGGCAAGAACCGGATCCTGCTCGACCTGTCCGGCGTCACCACCATCGACTCATCCGGCATCGGCGAGCTCGTCGGCTCGTACACGACGGCCACCAACCGCGGCGGCAAGCTCAAGCTTCTGCACCTGCCCGCCAAGCTCAATGAGCTGCTGCACGTCACGCAGCTCATCACGGTGTTCGAGGTTTACGAGAACGAAACCGAGGCCATCGCCAGCTTCTGATTTTCCAGGTTGCTGGTTACTGGTTTCAACCTGTTGCTGGTTGCTGGTTACTGGTTCAAGGTGCTTCAGCGCGAGCCGGGTGCTACTCGCGAAGCCGTACATTGAACCAGCAACCAGCAACCAGCAACAAAATCCCCAGCAAAACCAGCAACTAACTACGGGCTGCCGCGTCGGCGCGGAGCCCTGGAGCGGTCCTGTGCATCGCCCGCGTCATTGCGACGCGCGCCCCAGCGCATCGGAATCGTGTTCGTGTACACGACTTCGTTCCGCTCCAGCCACAACGGGAAGAGCTGATCGGCGAGCTTCGCGTTCGCCACGGCGTTTTCCTTGATCCCGATCAGCTCGCGGAACGGTTCCGTGTCGCCGAGGAAGTTCAATTTGAGGCGGAACTCCGCGGGAGCCGATGCGAACTGCGGATCGGCCTGGCGCGGGGGCATGACGTAGATGACGCGTGCGCTCGTCGTGAAGGACTTCGTCTCTCCCGGACCGATCGCAATCAGTCGCGGCAGAAGCGTGTTGCCCGGCACTTCGGAGCCAATGCTCACTGTGAACATGTGCGATTCGGCGTCGTACGACGTTTCGGGATTGAGCTCGGCGACCGCGATCGGCGTCGCGCGCTGATTCGTGATGTCGTACGTGATCGGGATGTGCGCGCCGGGCGAGACGTGATCGCCGGAGATGCGTGCGTCGACACGGACCGCGTTCTCGGTGCCGACGATGCGTCGCGGCTCGGTCATGTCGATGTTCGCCGTCGATGACGCACAACCGACCAGGAGGAGCAGGAGCAGACACGTGCTACTGAATTTCACCACGGGGACGCCTCCTCATATGCGGGAGCAACGTCGCCCGTCGCCGCGATTATGCCGCGCGCATCAGAAGCCGCCCGATCCGCTTTGATCCGCGCTCATGAACCCGGTCGAGCGTCGCCCGGAGAAGCGCACCGGTACGGCGTTCAGGAAGATCGAATCATTCGATTCGAACCATTTGTCGAAGAGCTCATCCGGCAACACCTGCTCGGGGCGAAGCTTCGCGAACGGCACGAGATCGCGCAGGATCGATACTTTGACCTGCACGTAGCGCGGAGGCGCGAGCGATGAGTGCGAGGCCGCACCCGCGAGTGCCGGCGTCGCGCCGGTGTGGAACACTTTCTTTTCTCCCGGCGCGATCGTGGCCAGGCGCGGCATCTTTCCATCGCGCGGCACTTCCGATCCAACCGCAAGCGTGATCGTCAGCGTATCCGCGTCATACGTCGCCTCGGCAACTTTGTCGGCAATGGCCACAGGCTCCGCGCTGAGATTTTCGATCTGGTAGGTGATGCCGATCGGACTGCCCGGCGAGACGGTGTCGCGGACGAGCTGAGCATCGATACGGACGTTTTCTTCGCGGCCAACGGTGCGGCGCGGATCATCCATGTCGATGCTTCCGGCAAGGGCTGGGAGGGCGAGAGTCAGGACGTTGGCGGTGAGGAGAGAGGAGAAGAATTTCGACGGTTTCACGGTCGCCCCCAAGCCGCCGCATCCGGCGGCTATCTCAATGACTGCTGTCTCTTTAGACGTCCGCGAGGTCCAATTTCCTGCGCGTCGTCAGAAACGTCACTGAGCTGGAAGCGTGCC
>DASYLL010000250.1:0-16420 GCA_036009605.1 Thermoanaerobaculia bacterium | reverse complement strand
CCGACCACGACTCGAGGACCTTGATGCCTTCTGTGCCTTTGAGAATGATCGCGACCTGCATCAGCCAGAAGATGGCGAAGCCGAGCGCCTTGCCGTATTCGAGACCGGTCCAGCCGGGCCAGAGTGCGGTCATCAGTGCGTCGATGGCGAGGCCGCCGATCCACGTCTGAATGCCGAACCAGCCGCAGGCGACGATGGCACGCAGCATCGCCGGGATGTTCGCGCCTTTGACGCCGAAGCTGGCGCGCGCGAGCACGGGAAACGACACGCCGTACTTCGTGCCGGCGTGCGCGTTGAGGATCATCGGGACGAGCACGATGACGTTGCCGAGCAGGATCGTGATGAGCGCCTGCGCCCAGGTCATGCCGGACGACATGAGTCCCGAGGCGAGGGTGTAGGTCGTGATGACGACCGACATGCCGATCCAGAGCGCGGCGATGTTGTAGGTCGACCAGGTGCGGCGGGACAGTGGCGTCGGCGCGAGGTCTTTGTTCCAAAGCGGACTGTGCGAGACGTCCGCGTCGAGCTCCACGAAGTCGGGTTGGGAACTGCGCAACCCGGCGTGCACATCCTTTGCGGCCATCAACTCTCCTCACTCTGCGTGATGGCAGGATTGTACGCCGGCACGGCCGGCTGCGCAGGTTGCTCCGCCGGGGGACGTACGGGGCTGCCCAGTGGGCTCGCTCTCCTCAGTGCACGGCGATGGCACTGCTGAACTCCGAGCTGATGCGAATCGGAAAGTCGGAGAACTGCGCGACGCCGACCGTCGTCGTCACAACCTCTCCCCGAAGATCGCCTCGGTGCCGCACTTCCCACGCGTAGACGCCGGGCGCTGACGGAAAGAGATCCATGCTCGAGCTCGGATAGGTGGTCTCGCCTTCCCATTCGCCGCGCTCGTTTGCGGTGCGATTGGAGAAGAGACGGATGGCGTAGCGCTGGCCGAGAACCTTCTCGATCGCGAGCGTGCCGTAGACGATGGTGGTGTTCGTTTCGGCGTCGTAGATCGCGTTGGACATCATCGGCGCGTTCGGAATCCCTAGCTCTTCGCGGGTTTCGCGCGTCGGTCCGTCGAGGCCCCAGTCGATGCCGACGAATTCATTCGAGTGAATCGAGTTCTCGCTCTCGATTGCGGCGCTGGCTCCGCGTGCGAGCGCGATTCCGAAGTCGCTGTTGTACGCGATCACGTTTCTGTCGGCCGACAGCGATCCGTGGTGCAGGAAGATGCCGGCCGCGCCGTTGCCGAGCGGTAGTCCATCGGCGGCGGTTCCGATCAGGCAACCGTAGACTCGTGCGTAGGCGACGTTCGAGAGGAAGAGACCGCTGCGTCCGTTGCCGCTGAGGATTGCACGAGTCACGCTCAGGACGACGCTGGTCATGTGGCTGGTGATGCCGCGCAATCCGTTCGGGCGAGCCATCCGTCCCGTGCGATCCGTGCCGATGAAGACTCCTTCGAGCCGCACGTCCGAGTGTTGCACGGGGTTGGTGTCGGACGGCATCAGCGTGATGCCGTCATCGGGGAAGCTGTTGATGGCCAGACCGTTGACGTTGAGATGCGCGGGATCGACGCACACCGGCCGGTATTCGAGGCCGCTGCCTTTGCCTTCTGTGATGCGCACGCCGGAAAGCTCGTAGGGACGATCGACGTCGCGAAAGATGTTGCCGCCGTCGATGAGGAGCGAGCCGCACGCGGTGATCGCGGGAAGCGGCGTGAGCGGCTGGAACGTCGAGCCGGTCGGGAGATCGAACCCGATTTCGCAATGGATTCCGGGACCGCAGTTCGCGTTCGCTTCGAGGATCGCGTTGCGGAACGTTCCGTCGCCTGAATCGGCTGTCGACTGCACGCGGATGAGCCGCGTCTCGGGTTCGGCTGCGAAGAGGGTGGGGGTCAGGGCGAACAGCACGAGGGTCAGGACAGTTCTCATCGAATGAGGGCTCCGGGAGCAGGGTTTTCTACTAATACGGCCGGGGTCACGGTTTCGTCACCGCGCAGTGTGGCGGAAATCTGATCCGGTCCCACGCCGTTCTTCCTGCGACATGCGCATATTGACCACGCTGCTCGCAGCACTTCTCGCCCTTCCTTCGCTCGCCGCAACCGTCGTGATCCGCAACGTGAACGTCGTCTCGATGACGTCGTCGAAAGTCGCGGAGAAGCAGACGGTCGTCATCAGCGATGGCAAGATCGGCTCGATTCTCAAAGAAGGCGCGATGGTCAAGCTGCCCGAGGGGACGACGATCATCGATGGTGCCGGCAAGTACCTGATTCCGGGGCTCGCCGAGATGCACGGTCACATCCCGCCGCCGAACGCGCCGGGCGGACTGCTCGCCGACGTGCTGGTGATGTACCTCGCGAACGGCATCACCACCGTGCGCGGCATGCTCGGCCATGACGGCCAGCTGAACCTGCGCGAGTGGGCGAAGACCGGCGAGATCGTTTCGCCGAATCTCTACGTCGCGGGGCCGTCGTTCAACGGCGACTCGATCAACTCGCCGCAGGAAGCGATCGACAAAGTCAAAGCGCAGAAGAAAGAGGGATGGGACCTGCTCAAAGTCCATCCAGGCCTGACGCTCGAAGAGTACGACGCGATGGCGAAGACGGCGAAAGAGGAAGGGATCCGCTTCGCCGGTCACGTACCCGAGGCGGTCGGACTGCTGCATGCGATCGAGATGGGGCAGGAGACCTTCGATCACATGGACGGCTACAGCGAATACCTCGAAGCCGACAAGGGTCCGGTGGACGAGAAGAAGCTCGCCGCGATCGTGAAGAAATCGAAAGAGGCCGGCGTCTGGATCGTTCCGACGTCCGCGCTGTGGGCGGTGCTCTTCAATGGTGTGCCGCTGGAGACGCTGAATGCGTATCCGGAGCTGAAGTACGTTCCGGAGAACGCGGTCGCGACGTGGGGCCGCATGTACACGAGCCGCGCGAAGAGCCTCACGCCGGAAGTGACGAAGAACGTGATGACGAACCGCACGCGCATCCTGCGTGCGCTGCATGAAGGCGGCGTGAAGATCCTGATGGGCACCGACGCGCCGCAGCAGTTCAGCGTGCCCGGCTTCTCCCTGCATCGCGAGCTGCTCTACATGAAAGAAGCCGGCATGTCGCCGTTCGAGATTCTCAAGAGCGGGACCGTGAACGTCGGACAGTACTTCGCGAAGCAGGATTCGTTCGGCACGATCGAGACCGGCAAGCGCGCCGACCTCGTGCTGCTGAATGCGAACCCGCTCACCGACATCCAGAACTTGTCGAAGATCGAAGGCGTGATGGTGCACGGACGCTGGTTCTCGCGGACCGATCTTGATGACCGGCTGGCGACGATCGCGAAAAAATACTCGCGAATGGCGACGGAGAAGTAGGCGCTGACGCGCGCGTTGTCGGTTCTCAGTTGTCTGGGAGCTTGACGGGACCGAATTGCGCGCGACTGCACAGACAACCGAGAACGGACAACCGACGACGCGGCGGCTCTCGCCGCCGCAGTAGTCATCTCCGAAAGCCGTGCTCGCGCGCGAACACGACCGCCTGCGCGCGCGTCCAGACACCGAGCTTGTCGTAAATGCGCGAGACGTGATTGCGAACGGTCTTCTCGCTGATCGAGAGACGCTCGCCGATCTGGACGTTGTCGAGGCCATCGCTGAGCAGCGCGAGCACGTCGCGCTCGCGCGGCGATAGCGCCGCGAATGCGTCATCGGTTCGACCGCCAGGCGCGGCGCGGGTGAACTCGAGCACCGCTTCCTGAAAGCGTGTCCACGCCGGCTCGTGCTCGAGAAGAATGTGATTCTTCGACTCGAGCTCGACGAATTGCGCTCCGGGAATCGAAGAGGCGAGCAACCGCCCTTCGGTTGCCGCGATGACGTTGTCCTCGGCCGCGTGAATCACCAGCGTCGGGACGCGCACCTGCGCGAGGAGATCGACGATGTACACGTCTCCGCGCAACTGGAGCAGGTCCGCGGCCATCGCGGGCGCAACGGTTTTGCGGCAAAGCTCGTTGAACCACGACACCTGCTCCGCCGTTCCTTCCGGAATGAAGCGCGAGGTGAAGAGCTGGCGGAAGGCGGGATTGTCTTTTCCCCAGCCCACACGCACCGCTTCGACGATCGCGCGATATTCGCGCGCGGCGTCGCCGTTGCTGCGCCGTGTGAAGCCGCGTGCGTAGCCGCCGTAGAGAATCATTCGCGACACCCGTTCCGGATGACGGACTGCGTAGTGGATACAGGCCAGCGAGCCTTGCGAGATGCCGAGGATCGTGAACGGTTCGGGCGTTCCAACGACGTCGCAGACTTCCTCGAAATCGCTGCTCCATCGCTCGGCCGAAAGCGTGGGCGGCTCCCGGTCGCTCAATCCGCAACCGCGCTCGTCGTAGCGCACGAAGCGGAAGTGCCTGCTGAAGAAATGCATCCAGTGGCGCCAGACGGGACTCTGCCACTCGAACTCGAGGTGCGTCATCCAGTTCGACGCCTTCACCAGCAGCGGACCTTCCCCCGCCTCGGCCCAGGCGAGCTGCGCGCCGTCACTCGCGCGAAGAAATCGGATTCGCTGGCGTGTCTGGGACATCGGTCCTGCCCCGGTCGCGCCGATTCTACCGGTTTGGGACATTCACCCCATACCGCGACGCGGCCGGCGAGACGATCTTCAGAGCATGATCAAACGACTGGCGTTCTTCCTCTACGGCCTGATCTGCTACGCGATCTTTTTCGGGACGTTCCTCTACGCGATCGGGTTCATCGGCGGATTCGTGGTGCCCACCAAGCTCGACGGTCCGCGCACGGCGCCACTGGCTCGCGCGGCTGCCATCAACGTCGGACTGCTCACTCTCTTCGCCGTGCAGCACAGCGTCATGGCGCGGCAATGGTTCAAGGAGCGCTGGACGCGGATCGTCCCGTCGCCCCTCGAGCGCTCGACCTACGTCCTGCTTTCGAGTCTCGCTCTGATTCTTCTGTTCTGGCAGTGGCAGCCCCTCGGCGGCGTGGTCTGGTCGGTCGAAGATCCGGTGGGTCGCATGGTTCTGCAGGCGTTGTTCGCGTTCGGCTTCGCGCTCGTCCTCGTGTCGACCTTCCTCATCAATCATTTCGATCTCTTCGGACTGCGACAGGTCTGGCTGTTCCTGCGAGGCAAGCCGTACACGCGGCTCGAATTCGGCACGCCCGGTCCATACCGCCTCGTGCGGCATCCTCTGTATGTGGGCTGGTTCTTCGCGTTCTGGATGACGCCGGTGATGACGTTCGCGCATCTCCTCTTCGCCATCGCCACCACGACGTACATCCTCGTGGCGATCCAGTTCGAGGAGCGCGATCTCGTTCGCGAGTTCGGCGGCTCGTACGAAACCTACCGGCGCCGCGTGCCGATGCTCATCCCGTTCACGAAACCGTCCGAGCGTTCGAACGTCGCGCGGGTCACGACTTCCGAGTGACGCCGATTGCGCGGCGCGACGCAGTTGTCAGTTGTCTGTGCCTTTCGCCGTACAGCGCAGACAACCGAGAACCGACAACGGCTTTCGCCGCCGCGCTCACGACATCCAGTTCGTGCCCGCTTCCTTGTTCCACTTCGTCGTCATCTTCTTCGACTTGGTCCAGAACTCGATCGAGCCGCGGCCGGTGATGTCGCCGGTGCCGAACTTCGAATCGTTCCAGCCGCCGAAGCCGAACGGCTCGCGCGGTACGGGGACGCCGACGTTGACGCCGACCATGCCGGCGCTCGCTTTCTCCATCGCGTAACGCGCGACACCGCCGCTCTCGGTGAAGATCGAGGCGGCGTTGCCGTACCGCGACTGCTGCTGCACGTGCAGCGCTTCATCGACGTCTTTCGTGCGCACGATGACCATCACCGGTCCGAACACTTCTTCCTGCGCGATGCGCATGTCGGGCGTGACGTGATCGATGAGCGTCGGGCCGACGTAGTAGCCGTCTTCCTTGCCCGGCACTTTGTAGTTGCGTCCGTCGACGAGCACCTTCGCGCCGCCTTCTTCCGCTTCGGAGATGAAACGCTCGATGCGCTCTTTGGCCGCGCGGGAGATTACGGGGCCGAGGTGAACTCCGGGGACCATCGCGGCGACGATGTTCTTCATGCGATTGACGATGTGATCGGTGTCGCCGACGGCCATCATCACGGATGCGGCCATGCAGCGCTGTCCCGCGCAACCGGACATCGACGCAACGACATTCGACGACGTCATTTCAGGCTCGGCATCCGGCATCACGATGAGATGGTTCTTCGCGCCGCCGAGGGCGAGGACGCGCTTCAGGTTCGAAGAGCCGCGGCGATAGACGATCTTCGCGACATGCGTCGATCCGACGAAGCTGATCGCTTCGATGCCCGGCACGTCGCAGATCGCTTCGACGGTTTCCTGTCCGCCGTGTACGACGTTCAGAACGCCATCGGGGAGGCCGGCTTCGCGCAGCAGTTCCGCGATGCGGCCGGCGCTGAGCGGCACCTGCTCGGACGGCTTGAGGATCATGCAGTTGCCGAGCGCGATCGCGTTCGGGATCGTCCAGTTCGGAACCATGTTGGGGAAGTTGAACGGCGTGATCGATGCGACGACGCCGACCGGATAACGCTCGACGCGACATTCGACGCCGCGTGAGACTTCGAGCACTTCGCCCGGCACGATCTGCGGCAGCGAGCACGCAAACTCGCAGAGCTCGGCGGACTTCAACACTTCCGCTTCCGCTTCACCGCGCACCTTGCCGTTCTCCGCGGAGACGAGCGCGCCGAGCTCGGTGAGGTTCTTCTCGAGCAGCGCCTTGTAGCGATAGAAAACCTGCGCGCGCTCTTTGATCGGCGTGCCCGCCCAACCGGGCGCCGCCTTCGCCGCAGCCGCGACCGCGTTCTCGACTTCGGTCCTGCCGGAAAGCGGAACGCGCGAGAGCAGGCTCCCGTCGGAAGGATCGGTGACGTCGAGATGCTCGCGCTCCTGCGTATCGACGAACGAGCCGGCGATGTAGTTGCGAACATCGGGATGGCGAGCGGGGGTGACCTGGTCGAGGACGGACATGATGATCTCCTGTTTTCGACAATCTATCGCGAAGGGTTGTCGGTTGTCAGTTGTCGGTTGTCTGCGTGCCGTGCAAGCGCGAGTTTGATTTCCACGAGCTCTGCCTCGCCCGGTGTCAGATCGAGAAAGTCGCCGGTGGTGCCGACTGTCCATCCGGTGGCTTCGAGCTTTTCTCGTGTCTCAGTTTGCATGTTTGATTCTCCCTGATAATGCGCGTCATGGAAGGCGCAACGACGATCCTCTTCCGTCCCGTCGGACCGGCCGAGCTCGCGTTGCTCGAGGCCAGCGGGTGGCGGCGCTGGCCTCCGCGCTTGCCGGAACAGCCGATCTTCTATCCCGTGACGAACTTCGAATACGCGGCCGAGATTGCGTCGAAGTGGAACGTGCCGGAGAGCGGCGCGGGATACGTGACACATCACACCGAATGGTGGATTCCGGCGGAGGATCTCGACGAGCTCAACGACAATATTGTCGGACTGATCGAAGTGATTGCGTCGTTCGGTGAAACCCTCACATGAAAATCCCCCCACGCGCCCAACACCTGATCGATTCCCTCGGCCTCGCCCCTCATCCCGAAGGCGGCTGGTATCGCCAGCTGTACAAATCCGAGGATCGCGTGTTGCGCGAGATCGATGGCGAGCGGCGCAACGCGCTCACGACGATCTACTTTCTCCTTGTCGAGGGAACGTACAGCGCGTGGCATCGCGTGAAGTCGGATGAGGCGTGGCATTTTTACGAAGGCGATCCGCTCGAGCTCCTGTACCGCGCGAATGAAGAAGACCCGCCGCAGATCGCGACACTCGATTCCGACAATCGCGTTCACGTGATACGAGCGCGCGAGTGGCAGGCCGCGCGGCCGCTCGGCGAATACACGCTCGTCGGATGCACGGTCGGCCCGGGATTCGAGTTCGATGATTTCGAGATGAGACCCGGGCCGATCCAGTAAACGATCCGACTGGGCAGCCGTACGTGCCACTCGGCGAAGCGATCAGCGCAGCCGGCCGTGCCGGCCCGGCTGTGCGATATCGGACACATCGTCCGGAATCGCACACGCGATTCTACGTAACTCACTGAAAAAACAAGCGCGAAAGCTGGCACTTCCTTCGCGATGAGCACGGCCCGTATGGACCGTGAGATTGCCCCGGAAGCTCGGCAGAAACGCATCGTGCGCAAGGTCGCCATCGCGCTGATCGCGATTGCGGCGCTGGTTTTCTTCTTCGCGGCCACGATCGAGTGGCTGCGTCCATCGCTCGACAAACGCAGGATCCAGATCGCGAAAGTCGAGCGCGGTGCAATCGCGGCGACGGTCGAGGCGAACGGCACGGTCGTTCCTCTGATCGAGCGCGTGGTCTCCAGTCCCGTCGAAGCGCGCGTGTTGCGCGTTGGCCGTCGCGCCGGCGATCGCGTCCGCACCGGCGACGAGCTCCTCACCCTCGACACCTCGGCATCCCAACTCGAAGCCGCACGCCTCAACGATCAGGTCTCGCAGAAGCAGAGCGCGGAGATGGAGCTGCGTCTGCGGCTCGACGAAACGATCGCCACGCTGCGCGCGCAGATCGAACAGAAGAAACTCGACGCGCAGATCGTGCACTACAGTGCCGATCAGAAAGCGCGCCTGCGTGCCGAAGGACTCATCGCCGAACAGGACGCACTCGCCGCGGGCGCACTCGCCAAGAAAACAGACATCGAGTTGCGCCAGCTCGATGAAGCGCTCGGACGCGCCATTCGTTCGCGCGATGTGCAGCTCAGTGCGTCGCATGCCGAGGTTTCGATGGTGCAGCGCGAGCGCGAAGAGTCGCGGCGGCAACTCGAGCTGGCAATGCTGCGCGCCGATCGCGACGGCATCCTCACGTCGATCGTGCAGGAAGTCGGCGCAACGGTGCAGCGCGGCGACGTGCTCGCGCGCATCGCCGATCTCTCCGCATATCGCGTCGAAGCCACGATCTCCGATGTCCACGCCGCGAGTCTCGCCGCGGGCATGCGCGCGAAGGTGACATTCGAAGGCGCGAAGATCGACGGCACGATCGACAGCGTCGACCCGCGCATCGTGAACGGCGTCGTGAAGTTTTACGTGACGCTCGACCAGCCGTCGCACACGCGGCTGCGCAACAACCTGCGTGTCGACGTGGCGGTCATCACGCGCATGCGTCCCGACACGCTCGTCGTGCAGCGAGGCGCACTCGCGCGCACCAGCACGACGCACGCGTTCGTGATCCGCGAAGACACGGCCGTGCGCGTCCCCGTCCGCTTCGGCCTCATCGGCACGGACACGATCGAGATCGTCGAAGGTCTCGCCGCCGGCGACGAAGTGGTGATCTCGAACATCAGTGAATACGAAGACGTCGCAGAACTGCGATTGAAGTGATTGGAGAAAACGACATGATCCGACTCGAAAACGTCAACAAGGTCTACCGCACGGAGCGCGTCGAGACGCTCGCGCTCGAAAACATCAATCTCGATGTCGCACCCGGCGAGTTCGTCTCGATCATGGGTCCCTCGGGATGCGGCAAGAGCACGCTGCTCAATCTCATCGGCCTCCTCGACACACCGTCGAGCGGCGCGCTTGCACTCGATGGCGCGCAGGTGAAGACGTGGGGTGACAAACAGCTCGCGCAGTTCCGCAACGAGAAGCTCGGCTTCGTGTTCCAGAGCTTTCATCTCGTGCCCGATCTGAAGGTGATCGACAACGTGGAGATCCCGCTGCTCTATCGCCGCACGAACGGCGCGCCGCGTCGCAAAGTCGCAGAGTCGGCGCTCGATCGCGTCGGCCTCGCGTCGCGCATCCATCACTTCCCGACCCAACTCTCCGGCGGCCAGCAACAGCGCGTTGCAATCGCGCGTGCAATCGTCGGCAAGCCGCGCATCCTCCTCGCCGACGAGCCGACCGGCAACCTCGACTCGGGCATGGGCGAAGAGATCATGGACATCCTCCACGACCTCAACAAGAACGACGGCACGACGATCGTGATGGTCACGCATGACGATCGCTTCGCGCGCCGGACGGATCGCATCGTCAGACTTTTCGATGGAAGGCAGGTCGCTTAGACGGCGACGTTGTCGGTTGTCAGTTGTCGGTTGTCTGTGCATTTTCGCCAGATCGTTCAGACAACCGACAACCGATAACCGCACAGCGGAGAACCCATGCTCATCAACTACCTGAAAATCGCCCTCAAGGTCCTCGGAAGACGAAAGTTCTTCACCTTCATCTCCCTCTTCGGCATCACGCTCACGCTCGTCGTGCTGATGGTCGCGGCGGCAATCCTCGACAACGCGTTTGCGCCGCAGCAGCCGGAGTCGCGTTTCGATCGCGTGCTCGGCGTTTACATGATCAGCATGCGCGGTCCGCACTGGACCTCGACCAGCAATCCGGGCTTCAAGTTCGTCGACCAATACGTGAAGGATCTGCCGGGTGCCGAGGCGACGTCGATCTTTACGGGATCGTCGCCGATGGTGGTGTATCACGAGCGCCGCAAGATTGAGACGCACCTGCGCCGCACGGACGGCAACTACTGGCGCATTCTCGATTTCAAATTTCTCGAAGGCGGGCCGTTCACTGCCGAAGATGATCGCAACGCGAACTTCGTCGCCGTGATCACGGACGACATGCGCGAACGCTTTTACGGTCCGAATGCGAAAGCGCTCGGCAAGACGTTCACGATCGACGGGCAGCGGTTCCGCGTCGTCGGCGTCGTACCCGCGGTGCCGATCACGCGACGCGCCGGTTTCTCCGAGATCTGGACGCCGGTCCGCACCATCAAAGGGCAGTACCAGCAGGAGTTGATCGGCAACTTCAGCGCGATCGTCCTCGCGCACAGCAAATCCGATTTTCCGGCCTTGCGGAGCGTGTTCGCACAGCGTCTCGCGAATTTCAAATTCGACGATCCGAAGAATTTCAACCGCGTCATTGCGGGACTCGACACGACGTTCGAAGCGACCGCGCGCAACATCCTCGGCAACACTGACGATGTCAATCGTCCCCTGGTACTGCGATTGATCATCGTCGGCGTCGCGCTGCTCTTCATCACGCTGCCGACCGTGAATCTCGTCAGCATCAATCTCAGTCGCATCATGGAGCGCGCGTCGGAGATCGGCGTGCGCAAAGCATTCGGTGCGTCATCGCGTAAATTGATCGGACAGTTCGTGATGGAGAACGTCGTGCTGACCGCGATCGGCGGCGCCATCGCGTTCGTGCTCGCGACGTGGATTCTCTCCGTGATCTCTCGCGCGCAGTTCGTCCCTTACGCAACGTTCGAGGTCAACTTCCGCATCTTCGGCTACGGCTTGTTGCTGGCCGCGTTCTTCGGCATCGTCTCCGGCGTTTATCCCGCGTGGCGGATGTCGCGCATGCATCCCGTGAACGCACTCAGAGGAGGCGCACAGTGACGAAGCATCTGCTGAAACTGGTCTGGAACCGTAAGCGCGCGAACCTGCTGATCGTCGTCGAGATCTTCATCTCGTATCTCGTGCTGTTCGCGGTTCTCACCGCCGCCATCACGTTCGGCACGCGCTGGAACAAGCCCCTCGGCTTTCAATGGCAGAACGTCTGGGACGTGAGCATGGAGTTCGACGTCGACGCCGGCGAGAAGGCGGATCCCGTGCTGCACGCCGCGATGTTCCGGATGATCGATGAAGCAAGGTCGTTTCCCGAGATCGCCGGAGTCGCGCTCTCGAACACGCCCGCGTATTCGTTCTCGACATCCGAGGGGAACCGAATGATCAACAACCGCGACGTGACGCTGAAGTATGACGACGTCACGGATGGCTTCGCGGACGCAATGCAGATGAAAGTCATTCGCGGACGCTGGTTCAATGCGGAAGACGACGCGTCGCCGTACTGGCCGGTCGTGCTCGCGGCGGATGCGGCCGAGGCGATTTATGGCGATGCGGATCCGATCGGATTGAAGATCGAAGAAGACGAGAAAACGATCCTGCAGGTCGTCGGTGTCGTCGAGACGTATCGCAAGGATGGTGAAGTGGCGGGACCCGATCAGATGATGTTCCGCCGCATTGCACCGAACGCGAAGTACGGCCGCCTCGGCAACCATCTCATCGTGCGCATCAATCCAGGCACCGCTCCGGACTTCGAACAGAAGCTCGCGTCGCGGCTCGAGCAGATTCTGCCGCACGTTTCGTTTCGCGTGCGGAATCTCGAGCGGATGCGGATGAACATGCTGCGCACGCGTCTCGCGCCGGTCGTCGTCGGCGGAATCATCGGCGCGTTCTTGATCGCGATGGTTGCCCTCGGATTGACGGGCGTGCTTTGGCAGAGCGTTACGCGCCGCACGCGTGAGATCGGTCTGCGCCGCGCGATGGGCGCCTCGGGACCGAACGTGCATCGCCAGATCCTGAGCGAGGTCGCGCTGCTTTCGACGATCGCGGTGATCGCGGGCAGCATCATCATTCTGCAGCTCCCGATCCTTGGCGCGTTTCGCGTCGTGACGCCGTCCGCGTTCACGCTCGGCTTCACGGGCGCGCTTGCGACCATTTACGCGCTCACGATACTTTGCGGTCTGTACCCGAGCTGGCTCGCGTCGCGACTGCAACCGGCGGACGCGCTACGTTATGAGTAATCGATGACAATTTTGATCGTCGACGACGACGCCTCCATCACGGCCTCGCTCGCGCTGCTGCTCAAGCAGCACGGCTACCCGACCGTGGCGGCGCACGAGCCGATGGAGGCGCTGGCGGTGATGCGGCGCGAGAAGCCGCGGCTGATGATTCAGGACATGAATTTCAGCCGCGAGACTTCGGGTGAAGAAGGGCTCGATCTGCTCGCGCGCGTGCGTGCCGAGGAGCCGTCGATGCCGGTGATTCTGATCACGGCGTGGGGCTCGATTCAGCTCGCGGTGGAAGGGATGAAACGCGGCGCGTCGGACTTCATCACGAAGCCGTGGGCGAATGCGACGGTGCTGCAATCGGTCGAGACGGCGTTGAAACTCGTCGACGCGAAGCATGCGGATGAGAGCGCGCTCTCGCGTCCCGAGCTCGATGAGCGTTTCGATTTCTCGAACATCATCGGCACCGATCCGAAGATGTTGCGCGTGCTCGACATGATCGGCCGCGTTGCGCCGACCGAGGCGTCGGTGCTGATCACGGGGGAGAGCGGGACGGGCAAGGAGTTGATCGCCGAGGCCGTGCATCGCAACAGTCGCCGGCGTGGCGGTCCCTTCGTGAAAGTGAACCTTGGCGGCATCTCCGCGACGTTGTTCGAGAGTGAGATGTTCGGCCACGTGCGCGGCGCGTTCACGGATGCGCGGCAGGATCGGCGAGGACGATTCGACCTCGCGGATGGCGGTTCGATCTTTCTCGACGAGATCGGCGAGCTCGATCCGTCGTCGCAGGTGAAGCTGCTGCGCGTGTTGCAGGATCGGACGTTCGAGGTGTTGGGATCGAGTCGGCCGCGAACGGTGGATGTGCGCGTCGTCGCGGCGACGAATCGCACGTTGCACGAGATGGTGCAACGCGGCGAGTTCCGCGAAGATCTGCTTTATCGACTCAATCTGATCAACATTCATTTACCGCCATTGCGCGATCGGCGCGGCGACATCCCGCGGCTCGCGAATCATTTTCTGCGGCTCGCGAACGAGGCCTATCGAACGGATGTCGCATCACTTTCGACACGCGCGGTCGAATGGCTGAAGAGCCAGGCTTGGCCGGGCAACATTCGCCAGCTGCGACAGACGATCGAACGCGCGGTGTTGATTCGCGGAGG
The DNA here is from genome assembly GCA_036009605.1 of Thermoanaerobaculia bacterium. Classification (GTDB taxonomy): domain Bacteria; phylum Acidobacteriota; class Thermoanaerobaculia; order Gp7-AA8; family Gp7-AA8; genus QHVT01. The sequence goes on along the minus strand of DASYLL010000250.1, from coordinate 2,725 downwards.
CCGCGAGCTCGATGTCGATGATTTCTTCGCAGTGCGCGACGCCGGTACCGGCGAAGCGCGCGATGTGACGCTGCCGGATGCGGGCACGATCACGCTCGACGAAATGGAAAAGCGCATGATCGTGAAGTGCATGAAGCACTACGAAGGGAACGTGTCGCGGGTGGCCGAGGCGCTGGGGATTTCGCGGGCGGCGTTGTATCGGCGCCTGGAGAAGTATGAGATCTCAACTGATTAGTCTCAGAGTCTCAGAGTCGCAGAGTCGCAGAGTCTCAGAGTCTCAGAGAGGAGTTTTGGGCCACTACTACTCGAAAGGCAGCTGCCTAGAAATCTCCTCTGAGACTCTGCGACTCTGAGACTACGTAATGAGACTGCGCGCAAAAATCACGCTCTACGTGATCGCCCTCCACGCGGTGCTGGCGGGGGCTGCGACGTTCATTCTCATCGAGCGACCGATGTTGCTCTTCGCGGTCGAGGCGGCGTTTGTCGTTTCGGTGATCGTCAGCATCCGGCTCGTGGCGGCGTTGTTCGTGCCGATCGATCTTTTGCAGACCGGCGCGGAGTTGATTGCGGAGCGCGATTTCACATCGCGGCTTGTGCCGGTGGGGCAGCCGGAGATGGATGTGCTCATCGACGTCTACAACCGGATGATCGATCGGCTGCGTGAGGAACGTCTCGCGGCCGAGGAGCAGGGACAGCTCCTGCAGAAAATCGTCGAGGCGTCGCCGGCGGCGATCGTGATCTGCGACTTCGAGGGACAGATCGAGCAGCGCAATCCTGCCGCGATACGCATGCTCGGGAACGAGCCGCTGCCGGAGATTGCATCGGGAGAATCGCGACTCGTGTTTTCTCGTGGTGCGCGTCGATTGAAAGTGTCGCGCGCGGAGTTTCGCGACCGCGGATTCGTGAAGACGTTCTACGTGATCGAGGAGATGACGGAAGAGCTGCGGCTCACGGAGAAGACAGCGTACGAGAAGCTGATCCGGATGATGTCGCACGAGGTGAACAACTCCGTCGGCGCCGTGCGTTCGCTCCTCGAGTCATCGCTGCGATACGCGCCGCAGATTGGGGACGCCGATCGCGATGACTTCACGAACGCGCTCACGATCGCATCGACGCGCATCGATGCGCTGAATCGTTTCATGGCCGCGTTCGCGGATGTCGTGCGCATTCCGCCTCCGCATCGTACGCCGTCGCGTGTCGATGAACTGGTTGCGCGCGTTGCCGCGTTGCTGCGTCCCGAGCTCGAAGATCGCCGCATCGCCGTGACGCTCGCGCTCGACGATCGCGGCGCGTACAACATCGACGTCAGCCAGATCGAACAGGTGGTGCTCAACATCTTCCGCAACGCGATCGAAGCGACGGGACGCGATGGAGCGATTCGCGCGTCGTTTGTCGACGGCGTGTTGATGATCGCCGACAGTGGGCCCGGAATCGCGGAGTCGATCCGCTCCGAGCTCTTCACGCCGTTCTTCACGACCAAACGCGATGGACGCGGTCTCGGCCTCACGATCGTGCAGGAGATCCTCGCCAATCACGGCTTCGCGTATTCGCTCGCGAACGGGGAGGGCGGAGGCGGGGAGTTTCGGATTGTCCTGAGGTAGCGCGCTCCGCCCACCCAGATCCCGCGCTTCGCTCGGGATGGCACACAGCTATGCTGCGTGCCATGACTCAGCACGCCACCTCGTCCACCCCACCCCCACCCGGCCTCGAACCCACGCACGCCGAGCGCGTGCGCACGCTGCTCTCGCACGAGCGCGTCGGCACGCTCGCGACGCAATCGGCGAAGCATTCCGGTTTCCCATTCGCCTCGGTCATGCCGTACGCATTGCTCGATGACGCGTCGCCGCTGTTTCTCATCAGCGGGATGGCCATTCACACGCAGAACGTGCTTCTCGATCCGCGTGCGAGTTTGCTCGTGATGCAGAGCGGCAGCGAATCCGATCCGCTCGGCTCGCCGCGCGCGACGCTCCTCGGCACGGCCACGCGCATCGAAGCGAATGATGCGATCCGCGCGACGTATCTCGAGCGCCACCCATCTTCGAAGTACTGGATCGAGTTCTCCGACTTCAGCTTCTTTCGTCTCGACGTGAGTGAGATCTATTTCGTCGGCGGATTCGGCGTGATGGGCTGGGTTGCGAGTGAGGACTATCGCGTCGCGGAGCCCGATCCGCTCGTCGAGTACGCGGCCGGAATCATGGAGCACATGAACGCCGATCATGCGGAAGCGCTGCGCCACATCACGCGGCACTACGCCGGTCTCGACGTACACGAAGCAACGATGGTCTCGTGCGATCGCCTCGGGTTCGTCGCGCGCGTGCGGACCAGCGACGGCATGAAGGGCGTGCGCATCCAGTTTCCCGAGGCGGTTGCGTCGCGGGAAGACGCGCGTCGTGTGCTCGTGGCCATGACGCGGCAGGCGCGCGGCGACGTCTGACCTGCTACGATCGGCGCATCCCACGGTCGACTCCGCCAGGTGGGACCGGGCGGACAACATAAGGAGAGAGAGAGATGCGCTCTGGTGTTTTTCGTGCGACAGCTTTGTTTCTTTGCGTCCTCATGCTCAATGCGCCGTTCGCGCCGCGAGCGCGTGCGGAAGACAGCTTCGCGGTGACGATCGCCAAGGCGGCGGGAAGCTCGGCAGCCGGCAAGGGCGCCGAGTTCGCGGTCAAAGCCCTCGGCGGCCTGATCTACAAAGGCGCCTGCAAGGACAAAGTCCTCGAGCCCG
>DASYLL010000249.1:0-6400 GCA_036009605.1 Thermoanaerobaculia bacterium | reverse complement strand
CGCGCGAACTGGCGATCGCGGTGCCGGTCCGCTTCGTCCCGTGGCCGCCGTTCCTCTTTTTCGTCGCCATTGTGGGCGCCTTCGTCGGCACGCTCGTGCCTCCCGCCGCCAGAAAACGCAAATGGAAGGATTTCTGGCGTGCCGTCGCGACCGCGGTGATCGTGACCGTCATCGTGCAGGCCTTTGCGATGGTGCTCGTGGCAAACAACAGCGAGTTCCGCCTCCTGGGCTTCGAGCTCGATCCTTTCCAGATGCTTCCCGCCACGCTCCTCGGCGTGCTGATTGGTCTCGGCGGCTTCAAGAGTCTCGAGGCGTTGCGGAAAATGCCGCCCATCGATTTCTGGAAAAAGGGAAAAGAAGGAGGCTCCGGTGAGTGAGCATCGCGTCGTTCGCACGGTGATCGCGTGCTGGTTTCTGCTTGGTGCTTCGTCGCTCTTCGCGGCCGATCCCGCGGTCGTTGCTGCGCTCCCGTCCGGGGATCTGGTGATCGTCGATGGCTCCCGGGGAATCGTGAACGTGTCGGGGTCCGCGAAATCGAATCTCATCAACAACTTCGAGATCTTCGAGGCAACCGATCTCACGGGCGTGCGATTGAAGGATGGCGACACTCTCTTTGTGACCCTGCGCCTCCGTCCGGGCGTCGGCAGCAGCTTTCCGCGGCTTTCCCGTCGCTCTCTGACCGGAAAGGAAGTCGGCCAGTGGTCGCTCCGTGTGCCCGGCGGCGTGCTCGCCAGCGTGGCGATCGATCCGAACCGGCAGATCGCCTACTGCTCCGACAGCCACTACGGCGTGATCTACAAGCTGGATCTCAAAAACAGCAGGGCGTCGTTCGAAACGATGATTCGGATTCGCGACCCGGGAACGCTCGGGCCGGTGATCTTCGATGCGAAACGACAACGCCTGCTGGTCGGCGATGTGAAGCAGGGAAGGATTCTCGCGGTCACGATCGCGGACAAACGCGTCGAGGTTCTGCTGGACCGCGGAACGATCCGCGAACCGATCGCGCTCGCGCTCGATCCGGCCACGGACCGGTTGTATGTCGCCGATCCGACCAAGGAGCGCGTCTGGGTCGGCAACCTTGCGGAGAAACGATTCACGCCGCAGACATTCAGCAGGTACCGCTTCCGCGACCCGTGCGGTGTGGCCTGGTCGAAAGGAACGCTCTGGGTGATCGATCGCGGCACGAAGCGGCTCAGCCAATTCGCGGCCGATGGAAATCCGCTGAAACACATCGGGATGTGAACCGAGGGTTTCTAAACGCTCGCGTACGATGTCCAACGAGCATGGAGTTCACGACGAGTAACGCCCACATGACGCCGACGGCGATCACGCTGCTCCTGCTCGGGTATCCGTTCCTGGTTTGGGGTCTGTCGCGATTCGGGCGCGGGCCGATGAGCGCGTCCGCGATTCCAGCGACGCTCACGCCGCTGTTCCTGGGTGTGACGGGAACCTGGCTCGCGCTGATCAACGTGACGCAGCGGATGTCACGCAGCGGCGGCGGACGGGCATCGACCGCGGCCGGAATTGCAGAGGCGCTCATGACGATCACGATCGCCGGCGTCGTGGCCGCGATCGTCAGCGCGGCGATGCTTCTCCGTCGTGAACCGACGGCGCACGACAGCGCATCGCGATCGGTACACATCGCCGCGATCGGCATGCTCGGGTTCTTCGCTGCGCTATTGACCGTGCAGTTATCGCTCGCGGGAACGATCGGCCAACGCATCGAGCATGCGCCAACGGCGCTCGGCGTGTGGATCACCGGTGCAGTGACCGCTGCGATCGGCGCGCTCGTTTCGCTGGTGTGGCTGGTCCTCTCGCGGCGTTTCGCATCCATCCGAATCCATCAGCACCACAGAGCCATTGCGGCGAGTTGCGCGCTGGCGTCCCTGCTCTTGTCGTGGTTCGTGTGGCACGTCCTGCAGACGTACATCGACATTGCCAAACACGGATGAGGGATTCGCCGCGCGGTTTGCGCGATCCCTTGCATGAAGCCCATTCGTCTCCTCGCCACAACTCTGTTCATCGCACTCGCGGCTACTTCCATCGCCGCGCAGGAGCCCGCCGCCATCACGCTGCCCGATCTCAATCCGAGCGAGTGGTTCGACGGAAAGATGGGCGGCACGTTCGGCGCGAAAACAGCCACTGCGTTCGCGAAGAACAATCGCGTCGCGGTCGCGGGGTTCCGCGTCGTCTTCGTCACGCATAACGAGGCGCGTGCAATCGTCCGCGCCAGCTATCTGCCGGGACGCGAGACCGGCACTGCGAAAGCGCGGATGGAAGTCGATCTGCGCGGCGTCGATGATGCGACGCTGCAGGCGATCACCGATCGCGCGTACAACCGCTTTCTCGATCAGCTCAAAGCAACCGGTCGCGAGGTCATCACCGCCGATTAGCTGAAAGACTCGTACGCGGGATTCAAGACCGCGCCGGTGCCGCAGGAAGTGAAGACCGGTCTCCTGCGCGGCAAGGCGTTCAGTCCCGCGGGCATTCCGCTCTGGTGGCAAGTCGGCGACGCGTGGGGCGACGCCGGCCTCGGACAGAAGAACATGCGCGCGTTCAACAAGCTGTCGGAGAGCCTGACCGCGCCGATCACCATCGCGCCGATGATCGTCATCGACTTCGCGCAGATGCAGTCCAGCGGCAATCGCAGCGGCCTGCTCGCGCGCCGCGCGGAAGTCGGCGCGACGCTGGCGATGAGCATCCCGACGTTCAGCACGCGCGTCGTCCGCGCGGAGCAGACGCGCTTCGGCGGCATCGTCGCGAAAGGCGACGACGGCGCGCTCGCGATGACGCAGGTGCTCGACACGGACGTCGAGTTCGCGGAGATGTTCCGCGTCGACGAAAGAACCGGCACAGTGCTCGCCCTCACCGGCGGAGACTCGAAGAGCAAGAAAACCATCAACGTCGCGGAGACGACGAACGCGGCCTACACCGCCGCCGCGGAAGCGGTGTTGTCGCAGGCGACGGGCGCGTTCGCGAAGCTGTTCGCAGCAAACCCGGTGAAGTAGCGCTACATTGGGTTGCGGAAGCGCAACCCATGTCTCACGAGACCTTCGAGCTGATCGATCGACTGCGGCGCACCGGCCGTCGCGCCGCGATGGCCACGCTCGTACGCGCGCACGGCACGACACCGCGCAAGGAAGGAACGAAGATGTTCGTCGGCGACGACGGCGGCATCTTCGGCTCCGTGACGATCGGCGGCTGCGTCGACGCGCGCGTCATCGAGCGCACTGCTGAAGTGCTCGGCAGTGCGAAGCCACAACTGCTGCAGATGCAGCTCGGCGATGACGAGGCGTGGGAGATCGGTCTCACGTGCGGCGGATCGGTCGAGGTGTTCATCGAGCCTCTCAACGATGCAACGCTCGCGATGTACGAGACCGCGCATCGCGAGTGGGAGGCCGGCCGCAGCACCGCGATCGCAACGGTGGTCGCAGGCGATGCGATCGGATCGCGATCGCTCGTCGATCCTGAGGAACGATCGACCGCCGACGTTTACGTCGAGGTGCTTCGCCCTCCCGCGCGACTGTGTGTGTTCGGTGCAGGCGCAGTCGCGATTCCGCTCACGACGTTCGCACGCGCGCTCGGCTTCCAAACGATCGTCATCGATGGTCGTGCACGCTTTGCGAGTCGCGAACGTTTTCCTGATGCGAACGAGCTGCGCGTCGGCATCGCATCCGAGATCGCAGGACAGCTCGACCTCGGCGCAAACACGCCGGTCGTACTCGTCGCGCACGATTACAAAATCGATGTCCCCGTTTTGAAGAAAGCACTCGACAGCACCACGCCCTACATCGGCCTCCTCGGCAGCCGCAAACGCGGCGCCGCAATCCTGCAGCTGCTCCGCGAGGATGGTGTGGTCGAGGAAGAACTGTCGCGCATTCGCGTTCCGGTGGGACTCGACATCGGCGGCGAAACCTCGGCCGAGATCGCGCTCAGCATCGTTGCCGAAGTCGTTGCGGTGATGCGCGGACGCAGCGGCGGCGCGATGATGCGACGGTCATGAATCCCTACGGCGATGTGATTCAGGAGCACTCGCGGAATCCGCGCAACTACGGATCGCTCGACGCACCCGACATTCGTCACGAGGATGAGAACCCATTTTGCGGCGATCGCATGCGCATCGAGCTTTCGCTCGATGCTGATCGTCGAGTGAGCGCTGCGCGTTTTCAGGGCGACCTTTGCGCGATCGCGAAAGCGGCCGCGTCGGTGCTCACCGAAATGATTCATGGAATGGCGCTCGAGCGCGTACGCGAAATGGATGAGCAGGAGTTGCTCGATGCACTGCGCGCCGAGATTCAACCGGCGCGACGGAACTGTGCGCTGCTGCCGCTGGAGGTGTTGCGCGGCGGGATTACGAAACCTGTGGCATGATGTTCATACATGCGCAGTCCCGCATGTATCGAAGCCCATGAAGAACACCTCGGAAGCATTGGAGCAGTTGTTTCAGGCACTGAGCGATCGCACGCGCGTCCGTCTGCTCAACCTGATGGCAGAAGGCGAAGTCTGCGTCTGTTTTTTTGTCGAAGTCCTCGGCGATCCACAGCCGAAGATCTCCCGCCATCTCGCCTATCTGCGCAGCGCTGGCCTCGTCGCAACGCGTCGCGAAGCGAAGTGGATGCACTATCGCATCACACCGCCAGAGCATCCCGCTGCACGCAATGCGTTCAATGCGGTGTTGCAGACGTTCGATGATGATCGCGAACTGCAGCGCGATCGCGTGTTGCTCGCAAAAGCATGTTGCGCACCGCGCATGACCGATCAGTTGAAGCGCGCGCCGCGGCCGACGATGGCGTCGAGCGCGATGCGTTGATCGTCACGGCTTCTCGAACGCGTGTGCGCGCGCAACGACGTTGCAGCAGCGCGGATCCTGACGAAACACGACCCATCCCTCACGCTCCGAGTGTCGTGGAACGAACGGAACGTTGAGCGACGCGCTCTCCAACTCTTTGCCTTCCGACTCGAGCGCGATCTCTACCTGGAGTTGTCCGGCGGTCTCGTCGCCGAGGTTGCGAACGCGCACCGGCATACCGAAACCGCTTGCGACTTTCACCGGCGCGCCGGTCGTGACGACGATCTCCGGCGGCTTGTCGCCGTTGCGCATGCTGCCGGCGATGAGCAGCGCGACGCACGCAGCCACGAGCAGCGCGCTCACGACGAAAACCGACCACTCGACGGGATTCTTTTGAAGTTTCATGTCTGGAGGAGAAGCCTTCCGGCGGATGCGCCGAGGACGGATGGCAGTCCGAGCACGACGGTCTGTCGCACGCAGATGTCGAGCGCGCAGCCGTCGAATCGACCGAAGAACCAGAGGATGCCCGCGGACGCGACGAGCGCGATGGCGTAGGTCACGGCGCTGCCTGCGATCACGTCGAGCGGTTTCTCGGCAACCGAAACGCGCTGCGCCTGATGGAAGCTGCTGAAGAACAGAATCAGCGCGCCGATGGCGAGCGAGAACACTGCAAGACCGAGCAGTCGCGCGTGTGAAGTCTCGATCGCGATCTGCACGATCTCTTCGGTCGGCGCGACATTCGCGGCGAAGAGCACCGCGCCGCAGAACGCGATCACCAGTTGTCCCGCAAACGATGCCGCCTGACGGCGACTGCCGGTCATGCCCGAATCTTTCTTGTCGGTGTCGCCGAGTTGCGCGGTGCCGATCGAGAAGCCGATCGCCACGATGCCGGCTTCAATGATCACCGTTCCGAGAATCTCGTCGAACGACATCCCGACATCGATGCGACCGAGAAGAAAGAGCACGAACGCGGCGGTGATGAGTCCGAGTCCGAGCTCTTCGACGGAATCGACGACGACTTCGGTCCACGAGGCGTCGTGGCGCATGCCGGCGTAGCGGTTGTAGCCGAGGAGGAGGATGAAGACGCTGGCGAGGAAGACGAGGAGACGCTCGGGACGCGCGATGAAACCCGTCCACCAGACTTCCATCGTGTAGATCAGCGGAAGGCTGAAGAGAAGACCGCCGGCGAGACCGCGTCCGTATTCACGGAGCGAATCGGCAATCGATGGCGATCGAGTTGCGGCATGACCCATCGGGACGGACGAGCTCGCACAAAGTACGCCATCGCCGACTCGTGCCTTGCCAACCGACCGTCCGGCCGGTTTACACTAGCGAGCACATGAGCTCTGCAACGTCTGACGTGCCGCGTTACTCGTGGTACGCGCTCGCCGTTCTCACCGCCGTCTACGTCCTGAACTTTCTCGATCGGACGTTGATCTACATTCTCTTCACGCCGATCAAGAAGGAGATGGCGTTCACCGATCTGCAGCTCGCGCTGCTCGGCACGACGTCGTTCGTCATCTTCTACACGCTCCTCGGCATTCCGTTCGGGAAGCTCGCGGATCACATTTCGCGCAAGACGATCATCGGCATCGGCCTCGCGGTCTGGAG
>DASYLL010000248.1:0-14738 GCA_036009605.1 Thermoanaerobaculia bacterium | reverse complement strand
ACGGGGAACGCGCTTGCACTGTTGTCGAGCGTCTTCTTCGCATCACTCATTCTCGCGCTGCGCCGCGAGCACGACGCGTCGCGCGCCGCGGTCACCTGGGGCAACGTCGCCATCGCGATCGTGCTGCTGCCGTTCGTCGCGAACGATCTCGCGCTCTCGCTTCGCTCGTTCCTCGTGCTGCTCTTTCTCGGCGTGTTCCAGATCGGCTTTGCTTACGCGTTTTTCGTGAAAGGTCTGCGCTACGTCACGGCGACGCAAGCGTCACTCACCGGCATGCTCGAACCGGTCGCGAATCCGATCTGGGTGCTGCTCTTCCTCGGCGAGCAGCCGTCGAAGTTTGCCATCGCCGGCGCGGCCGTCGTCCTCGCCGCGATTGCGTGGCACACGATGCAGGGCGAGCCCGCCACCGACATGCCGGCACCGGATTAGCAGGAGAAACGCGCAGATGCCCATGACACTCATCGAGCCTGCGACCGGCGAGCCGATGGCCGCCGTCGCGCGCGCATCCGCGGAAGACGTCGACGTCGCGGTGCGCAATGCACAACGCGCCTTCGACGGCGAATGGCGAAAAATCAACACGCGCAATCGCGCAAAGTTGCTGATGAAGCTCGCGGCGCTGATTCGTGAGAATGCCGAAGAGCTGGCAAGGATCGAATCGCGGAACGTGGGGAAGCCGATCACGGAAGCGCGCGACGAGGTCGGACTCGCGGCAAACGTGTTCGAGTACTACGCGGGCGCGACGAACAAGGTCGGCGGACAGACGATCCCCGGCGCGGCTCCTGGCGTGCTGATGACGTTCCGCGAGCCCGTGGGCGTGTGCGGAATCATCGTGCCGTGGAACTTCCCGATCGCGATCGCGTCGTGGAAAACCGCGCCCGCGCTGGCGATGGGAAACACGGTCGTCCTCAAGCCTGCAGAGCAAACGCCGCTCACCGCGCTTCGGCTCGCCGAGCTGGCGCGTGATGCGGGGATCCCCGAGGGAGTGTTCACGGTGGTCACGGGGGCGGGATCGGTTGTGGGCGAGGCGATCATCAAACATCCGTTCGTGAGGAAGATCGCGTTCACGGGATCGACCGAAGTCGGGATGAACGTGATGCGGCTCGCGGCGGACGACATCAAACGCGTGTCGCTCGAGCTCGGCGGCAAGTCGCCGAATCTGATCTTCGACGATTGCGATTTCGATCGCGCGGTCGATTCCGCTGCGTCGAGTGCGCTCGGCAACGCGGGACAGGATTGCTGCGCGCGCAGCAGAATCTTCGTGCAGCAATCGCTGTACGACCGCTTCACGCACGCCCTCGTCGAGAAGTTCAACGCAATCAAAGTCGGCGATCCGCTCGATGACGCGACCGAGATGGGACCGCTCGTCACGGCCGCGCATCGCAACCGCGTGATGAAGTACATCGACAGCGGACGCTCCGAAGGCGCGACGCTCGCGTGCGGCGGCGATGTTCCCGAAGGACGCGGCTCGTATCTGCGGCCGGCGGTGTTTCTCGATGCGAAGCCGGAGATGACGATCGTGCGCGAAGAGATCTTCGGGCCGGTCGTGACCGTGACGCCGTTCGTCGATGAAGAAGATGCGGTGCGGATGGCCAATGATTCGTTGTACGGACTCTCGGGCTCGATCTGGACCCGCGACATCGGCCGCGCGTTGCGCGTCGCGCGCGCCGTGCAGACCGGCAATCTCTCCATCAACTCCGGCAGCAGCGTCCATCTCGAAGCCCCGTTCGGCGGCGTCAAACGCAGCGGTCTCGGGCGCGAGCTCGGTCTGCAGGCGCTCGACCATTACACGGAGTGGAAAACCGTGTATATCGATGTGACATGAGCAATATCGATCTCCGCGAACTGAAACGCCTCGTCGAGGATGGCGCGATCGACACCGTGCTGGTCGTCTTCCCCGACATGTACGGCCGTCTCGTCGGCAAGCGCATCGTCGGCCGCTTCTTCGTCGAACAGAGCGAGATCCACGCGTGCGATTACCTGCTCGCGTGCGACATCGACATGGATCCCGTGCCGGGCTATCAGTTCACGAGCTGGGCGAAGGGCTACGGCGACTTTCGTCCCGTGCCCGATTTCAAGACGCTGCGCGTCGCGTCGTGGCTCGACAAGACGGCGATGGTGTTGTGCGACGTCTACGAGGAAGAGCGCGATGAGCTCGTGCCGTTCGCGCCGCGCGGCATTCTCCGCAAGCAGCTCGCGCGCGCGGCGGAGCAGGGTTACGTCGCGATGGGCGCGTCCGAGCTCGAGCTGTACGTGTTCAAGGATTCGTACGAAGAGATCGCGAAGAAGGGCTTCATCAACATCGAGCCGATCGGACGCCTGATCGAGGATTACCACATCTTCCAGGGGACGAAAGAGGAGTTCCTGATCGGCGACATTCGACGCCATCTCGAACGCTCCGGGATTCCGGTCGAGTCCTCAAAGGGCGAATGGGGACCGGGACAGCAGGAGATCGGATTACGCTACGCCGAACTGCTGGAGATGGCGGACCGCCACACGATTTACAAACACGCGGCGAAAGAGATCGCGTGGCAGCACGGCAAGTCGGTCACGTTCATGGCGAAGTGGGACGAGCGCTACGCGGGCTCGAGCTGCCACATTCACGCGAGCCTGTGGAATCCGAACGGCGAGCCACTTTTCAATCCTTCAGCAGGGGGCGATGAGCCGCTCGGGCCGATCCGCTGCTCGCCGCTCTTTCGCTGGTTCCTCGGCGGATGGATGAAGCACATCCGCGAGCTCTTCCCGTTTTTCGCGCCGTATCCGTCGTCGTACAAGCGGTACGTCGCGGGCTCGTTCGCACCGACCGGGATTGCGTGGAGCTATGACAATCGCACGGCCGGATTCCGCATCGTCGGCCATGGCTCGTCGCTGCGCATCGAGTGCCGGATGCCGGGCGCGGATGCGAATGTGTACCTTGCGTTCGCAGCAACGCTGGCCGCGGGACTCGATGGAATCGCGAACAGGATCGAGCCGCCGGATGCGTTCGAAGGCGACGTCTACGGCGCGATGAATCTGCCGCAGGTACCGCACTCATTGCGCGAATCGATCGAAGCGCTCGAGCAAAGCGAGTTTGCGCGAGCGGCGTTCGGCGATGACGTCATCGAGCACTATCTGCACTTCTTCCGCACCGAACAGAGGAAGTTCGATGCGGTCGTGACGGACTGGGAGCGGAAGCGGTACTTCGAGCAGGCCTAGCCGGCACGGCCGGCCGCGTGGTTGCTTCGCCTCGCGGCACGGCCATCGCACCGTCACCACTCGAAGCTTCGAGCGGCGCAACGCGCCTGACTTCGGCGCTTCCGGCTAACCGGTCTTGCGGATCTTGATGCCGCCGTTCGTCGTTCGGAGACGTACGGAGGTGCCGCCGCCGTTGATCGTGCCGCGCAGTGAATTGCTGCCTGTGCGCGAGGTCAACAGCGGCAGATCGCTGCTGATCGAGCCGTTGGTCGTCGATGCGTCGATGTCGGCGCGCGCATTTGCGGGCACGGCCACTTCGATGCCGCCGTTCGTGGTCTCGAAGCGCAGCGGCTCATTCGGCGTGAGTTTCACCAGCTCGGCTTCGATTGAGCCGTTCGTCGTCGAGGCATCGAGCGAGCCGGAGCAGCGCTTGACTTCGATGCGTCCGTTCGTCGTCTCCAGTTCGAGCTTGCCGGTGACGTCGGAGAGGACGATGCGACCGTTCGTGTTCGTGACGTCGACGTTCATCGAGCGCGGCACCGTGACGTCGTACGTCACTTCCGCGTCGATGTGATCGCCGAAGATCCGGTCGAGGAGGGAGCTGGCGCCGCCCTCTTTCGGGTAGTGCGTGATGACGGTGAGGCCGCCGTTCTGCGGCTTCATCTCCACGCGGAGACTGGCGAGCGCTTCCTTCAGCTCCTCGCGGTCGCCCTCGACTTCCTTCTTCGCGATGACGCGCACGCGCGGCTGGTCCCAGGAGCTGACGGTGACGCGGCCGTTGACGTTGGACAGAACGACGTTCGCGCCGGCGCGGACGTCGAACGTGCGATCGATCGTTTCGGTGAGCTCGGCGGCACCGGCGGTGGTGGCGACGAGAAGTGTGGCAGCGACGAGCAGCGTGCGCATTGAGAATTCCTCCGTGTGTTCCTAACTACGAACGCCGGAGGCGCGGGTTGCGTTAACGTTGACCAACAAGGGGCCGTAGAATCGCCGGACACATGCGTCGCGCTCTGACCGTCGCTCTTCCGCTGACTCTGGTGCTGGCGCTGTCGATCTGGCGCTCCCACGGTCCCGCCCCACTCGATACCGCCGCGCCGGAGAACGTGTTTTCCGGGATGCGCGCGCGTGCCGTGCAGGAGGAACTGCTCGCCGAGGGCGTGCCGCATCCGGTTGGCTCCGCTGCGAACATGCGCGTTCGCGAGCGCATCGAAACACGCTTCCGCGCCTTGGGCTACGAGACAACCGTGCAGCGTCGCTTCGTGTGCAACGCGTACGCGGCGTGTGCAACGGTCGAGAACGTGATCGCGCGCTTGCCGGGTGCGAGCAGCGGCGACATCGTGCTGATGTCCGCGCACTACGATTCCGTTCCTGCCGGACCCGGCGCGTCCGATGATGCGTTGGGCGTGGCCTCGCAGCTCGAAGTGGCGCGCGCGATTCGCAACGACAAGCTCCGCAATCGCGTGGCCTTCCTCGTCACCGACGGCGAAGAAGTCGGCCTCCTCGGCGCAGAAGCATTCGCCGCGGACGAAACGCTCGCGCGCGATGTCGCGATGGTGGTCAATCTCGACATGCGCGGCACGTACGGCACGAGCAACATGTTCGAGACCAGCCGCGGCAATCGCTGGCTGATCCGGCATCTCGCGGGCGCGCTCGAACATCCGCAGGCGAGCTCGTTCTTCTACACGATCTACACGCTGCTGCCGAATGACACGGACGTGACGGTGTTCAAGCGCGCCGGCAAGGCGGCGGTGAACTTTGCGGCGATCAGCGGCGTGAAGTGGTACCACACGCCGTACGACGATCTCGCGCATTCGAGTCCGCGCACGCTGCAACATCACGGCGAGAACGCGCTCGCAACGATGCGCGCACTCGGCGATGCGGACCTCGCCGCACGCAGCAAAACCGACGCGACGTACTTCGACGTGCTCGGATTTTTCCTGCTGTGGTGGCCGCAGGAATGGACGCTCTGGATTGCGATCGTAAGCCTGCTCGCGTTGCTCGTCGCGGCGCGCAAGACGGCGCCGCGATCGATGACGTTCGGCGTCCTCGCTGTATTCGCGACGATTCTCTTTGCTGCGCTCGGCGGCGTCGGGATGTCGTGGATTGTGCGTCTGCGCAGCGCGGACGTGAACTGGGTCGCCCATCCGCTCGCCGGAATCCTCGCGCTGGCGTTGACTGGAATCGCGGCCGCGATCTTCGCGGCAGCCCTCTTCAATCGACGCAACGATGCGCGCGGCATGCTCTTCGGTATCGCGATCGTGTGGAACATGATCGGGATCGCGCTCGCACTGACGCTGCCCGGCACCGCGTACCTGATGATCGTGCCCGCGGTCGCGTTCACGATCTGCGCGCTTGCGAAAGCGAGCGACACGGTCACGAGCGCGGTCACGTCGACGGTCGGTGCGATCGTGATCTTCCCGATCGCGATCGTGATCTACGAAGCGCTCGGCGGACGGCTGATGGCGGCGATTGCGCTCGTCGCTGGCATCTTCGTGACGCTCATCGCTCCGCTCTTCGCTCGCGCGCGCAACGCGGTCGCGGTGATCGGGCTGGCGATCGTCTGCGCAATCATCGCGATCGCGCTGCCGGCGTACACGCGCGAGAAACCACAAACCGTGCAGCTGTTCTACGTCGCCGATCCGAATCCGCACTGGGTGACGTGGAATCTCACCGATTCGCTGGGCCAAGCCACGGCATTCAAGGCGACGGACGCGTCGAAGTCGATGCCGTGGAATGCCGGCACGGTCTGGGTGGCACCGGCTCCCGATTTGCGCGTGCCTCCGGTGTCGGTCACGGGCGCGCGCACGGCGAACGGCGTCACCGTTCGCGTGACCGCGAATCGCGATGCAGGACGCGTCTCGCTCTTCTTCCGCGGCGGCACGCTGCGCAGCGTCAACAGCGTCGTTCCCGCGTCGAAGCCACAACGCGGAAGTCGTCTCGTGGGTGATTGGCAATACACCACCGCGAGCGGCGTGAAGGAGATCGTCGTGGAGATTGCGGCGAAGGGACGGGTGGAGGTCGTGGGGAGCGATACCGCGTTCGGGTTCCCGCCCGAGGGCGCTGCGCTGTTGCGCGCGCGCAATGCATCGCCGGCGATTCCGATTCAGGATGGCGATGTGACTGTCACGCGGACGCGCGCGACGTTCTGAAAACAACAACGCCCGCCTTGCGGCGGGCGTCATTCGAACGGACTGTTACTCTTCTTTCTTCTTGCGGGCGCGTTTCGGCTTCTCTTCGCCGGCCTCCGCTGCGTCGGCTTTCGGAGCCTTGCTCGCGCGCTTCGGCTTCTCTTCTGCCGCGGGCTCGGCTGCAGCGGCCTTCTTCTTGCCGCCCTTTGCCGGAGCCGTTTCGGTCGACTTCGCCTCGGTCTTGTCGGCAGAGCGCTCGACCAGCTCGAGGATCGCCATCTCCGCGGCATCGCCGCGGCGCGCACCGAGCTTCAGGATGCGCGTGTACCCGCCCGGACGCGTGGAGAAACGCGGGCCGAGGATGTCGAACAACTTCGAAATGAGCGCGTCATTCGCCACCTGCTGGAACGCCTGACGGCGTGTGTGCACGCTGTCGTTCTTGGCCAGAGTGATGAGCTTCTCGGCGAGGGGCCGGAGCTCCTTCGCTTTCGGCAGCGTGGTGATGATGCGCTCGTTGTCGATCAGCGACGCCAGCTGGTTGCGAAACATCGCCTTGCGATGGCTCGACGTGCGTCCCAGCTTGCGATTTGCCATTCCGTGTCTCATTGATTCATCCCTTCCCTGCTCGCGCGGTTCTTAGTCGCGCGCGTCGTAGCCGCGGCCGGCCGGCACGCGGGACATGCCGAACGAGAGCCCGAGGCTGCCCAGGACGTCCTTGATCTCATCGAGCGACTTGCGGCCGAAGTTCTTGGTCGAAAGCATCTCGCGCTCGGTGCGCTGCACCAGATCGCCGAGCGTGCGGATGTTGGCGTTCTTGAGGCAGTTCGCGGAGCGGACCGAAAGGTCGAGCTCCTCGATCGGCTTGGCCAGCATCTCGGCCATGCGCGGATCGACCTCGGGAGCCGCCGCTTCCTCGCGCTCTTCGACGCGCGTTTCGAACGCGCTGAAGATGCGGAGGTGGTCGGCGAGCAGCTCGGACGCGAGGCTGATGGCCTCCTGCGGCGAGACTGCACCGTTCGTCCACACTTCGATGATCAGCTTGTCGTAATCGGTCATCTGACCGACACGGGCGCCCTCGACGTGATAGTTCACGCGGCGAACCGGAGAGTGGATCGAATCGACGGGGATGTAGCCGAGGGGAAGATCGGTGTCGGCGTTACGGTCGGCGACGACGTAGCCGCGGCCCTTCTTGAGACGGGCTTCGAGCTTGAGCGAGCCTTCCTTCGAAAGAGTGGCGATGTGCGCCGTCGGATCGAGGATCTCGATGTCCGGATCCTCTTCGAAATCGGATGCCGTGACGACGCCCGGTCCCTTCTTCTCGAGGTACAGAGTCTTGGGGCCGGAGCCGTGCAGACGGAACGGGACCTGCTTGAGGTTGAGGACGACGTCGGTCATGTCCTCGACAACGCCCTGGAGCGACGAGAACTCGTGGAGAACGCCCTCGACGCGCACGGCGGTGATGGCCGCGCCCTCGATCGAAGAGAGCAGGACGCGCCGCAGCGCATTACCGATCGTGGTGCCGAAGCCGCGCTCGAACGGCTGAGCGGTGAACCGCCCATAGTTCGGAGTGAGAGTTTCAGGATCGTAATCGAGCTTCTTGGGTTTCTGGAAATCTGACCACATCATGTGAGCGGCCTCCTCGCGTCAAAGCTCGCAGCTCGCAGCTCGCAGCTGGCAGGAAAACCCTGAGAGCCGAGAGCTGAGAGCCGAGAGCTGGTTCTGTTTACTTCGAGTAGAGTTCGACGATCAGCTGTTCCTGGATCGGGAGGCGGATGTCTTCGCGCTTCGGAAGATCCGTCACCGTGCCGCGGAACGCATCCGGCTCGAGCTGCAGCCAGGAAGGAACGCCGCGTCCGGCTGCCGTTTCGACGGCCTGGCGGATCTGATCGTTCTTCCGGCTCTTCTCGCGAACCTGGATGACATCACCCTTGCGTACCTGGTACGAGGGGACGTTGATTTTTTTGTTGTTCACTTCGACGTGGCCGTGGCGGACCAGCTGGCGTCCCTGGGCTCGCGAGGAGGCGAAGCCGAGAGAGTAAGCCACGTTGTCGAGCCGGAGCTCGAGCTGGCGGAGAAGGTTGTCGCCGGTGACGCCGGGACGGCTGGCGGCACGCTTGAAATAGAGCCGGAACTGGCGCTCGAGCAAGCCGTAGATGCGCTTGACCTTCTGTTTCTCACGAAGCTGCAGACCGTAGCCGAGGACCTTGGAGCGACGACGGCCGTGCTGGCCCGGCGCGTAGTTGCGGCGCTCGATGGCGCACTTGTCCTTGAAGCAGCGATCACCCTTCAGAAACAGCTTCATGCCCTCGCGCCGGCAAAGCCGGCAGACGGGATCGGTGTAACGAGCCACTGTGCCTCCTGTTGTTCGCACCCGCACCACCATGGCGCGCTGCGTGTACGCCGGCTGCTGCTCGGCGTGACGACTAAGTTCGTAGCTGGCAGCTCGCAGCTCTCAGGGCCCACCGCCCTCTTTCGAGAGCTGCGAGCTGAGAGCTGCGAACTGATGTGTCAGACGCGGCGGCGCTTGGGAGGGCGGCAGCCGTTGTGCGGGATCGGAGTGACGTCTTTGATCGACTTGATGTCGAGACCGGACGCCGCGAGCGCGCGGATGGCCGATTCGCGGCCTGCGCCCGGACCTTTGACTTTGACGTCGACCGAGCGGATGCCATGCTCCTGGGCCAGCTGCGCGGCGTTCTGCGCGGCGACCTGCGCGGCGAACGGCGTGCCCTTGCGGGAGCCTTTGAAGCCGATGCGACCGGCGCTCGACCACGACAGGATGTTGCCCATCGGATCGGTGATCGCCACGATCGTGTTGTTGAACGTTGCCGCGATGGACGCGACTCCGTGCGGAACGTTCTTCCGCTCTTTGCGCTTGGTGCCGGCGCGGCGTGCGCCCGCCTTGGGTGCTCTTGCAGTTGCCATTCTTTTAGCTCCAAGCTCTCAGCTTCAGCTCTCAGGCCCGACCGCCCCATGAGGGCTGCGAACTGCGAGCTGCAAGCTGCGAGCTTATTTCTTGGTGGCTTTCTTCTTGCCGGCGACCGCGCCTTTGCGCGGACCTTTGCGCGTACGCGCATTGGTGTGCGTGCGCTGTCCGCGAACGGGCAGGCCGCGACGATGGCGCATGCCGCGGTAGCAGTTGATTTCCATCAGCCGCTTGATGTCGAGGCCGACGTCCTTGCGGAGATCGCCTTCGACTTTCCCCTCGTCGGTGATGATCTGACGGATCTTGCGAACGTCATCCTCGGTGAGGTCCTTGACGCGCACGTCTCTGTTGACGGCGGCCTGGTCGAGAATGCGCGTCGACCGCGTGCGGCCGATGCCGTAAATGTACGTCAGGCCCACCTGGACCCGTTTGTTGAGGGGAAGATCCACACCCGCGATACGTGCCATTGACTCTAGCTCCTGATTAGCCCTGACGCTGTTTGTGCTTCGGGTTCTCGCAGATGATCCGAATCACGCCCTGACGCCGGACGACCTTGCATTTGGTGCAAATACGCTTGACTGATGAACGAACTTTCATGATTTCACTCGCAGCTCCCGGATGGAGCCAATCCTCTTACTTGTACCGGTATGTGATGCGGCCTCTCGTCAGATCGTACGGAGACAGCTCAACGAGGACCTTGTCGCCGGGAAGGATGCGGATGAAGTGCTTTCTCATCTTGCCGGAGATGTGGGCCAGCACCTTGTGCTTGTTCTCCAGCTCGACCTGAAACATTGCATTCGGCAACGTCTCGAGGACCGTTCCTGTCACTTCAATCGCTTCTTCCTTCGACATACCTTCCTTTTGCCTCTCCGTTGCTACTTGCCGAGCACCCAGGGTCCGTTCGCCGTGACGGCGATCGAATTCTCGAAGTGCGCAGCCAACTCGCCGTCGACTGTCCTTGCGGTCCAACCGTCGGCATCCGTGCGTACGTCCTGAATCACACCATTCGTCCCTGCCCGCTCGAGCCGCGACTTCAGCTTCGCGCCGATGTCACACAGCATCGGCTCGATCGCCAGGACCATTCCTTCTTTCAACTCGAGACCACGCCCGCGTTTGCCGAAGTTATGAACCTGAGGCTCCTCGTGCATCCGGCGGCCGATTCCATGACCGACGAACGTCCGGATCACGTGGAATCCTCGGGATTCCGCATGCTCCTGCACTGCCGCACCGATGTCGCCGAGGTGCCGGCCCGGACGCATCTCTTCGATGGCCAGCTCCAGACATTCCCTCGTCGTGTTCATCAGCTCTTCCGCGCGAGGCGTCACGCTGCCAACCGGCACCGTGATGGCCGCATCGCCGACAAACCCCTCGAAGATCGCTCCGAAGTCGAGGCCGATGAGATCACCATCCTGCAGCTTCGCGCGATTGGGGATCCCGTGCACGATCACATCGTTGACCGACGAGCAGACGACCGCAGGATACGGCGGCAGTCCTCCCGGAGCATAGCCTTTGAAGGGCGACTTCGCGCCGCGCTTCGCCAGCTCTTCCTCCGCCATCGCGTTCATTTGTGCTGTGGTTGCGCCAGGCTTGGCCATCGCACGCATGAGCTCGAGGATCTCGACGACGATCCGGTTTGTCCGGTCCATCACCGCGATCTCGTCGCGACTCTTGAGCGTCGGTCCCTTCATTCGATCGAGCACACTTTCCTCGCTACGCCAGGGACTTCTCTATCCGTTCAAAGATCTCATCGACGGGGCCTACCCCGTCGACTTCCCGAAGAATCTGTTTGGCCTTGTAGTACGTGGCTACCGGCAGCGTCTGCCGGTGGAACGACTCGAGGCGCTTGCGCACGGCCTCTTCGGTATCGTCGGCACGCGCGATGACCTCCGCGCCGCAGCGATCACAAACGCTGCCATTCGCAGGAGGCTTGTTTTCGAGATGGTAAATCGCCCCACATTGCGCACACGTCCGTCGCTGTGTAATGCGGCGGACGATTGCGTCGTCTGGAACGAGCAGTTGAAGAACGCGAAGGCCCCCGTGGCCATTCCCTGACCCCGCCGCGACGATTCCGTCGAGCTTTTCGGCCTGAACGATCGTCCGCGGGAAACCGTCGAGAATGAACCCTGCCTGCGCGTCCGACTTCGCCAGACGATCGTTGATGATGCCGATCATCAGGTCGTCGGAGACGAGCCCGCCCGAAGCCATGATCGGAGCCGCCTTCAGGCCGAGCTCGGTCCCATCCGTCACCGCTTCACGAAGCATGTCGCCCGTGGAGATGTGCGGAATCCCGAAGCGGCTCGCAAGCCGTTTCGCCTGGGTTCCCTTGCCGCTGCCCGGCGGTCCGATGAAAATGATCTTCAAAGCGTGCTCGTCCTTTGTACTGGCCGCCGTGCTAACCGCGGCGACCGCGGATGCGGCCCTTCTTCATGAATCCGTCGTAGTGGCGCATGACCAGCTGCGACTCGATCTGCTGCATGGTGTCCATGGCCACGCCGACCACGATCAGCAGCGAGGTACCGCCGAAGTAGAAGTTGAGGCCCATGCCGAGCGTGACCCACTGCGGCAGAACGCCGTCGAGCCACGCACCGACACCGAACGGCAGCTGCTGCACGTGAATACCGGAGATGAGAAACTCCGGGATCACGCAGACCAGCGCCAGATACAGCGCGCCGACGAACGTGATGCGCGTCAGCACGCGATCGATGTAATCCGACGTCCTCTTGCCGGGGCGGATGCCCGGGATGAAGCCGCCGTACTTGCGCATGTTGTCAGCCGTGTCGACCGGATTGAAGACGATCGACGTGTAGAAGTAAGCGAAGAAGATGATGCCCGCGACCTGCAGCAGGTAGTAGAGCGGCTCGCCCATCTGCAGCTGATTGCCGATCGACTTCGCCCACGGCTGGTTGATCATCTGCGCGATCGTCTGGGGGATCACGAGGATCGACGAAGCGAAGATGACCGGGATGACGCCGGCCGTGTTCACGCGCAGCGGGAGGTACGTGTTCGCACCTCCGTAGACCTTACGGCCGACGACGCGCT
This sequence comes from Thermoanaerobaculia bacterium, assembly GCA_036009605.1. Taxonomy (GTDB): domain Bacteria; phylum Acidobacteriota; class Thermoanaerobaculia; order Gp7-AA8; family Gp7-AA8; genus QHVT01. Next base: position 2,477 of record DASYLL010000248.1, on the reverse strand, counting down.
TCGCGTACTGCACCGGGATGCGGCGTTGTGCGCGCTCCATGAAGACGACGAATGCCGTCACCGCGACCATGAAGACGAGCAGGAAGAGGATGCCGAAGATGTTGCGCTCACCCGTGCGGATGTCGCCGATGGTGGAGATGACCGCGCTGGGCAGTCCGACCACGATACCGGCGAAGATGATGAGCGAGATGCCGTTGCCGATCCCGCGCTCGGAAATCTGCTCACCGAGCCACATGATGAATGCGGTACCGGTGGTCAGCGTGAGCACGGTCATGATCGGGAAGCCGAGGCCCCACAGCGCGTCCTGAATGTGCGGAGGAACGAGCGGTGCGCCGCCCGGCGAGGTCTGGCTGCGAAGCCAGAATGCAACGCCCAGCGACTGGACGATGGCCAGAACGATCGTGCCGTAACGGGTGTACTGATTGATCTTGCGGCGTCCCATCTCGCCCTCTTTCGAGAGCTTTTCGAGATACGGCCAGACCACGGTGAGGAGCTGCAGGATGATCGATGCCGAGATGTACGGCATGATGCCGAGCGCGAACACCGAAAGGCGGCTGAGTGCGCCGCCGGAGAAGAGATCCAGGAAGCCGAACACGCCGCCGCTCATCGCCTTGAAGAACTCGGAGAGCGCGACAGGATCGACGCCCGGCGTCGGAATGTGCGACCCGAGGCGGTAAACCGCGAGGAGCGCGAACGTGAAGAGCACGCGCTTGCGGAGGTCCTCGATCGCCCAGATGTTGCGGACTGTATCGACGACGTTCGGCACGTTACTGGATCTCCTGGACGGTCCCGCCGGCCTTTTCAATGATCTCGCGAGCGGACTTCGAGAACTTCGTCGCCGAAACGGTGAGCGTCTTGGAGAGCTCGCCGTCGCCGAGGATCTTCACGCCGTCATGCGAGCCCTTGACCAGGCCAGCCTGACGGAGCGCCGCCTCATCGATCGAAGCACCGTTGTCGAAACGCTCCAGATCGGAGACGTTGACGACCGCGTAGTCCTTCTTGAAGATGTTGGTGAAGCCGCGCTTCGGGATACGGCGATGCAGAGGCATCTGGCCGCCTTCGAAACCGCGCTTACCGCTGTAGCCGGAGCGGGACTTCTGTCCCTTTTCTCCGCGGCCGGACGTCTTGCCATGACCGGATCCGGGACCGCGGCCGACGCGCTTCTTGGCGTGCCGGGCGCCCTTCTTCGGTTTCAGATTGCTGAGTTCCATCGTTGACCTCGAAATTCGTTCTACTCGCTGACCACTTCGACGAGATGCGGGATCTTGGCGATCATGCCGCGCACCGAGGGAGTGTCCACACGCTCGGTGACCCGGCTGATGCGGCCGAGGCCGAGGGCCTTGAGCGTCTCGCGCATTTCCACGGGGCAGCCGATGCCGCTGCGGATCTGGCGGAGGCGGAGGGTCTTGACGCTGTTCTTTTCCGGGCTCACGCTTCCGTCCCTTCCGTGGCTTCATTGCCGCCGCGAAGAGCCTTGTACTGCTCCGCGGTGCGGAGGAGCTTGAGCGCTTCGAACGTCGCCTTGACGACGTTGTGCGGGTTGGCCGTGCCGAGCGACTTCGTGAGGATGTTCTGGATGCCGGCCGACTCGAGAATGGCGCGGACCGGACCACCGGCGATGACGCCCGTACCTTCGGAGGCCGGCTTGAGGAGAACCTGTCCGGCGCCATAGTGGCCGACGATCGCGTGCGGGATCGTCGTCCCCGTGAGGGCGATCTGGATCATGTTCTTCTTAGCGATTTCGATGCCCTTCTTGATCGCGGCCGGAACTTCTTTGGCCTTGCCCGATCCGAAGCCCACCCTGCCCTTGCCGTCACCGACGACCACGAGCGCGCTGAAGCTGAAGTTCTTACCGCCCTTGACGACTTTCGTCACGCGGTTGATATGGACGACCTTATCGATCATCCCGCTCTCGCTGCGCTCGTCCTGACGACGTTCGCCGCGCTGAGAGCCTTGTCCGGGGCGCTGCATTGGACGCTGCATGTGATCTCCTAGAATTCCAGTCCGTTCTCACGCGCCGCATCCGCGAGCGCCTTGATGTTGCCGTGGTAGAGATAGCCGCCGCGGTCGAACACCACGCGGTTGATGCCGTTGTCTTTCGCTTTCTTGGCGATGAGAACACCGACGGCCGTCGCGGCCGCGGCATTCGCGCCCTTGGTTCCCGCAGCTTCTTCCAGGCTCGACGCGGCGAAGAGCGTGCGGCCCGTCGAGTCGTCGATGACCTGTGCGTAGATGCTCTTGAGGCTGCGGAAGACCGCGAGACGCGGACGCTCCGTCGTACCGGAGACCTTGCGCCGGATCCGCTCGCGGATCCTTCCTCGTGCTTCAACTCTGTGTCTTGCCTGATCCATGTTTGCCTCTGTGCCGAGAAAAGTACCCGGCCCACTAGTTCGAATTTGAAAATTGAAAAATTGAAAATTGAAAAGCCGCAATGCTGCGCTCTTTCGCCTTCCGATCTTTCAATTCTCAATTCTGCA
>DASYLL010000247.1:0-7224 GCA_036009605.1 Thermoanaerobaculia bacterium | reverse complement strand
AGATCCCGCGCTCCGCTCGGGATGACAAAAGGAGCGCGGGCTTTCGCCGGCGCTCCTTTTGTCACTTACTAACCGGTTTTCCTTCGACGTCGAGGATCACGATCTCGCCGAGGTTCAGCTCGCGGATGCCGGGCTCGATTTTGGCGAGGTCGCCGACGAGCAGAAGCGAGAGCTTGTCGGGCGCCACGTACTTCTTCGACGCGGCCGCGACCTGTTCCATCGTCGCGGTTCCGGTGGCGTCGACTTCGCGCTGCAACTCCGTCATCGGGAGACCCTGCGCCCAGAGCGTCGCGATCTGACCGGAGACGCGGCTGAGCGACTCGAACTGCTGCGAGTAGCCGCGCACACGGCCCTGCTGCGCCGTCGTGAGCTCGGCCTGCGTGATCGGTTTCGCGCCGGCGAGATTCTTCATCTCGCTCACGAACTCGACGACCGACTCTTTCGTCTTGTCCGTCTGTACGCCGCCGGCCGACCACCACATGCCGAAATCCTGATAGTTGGCCATGGCGGAGAACACGCCGTACGAGTAGCCTTTGTTCTCGCGCAGATTGAGGTTGAGACGCGTGCCGAATCCGCCGCCGCCCCAGACCGCGTCGACGAGACGGAACGAGTAGTAGTCAGGGACCGAGCGCTTCGGTCCGGGCATGATCTGCGACACGATGGTCTGCGCCGCATCCTGACGATCGACGAGGTACACGCGGCCCGGCTGCGCGGGACGCGGCGCCGGAACCACGACGGCCGGAGCGTTGCCCGCGGGCCATGATCCGAATGCATCGGTGGCGAGCTTCACCGCTTTCTCCATCGTGATGTCGCCAACGAAGATGAGCGTCGAGGTGCCCGGCTTCCAGTACGTCGAGTGATACGACGCGATGTCCGCGCGCTCGATCTTCGCGACGCTCGCCGGCAGACCCTGTGCGGGACGTCCGTACGGATGATCGATGCCGAATGCGAGCATCGCGCGGACGCGGCCGGCGATCGCATTCGGATTGTTGTTCTGCTGTCCGAGGGCGTCGAGGTGACGCTTCTTCTCGCGGTCGACTTCCGCCGCGGGGAACTCGGGATTGCGGATGACGTCGGCGACGACGTTGAGCGCTGGCGCGATGTTGCGCTCGAGCACTTCGAAGTTCAACGCCGCGTACTCGCGTGTCGCGAAGCCGGTGAGCTCGGTGCCGAGGTTGCCGAGGGCGTCTTCGATCTCGAGGGCTTTCTTCGTCTTCGTGCCCATGTCGATCGTGGTGATCGCGAGATGCGCAACGCCTTCCTTGCCGCTCGGATCGGTGATCGTGCCGCCCTTCGTTGCGAAGCCGACGGCGACTTTCGGCAGGTCATGACGCTCGACGACGTAGACGGACAGGCCGTTGGCGAGTCGGGACGTCTTCACTTCCGGAGTGACAAAGCGGCGATCGGCCGCAATCGCCGGCGCTTTCGAACGATCGAGCGTGTCGGCGGCTGCGCGCGCGGAGACTTCCGGATGGAAGCGCACGAGCAGACGATTGTTCGTGTCGAGATACTTGCTGACCGCGTCCTTGATGCTCGCCGCGGTGGCGCTGCGATAACGCTGCACGTCTTCGTCGAACCTGGCCGGATCGCCGAGGAACGTATTGTATTGACCGAGGAGATCGGCTTTGCCGCCGAAGCCGCCGATGCGCTCCAGACCGGTGACGAAGGTGTACTCCCACTTCGTTTTTGCGCGGTCCACTTCTTCCGCGGTCGGACCGTTCTTCGCGAGACGCGCGATCTCTTCGGTCACGGTCTTCTCGATGTCGGCGAGCGACGCGCCGGGACGGGCCGTGGCGATGACGACGAAGAAGCTGGAGATCTCCATCGCGTTGTTGAACGACGTGACGGCGGAGGCCAGCTGCTTGTCGTAGACGAGGTTCTTGCTGAGGCGCGAGGAGAGACCGTCGGTGAGGATGAGCGAAGCCAGATCGAGCTCGGCGTCGCCTTTGTCGAAGTACGCGGGCGACGGCCACGCGAAGTACGTGCGCTCCTGCGGAACGCGGTCCTGGACTTCGAGGATCTTCTCGCCGTCGAGCACCGGCATATAGCGTTCCGGACGATCGAGTGCCGGTCCGGCGGGGATGCCGCCAAAGTACTTCTCGACGAGCTTCTTTGCTTCGGCCGGATCGAAATCGCCGGCGATGGTGAGCGTCAGATTGTTCGGCGTGTAGTAGCGCTTGAAGAACTCGCGGACGTCTTCGAGCGTGGCGGCGACGAGGTCTTCGTGGCTGCCGATGACCGACCACGAGTACGGATGTCCCGCGGGATGGAGGTTCTCGGTGACGAGCGTGAACCAGCGGCCGTACGGCGTGTTCTCGAGTCCCTGGCGACGCTCGTTGCGAACGACGGCGCGCTGCTCATCGAGCTTCTCCTGGGAGATCGTCTCGGCGAGTGTCGCCAGGCGATCGGCTTCGACCCAGAGCAGATACTCGAGGCTCGCGGACGGCACGGTGGCGAAGTAGTTCGTGCGGTCGTTGCTGGTCGTGCCGTTGACGCCGCCTTCCTGAAGATTGGCGCCGGCCTTCTCGACTGCATCGAAGTATTCGCCCGGCACGTTCTTCGAGCCCTGAAACATCTCGTGCTCGAACAGGTGCGCGAAGCCGGTGCGGCCGGTGCGCTCGTTCTTCGATCCGACGTGGTACCACTGGTTCACGTGGACGATGGGGAGCTTGCGGTCGACGTGCAGGATGACGTCGAGACCGTTCGGCAGGGTGTACCGTTCGAACTCGACCTTCGGGATCGCACCGGCAGTCGCAGTCTTCTGCTGGGAAATGGCGGGTAGGGCGAGAAGCAGGGAAAGACACAACAACTGAATCGCTCTAGGGTACTTCGGCGTCACACGGCCTCCTGTTTTGTGTTGGAAATCGAGGGTAGAACGTACCGTATACGCAGAAGATGCACGCCGGTTCCAGACCTGCTGTGACGGAATTGCGTCAGTGTGGGATTCCGAACAGGTAGTACAGCGCGCAGAGCGCCGCGAGCACGATCGCGCCGGCGCGGAGCTCGCGCGCGCGGCCGGCCAGCACTTTCATGATCGGATAGAGCACGAGTCCGGCAGTCAAACCGTTGGCGATGTTGAACGTGAACACCATCACGACCACCGTCGTGAACGCGGGAACGAGCTCCGTGAGGTCTTCGAAGTCGATCTTCGCCACGGCGCCGAGCATCAGCATGCCGACGATGAGCAGGGCAGGCGCGTATGCGAAGCGCAGCGTCTGCATCGGCTCGAACAACGGGATGAAGAAGAGCGCCAACACGAACAGCCCCGCGGTCACGAGTGACGCCAGTCCCGTGCGTGCGCCTTCGCGAATACCGGTCGATGACTCGATGTACGCGCCGCTCGTCGATGTCCCGACGACACCCGCGACGACACACGTCACCGCGTCGACGAGCATCGGCTTCTCGATGTTGGGGAAGTCGCCTTTCTCATCGAGCATGTTCGCCGCGGCGCCGAGGCCGACGAGTGTGCCGAGGGTGTCGAGGAGAGACATGAGGAAGAGGGTGAGCAGGATGGGCAGGAAGCTGAGTCGAAAGATCGAGACGACGTCGAGCTCGAACGCGATCGGGCCGAGGTCGTAGGCGCCGGTGAACGGCAACGCGGCGATGGCGGTCGGGAGTTTGCCGAGCCCTGCGAACACGCCGCCGAGTGCGGTGACCACGATGCCGATGAGGATCGCGCCGGGCACGCGTCGATAGAGCAACGCCGCGATCACGACGAATCCGAAAATCGCGAGCAACACGCTCGTGCTGCGAATGTCGCCGAGCTGCACCGGCACCGCTTGCGCGCTTTTGACGATGCCGCTTTCGAAGAGCCCGATGAACGTGAGGAAGAGACCGATGCCGGCGGCGAAGCTGTGCTTCATCGACGACGACACTGCCCCTGCGAGCCATTTGCGCACGCCGATGAGCGTGATGATGAGAAAGATCACGCCGCTGACGAACACGGCGCCGAGTCGCTGCTGCCAGGTGATGCCGAAAGCGGCGAGGCCGAAGGCGATGAATGCGTTCTCGCCCATGTACGGCGCAACCGCGATCGGTTGATTCGCGTACAGCGCCATCAGCAAGGTGCCGAGTGCCGCGACGACGATCGTTGCGACGGTGCTGGGGCCTTGCGGGATGCCTGCGTGGGAGAGGATCGCCGGATTGACGACGATGATGTACGCCATCGAGACGAACGTCGTCATCCCGCCGATGACTTCGGTGCGTACGGAGCTGCCGCGTTCACGAATGGCGAACAACGGAGGGGATTATAGGGGGAGTGTGAGGAAGGGTGTCGGTGAGGGATGTTGTCGGTTGTCAGTTGTCGGTTGTCTGTGAGCTCTCGTGCGAAATCACAGACAACCGACAACCGACAACCGACAACGGATTGCTACCCTACGTGCAAGTCCGACGCGTCGACGCTGCGGACGCCGTTCACCTGGCGAACCTTGGCGAGGATGGCGTCACGGTCCTGCGAGTTTTCGACGTGTCCCGACAACTTCACGCGGCCTTCATCCATCACGTTCACTTCGAGCGCGAAGGTCTTGCCCGGGACGGCGGCGGCAATCGCGGCGCGAATGTCGCCTTCCATGGCGGGCTTGTCGAACGATGCAGGCGTCTGGCGATTCATCGAGCAGGCGCTGGTGACCAGGGCCACCAGCAGGATCGAGAGAAAAATCAGGGGACGGTTACGGTTCATTGTGTGTCTTCTCCTTACGCCGGAGGTCTATAGCAACGGCTGTTCCCGATTTTATTTGGTCCGCGAATTGCTCTAAATCACAATCGTGAATCACAAGGAGACAGCATGAGCAAGTCACTGAAAAACAGCCACTTACCTGAGCGTGCCGGATCCCGCACGCTTCTCGCGATCTCTCTCTTTGCCTCGATGGTCGCGTTCGGTTGCACGACCAACCGCAACCTCGGCAACGGCAGTCCCGTCGTGACTCCGGGTGTGCGCACCGTGCCCACGGGCGCAGCGCCCGCCGGATCCGAATCCCAGCCGCTTCCTCCGCCGATGATGTCGTCGTCCGCGGCCGCCGCGACGATGGCTCCGTTCCAGTCCCGGCCGCGCGTGACCTACCTCGGACCGGCCGCGCCGGCGTCGGGCGGCTCGCCGGTGGTCGTAGTCGCGGGAACCGAGTTGCAGCAGCCGTTCGTGCGCCGCACCATCAACTCCACGATCTACTCTCCGCCGACCGAAGCAGTCACGAGCGGTGCGGGTGAGCCGATCGGTGGCGATCCCGCAGTCGAAGCCGAGTTCCTCGCGACGGTCGGTGCTGCCGTTGACGGCCGCGTTGTCGAGCCGAACCCGAGCGGACAGCAGCAGTAACGGAGTAGATGTTTGGAGTGCGGCAACCGCCGCACTCCCTGATTTCCCGCACTCCATCCTCTCCCCTCCAGTCGCGGTGCTACGATCACGACCTCTCTCTCCCCAAACGACGGAGGTCTATGGCGCTCGTAGCGGCAGAGCACGAACCGTGGTCGCGCAAACGCGTCCTGGCCGTGCATCTCCAACATGGAGTGATCGGCATGCTGGCGCTGGTCGCAGCCACGTTCATCCGACGCGATGAACCGGCCGCAGTCATCGCCGCTCTCGGACAATCGGGACCACTGCTGATCGTCCTCTTCTTCCTCTTCTCCGTCATCCTCGCGCTGCTCAAGTTCAAGCTGACCGAAGAGATCTTCGTGTCGCTCGCCGTCACGGTCTACATGGCCATGGCGCCGCTCCTCGGCCTCGTGTTGTCCGCATGGATCGCCGTGCTCGCGGCGGCGGCGCAACGAATCCTCAGCATGCGCCGCATCGGACCGCAGCACGTGGACATGCGCGATTCGCGATTCGAATGGGCACGCACGTTCGCGCTCTTCGCGACGTACGGCATCCCGGTCATCGTGGCCGTGAAGTTCTATGAAGTGATCGGTGGAACGGTACCGCTGCTCGAGCCGAGCGGTCCCGCGGCGTTGCGCATCACCGCGTGCGGCATCGTTCTCGTGCTGGCGAACAACCTCATCGTCGCTCGCGTCGAGCGCGCGTATGGCTACTCGATCTCCACGACGCTGAAGACCGCGGTCATCGACACGTCGATCTACCTGGTCACGATTCCGTACGCGATTCTCACGGCGTTCGCGTATGGCTCGATCGGATGGGGCGGCGTCCTCGCATCGGCGTTCACGTGGATCATCGCCAACGTCGTCGCGCGTAACCTCGCGCAAGTCCGCGTCGATCGTGAACAGCTCATTCAACGACTGGCCTCGCTCACGAACATCGGCAAAACCATCTCGCTGAACTTCACGACCGACGAGTTGCTGATGCAGGTCTTCACCGAATGTCGCAAAGTGATGGACGTCTCGATGTTCGGGATCGCGCTGCACGACGCGTCGACGAACGAGTTGTCGTTCGAGCTCTCCGTCGTCGACGGCGAAGTGCGGCCGAAAGTGCGTCTGCCGCTCACGGACGACGGACTGAACTCCTGGGTCTTCCACAAAGCGCAGCCGCTGCTCATCGGCAGCTCGTCCGAGGAGCGGAAGCTCGGCGTGACGTCACTCGATGATGGACTGCAGACCGAGTCGTGGATGGGCGTGCCGATGATCGCCCGTGATCACGTCATCGGCATCATCTCGATGCAGAGCTTCAAGAAGAACGCGTTCACGCAGGGCGATCTCGTGCTGCTGACCGCGATCGCGAATCAAACCGCGGCGGCGATCGAGAACGCGCATCTCTATCGCGATCTCGAAGGATTGAACATCGCGCTCGAACATCGCGTCCACGAACGGACGAACGAGCTGCGCGAGACGAACCTGCGACTCATCGCCGCGGACAGCTCCAAGAATCAGTTTCTGGCCAGCATGTCGCACGAGCTGCGCACGCCGCTGAACGCGATCATCGGCTTCTCGTCGATCCTCTTGAATGTCACGCAGACCGTGCTGCCCGCGCGTCTGTACAAGATGGTGGAGAACATCCGCACGGCCGGGAGCCATCTGCTCGATCTGATCAACGACATCCTCGATCTCGCCAAGATCGAGACCGGCAAGCTGCAACTCGAACTGCAACCGTTCGATCTGCGAGAGACCATCGCCACCGTCGATCGCGTCATCAAGGGCATGGCCGCGGAACGCGACGTTGCGATCATCACGAAACTCGATCCCGCGCTCGCCACCGCGCACCTCGATGAAGTGCGCCTCAAACAGATCCTGCTGAATCTGTTGTCGAACGCAGTGAAGTTTTCGCAGAGCGGCGGCTTCGTCTAT
>DASYLL010000246.1:0-5812 GCA_036009605.1 Thermoanaerobaculia bacterium | reverse complement strand
GCATTTCGGTGTGCCGTTTCCGTATCCCGTACCCGGCGCGCCCGCGATCGTGAGAGGAGAGGACGCGCAGTTCACCGACAGCTCGCGAAGCATGGCCGCGTACTACCTCCCGATGCGGCTCTTCGGCGCGGGCATCCGGCTCGTGATGATCCGCGCGGCAATGCGCAAATGGGGCATCAAGGACGAATCCGAGCTCGAGGCGCGCAAGCAGAAGGTGTATCACGACCGCACCGGCCGCTCCGTCGAATACCACCGCCTTCTGCTGCACGCGCGCAAAGTACCGTTGCCCGATACAGACGACGTCAAACGCGTGCTCAAGAAGCCGGACAAGTTGCGATACATCGGCAAGGAGGAAATCCCGTTTGTCGATGCCAAAGACATGATCACGGGCAAAGCGGTCTATGGCGCGGATGTCGACGTCGGTCGCGGCATGCTCACGGCGATGATCGTGCGCTGTCCGGTAGCCAACGGAAAGTTGAGATCGTTCGACGCAACCGCGGCGCTTGCAGTGCCCGGTGTCAAGTTCGTCGAGCCGGTTCTGCCTGACGGTTTCCAGCTCGGAACAACCGGCGGTGTCGGCGCCAACTTCATCCCGCACGCCGGCGTTGCGGTCATTGCAGAAAACACCTGGGCCGCGTGGCAGGGACGTCGCGCGCTTGCACACCTTGTTCAATGGGATCTCGGACCAAACGCCGATTACGATTCAGTCGTTTATCGACGCGAGCTCGAAACGTCGACGCATCGGCCGGGCAAAGTGGTGCGGAAGACGCCCAAGCATGACGTCGACAGCGCATTCGCGCTCGCTGCGCAAACCGTGGAAGCGGATTATTACGTCCCGCACCTCGCACAGACACCGATGGAGCCGCCTGCGGCAATCGCGATTTACGACCACGGCAAATGGGAGATCTGGTCCCCGACTCAAGGCCCCGAGCTTGCGCAACACTACGTCGGACTGGCGATGCTCGAGCCGGATGATCCGGTGGAGTGGCTGGTCTGGCAGGCGACCGAACTGAAAGAGCTCAGAGACTGCGAACGACCAGCGCAGGATGCGTTCAACAAAGAGATTTCAAACCGCCTCGGCATCAGTGAAGAAGCATTGTTCAAGCGCCGCGACGAGCTCAAGAAACGCGTTCGCGACAGTGTCCGAATTCATGTGACCTTGCTCGGCGGCGGATTCGGACGCAAATCCAATCCCGATTACGTCATGGAAGCGGCATTCCTCGCGCGCAAACATCCGGGCGTGCCGATTCGCGTGCAATGGTCGCGCGAGGACGACATCCAATTCAGTTTCTTCAACGCAGTGAACGGCCAGCACTTCAAAGCCGCCCTCGGCGCAGGTGGCCGTCCCACCGCACTGCTGCATCGCAGCGCGTTCTCGTCCTTCTTTGCGACGATCTTTCCGCCGGCGCCGTTTGCCTTGCCCGCCAATGCGAGCGATCTCTTCGCGAAAGCGCGTGCCGCGTTTCACAACGGCGGCGAAGATCGCTACGGCTCCGCTATCGAGCGCGCGCAGGGTCTCGAAGACATGCCGTTCGCCATCGACGCGCTGCGCATTGAGAACTGTCCCGCGCCGTCCCACATTCGCTGCGGATGGATGCGCTCCGTGGGCAACATCTATCACGCGTTCGGAATCGGATCGTTCGCCGATGAAATGGCGATCGCCGCGGGCCGCGATTCAAAGGACTATCTGCTCGATCTGATCGGGCGCGGCCGCCTGATCGACGAGGCAGCGTTCAAAGCCGAAGGAGTCGAGTGTTACGACAACAACCTTTTTCCGGTCGATCGCAGAATGATGTCGATCGGCGGCGATCAACGCGAGATCTCGCCCGGATATCCGCCTGACACGCGACGCCTGCGCGCCGTTGTCGAGCGCGTCGCCAACGAATCCCGGTGGGACGAAAAGAAGCGCAACCTGCCTCCACGTCACGGCCTCGGCATCGCCGCGCATCGCAGCTTCCTGAGCTACATGGCCATCGTGATCGAGGTTTCGTTCAATGACGCGAATGAGCTGGTCATCGAGGAAATTCATGCAGCGCTCGACTGCGGCACCGTCGTGAATCCTGATCGCGTTCGCGCGCAGATGGAGGGTGGCATCCTTTACGGATTGAGCATCGCCATGCTCGGCGAGATCACAGTGACGAAGGGCGCAGTCGTCCAGACCAACTTCGATGACTATCCCGTGCTGCGCATTCATCAGACGCCGAAAAAGATCTCGACGTACTTCGTCTACCCGGGTCCCGAGGTCGTGCGAGATCTGCGTGAGGACAAGGATCCGAATGGAGAAGTGATGCCGACGGGGGCCGGCGAGCCGCCGACACCGGTCGTCGCTCCCGCACTCGCGAACGCAATCGTTGCCGCGGGTGGACCGCGCATTCGTGAGATTCCTTTCCGGAACAAAATAGAAATTCTCTAAGATCGTTCCGAGGAGACGCTCATGGCGACGTCGAAACAGGCGGGTAAATCAAGCGCTGCGAAGATCCCTGCCTATGTCATCGAATACTTTCTTCTCGGACGCACGCGACCGGGTGCGCTCGAGAACTTCGTGCAGGACGGCGGCATCGTCACGGACGTCTGGCTCGGCTTTGCGAATGCGCCCGAGGAGCCGCAGCGAGTGCTCGTGGCGCCGGCGAAAACGGCCAGCACGACATCCGTTGGTTACGCGCTGCATCACGCTATCACCGCATACCGCAGGGAATTCGCGGCGGGTGAAAAGCGCGGCACGCCGAATGTCTCGCCGCTCGACAACTTCGTCGCGCTGTGGGTGTACTTCGATGAGCTCGTGCGCATCCTTCTGCCGCTCACGAAGTGGTGGCATCGCAAAAACCTTTCAGCGCTCTATGGCGATCAGGGACCGGAATTGCAGGCCGAGTTGTCGAACGCAATTCTCGATTCCCTCGGACACATTCGTGGCAAAGACGAAGTTCACGAATCGCGCGAGTTCAAGAAGAAGGTTGGACTCGACCGACGGGTGCTCGAAGCGGCGCCGCTCGCAGCTCTGATCGGTGTCTTCCTGATTGCGAAAGAGAGTCCGGCCGACGTCGCGCCGCTGTACAACCTCGATCCGTATCGAAGCCCGCGCGATCGCGAGGTGCTCATCAGCTGGATCGAAGCGCACGCGGAACAGGTGGCGATGGGTTGGCGCAGGGAGCTCGCTACCGGCGCCAACGCCTGGCCGTTGGTGATGGGCGCGATTCCGCCCGCGCTGCAGCCGGAGATGCGCGGTGAGGAGCCCGAGCTCATCGAGCGCGTGTTTCTCGATCGCGAGGCGACGATCGCCAATGCGGCGAACTGTACGATCAAGGCTGATGCAGCGAAGCGCGTCTTCGAAGTTTCGTGCCGCGGTACGACATGGGCGGTCATCGATTCAGGCATCGCTACAAGCCATCCGTCGTTCGTCGACCACTATCTGCTCGACCGCGACGGCGCACAAACGGAGACGCCGCGCCGCATCAAAGCCACACTCGATTTCACGCTGATTCAGCGCATCCGCAATTTCGATCTCATCGCTTCGCATGACAAGAGAACCCGGCGCAAAGTCATTGATCGCGTGATTGCAGAGCTCGAGACGCTGCCCGGTCGAACGCCAGGCGATGCAGAGTTTCACAAAGTCGCGCGGGAGAAATTGAACGCGATCGCGGACCAGCTCGAACAACAGCTGCCGCCTGACTGGAATCTGATCGAGCCGCTCATTCGCATTACTTCGGTCGGTGACGGCTCCGACCTGCCGTCCGATCACGGCACGCACGTCGCCGGCATTCTCGGCGGCGACTGGCGTGAGCCGACCGACAAAGGCGAGAAGGTCATTCTGCAGGGCGTCTGTCCCGACATCGACCTGTACGACCTGCGCGTGGTGCATCGCAACTCGGTGGAGCGGACGGAGTTTGCGGTGCTCGCTGCGCTCGAATACGTTCAGTTCGTCAACCAGCGCGCGGGAAGCAGCGGACCGATCATCCACGGCGTCAACATCAGCATGTCGATTCCGCACAAAGTGCGCACGTACGGCTGTGGCGCGACGCCTGTGTGCGTGGCGTGCGATCGGCTCGTCGGTGCCGGCGTGGTCGTCGTTACAGCGGCGGGGAATCGCGGCTGGAACGAAATGGAGATCGGCTTCGGCAACTTCGTCTCCTCGTCGATCACCGATCCCGGTAATGCCCGCAATGTCATTACCGTCGGCTCGACGCATGGCTCGCGACCGCACGTGTACGGCGTGAGCTATTTTTCGAGTCGAGGTCCGACGGGCGACGGCCGCATCAAGCCCGATGTCGTCGCGCCGGGAGAACGAATCCGCGGACCGATGCGCGGCAACGTCGATGGCGAGCTCGATGGAACGAGCATGGCCGCGCCGTTCGTCAGCGGTGCCGCGGCGATGTTGATCTCGCGACATCGCGAACTGATCGGAAATCCCGAGCGCGTCAAACAAATCCTGCTCGACAGCGCGACCGATCTCGGCCGCGAGAAGTACTTCCAGGGTCACGGTCTCGTCGACGTATTGCGCGCGATGCAATCCATCTGAATCGAATTCGGAGGTCTCGTCATGCTCTTCACTCTCGAAGCCCTGCCCGCCGAAGAAGGCGATTGCCTGCTGCTGCATTGGGGAACGCGTGCGAAGCCGAAGATCGCGCTCATCGACGGCGGCCCGGGACGCGTTTACGAGAACCATCTCCGTCCGCGCCTCGACGAGCTCGTCGCGAACCTCGGCGTCGCGCAATTGCCGTTGGAGCTGGTCATGGTCAGCCACATGGACAGCGATCACATCGTCGGCGTCAAGAAGCTCCTCGGCGCATTGAAGCGCGAGATCGACGACAACTCTCCCGTCGCCGACCGCACCATTCGCATGACGCGACTATGGCTCAACGTCTTCAATGACGTTCTCAATGACTCCGTGGACGATTACTACAAGACGCTCACGGACAAAGTGCAGGCGAGCGTCAACAGCAAGCCGACGCCTGAATTGATCTCGCGGCTCGAAAAGGAGCTCCTCGCCAAAGATGAGGACGAAGACCAGGCCGCGTTCGACGCACAGAGTATCGCCGCGGTACTGGCCGGACACGGCGAAGGCCGCACCGTTCGCGATGACCACCGTTTTCTGATGGAGCAGGGACAGACCGCGACGCTCAATCATCCCTTCACGAACGCCGAAGGCGGAGCAACGCTGATCACGCTCGAAAAAACAAAGAAACCGCTGAAGCTCGCGGATCTCGAGCTCACGATCACCGGACCCGCAGACAGTGAGATCAAGGCGTTGCAGAAAGAGTTCGACAAATACATCGAAGAGAAAGGCCTGACTGCCGAGGCGGTTCTTGCGGCGTATGCGGACAAGAGCGTGAAGAACCTGTCGAGCATCGTCTGCCTTGTGAAATTCGGAAAAGGGGCCGCGAAAAGGACGATGCTCCTGACCGGCGATGCCCGCGGCGATCTCATCATCGAGGGCCTGAAGAAACGCAAGCTATTGAAGGGCGGAAAACTCGTCGTCAACCTCCTTAAAGTCCCGCACCACGGCAGCGACAACAACGCGACCCCGGAGTTTTTCGAACAGATCATCGCCGACACGTACGTCCTCTCCGGCGACGGCCAGCACGGAAACCCCGAACGCGCCACGCTGCAATGGATTACCGACGCCCGCGGCAAGAACGCGAAATACGACCTTGTCCTCACCTACGACATCGAACACATCGACAAGAACCGCAAATCCGATTACGAAAAGAAGCAAACAAAGAAGAAACCGGAAAAGCGGGTGCCGTGGGACCACGACACCATGTCACTCGAGACGTTCTTCGCGGAGAGGGTGGGGGAGGGATTCAAATTCAATCTG